>JAILRU010000068.1 GCA_024697945.1 Bacteroidaceae bacterium
GCCCGCCTGGATGAAAATCAACCAGGACTACTGCGTGCTGAGCAGTCAGTATAACACGCAGCCGAAGGAGAAGGACTATCTGCTCTACGAAGGCGGTCCTGTCGACCCCGACGAGATGAAACTCATGGGCGAGCGCACCGGCGTGTTTCCGCGCCGCCTCGCCACGCAGGACTACTTCATTCAAGACCCGCGCTATCTGCAGAGCTATGCCGACATGTTCTGCCGCTTCATCGACCTCTATGCCGAGCAAGGGCTGCCTATCACCAAGGTGATGTATCAGAACGAGGCCTACAGCTACACGCCCTATCCCGGCTGTGCATGGACTGCCGAGGGCACGCTGCGCTTCAACAACGAGTATCTGGCGCCGACGCTTCGCAAGCAGCATCCCGAGGTGGAGCTGTGGATAGGCACATTCAACACCAACCGTCTGGACTATGTGCAGAAGATCATCGATGATAAGACGCTCCAATCCAACGTGAAAGGTATTGCCACCCAATGGGAGTGTCGTGAGAACCTGCCACAGCTCAAAGAACGCTATCCGCAACTGCGCCTGATGATGAGCGAGAGCGAGTGCGGCAATGGCTCGATGGACTGGAAGGCTGGCGAGCACACCTTCTTCCTGCTCAGCGACAACCTCGGCAACGGTTGCGACGAATACTACAACTGGAACTTCATCCTTGCCGACAATGGCCGGTCCACGTGGGGCTGGACGCAGAATGCCCTCATTCAGGTGGACAGCAAGACACGCCAGAAACGATACACCGCCGAATACTATGCCTATAAGCATTTCTGCCAGTTTGTCGCCCCAGGAACCGAGACGATCGCCTACGCAGGCCGTGATTACAGCAAGACGCCTGTCGTCGTATTCCGCAACGGCCAGCAAATCATTGTCACCATGGGCAACTTCACCGACGCTGATGTATGCCTGAGCGTCAAGGTGAAAGGCAAGTATCTGAACGCAGCGGCTTCGCCCCACTCGTTCAACACATACATTATTGGCAAGTAAAACAATTCATTATTTACCCAAACACCCAATATAATGATGCAATTTAAAGTAGGAATAGGTTGGAAGGCCTGTTATGATGAAGAGCGTAACCTCTATACAGCCAAGACATCTGACAGAGGAGATTATCATCTCTATGAGATAAATGCGGAAATATACAATCAGCTCGGTGAGCCTGGCACAGATGCTGACGAACTGATCAGTTGCGGAAGGCACCTTTATTACAGCGAGGACAGTCCCATTGGCCCGCCTACCGATATGGTCATTGACGAGAACTATGCCGAGTTATGCCCGTGGGCAGACATTCAGACAAGCGGCAGGGCCATGCCCAAGGCATTAACGGATATTGCCGTTGACCTTTGGGAGAATGAAGAAACTAAGGAACAGAGAAAGAAACAGAGAAATAGGTCAATGGGTGTTGATTCATGCAAAGGAACCGGGGACCCGATAAAATAAAAATGTATGCATAGCTTAAAATACAAAGTAACGACAAGCACCTGTGACAGCGAAGGACGGCTGAAGCTCTATTCAGCCCTACAAATGATGCAAGACTGCTCAGAGATGTGGATAGACAGTGAGCCTGGCATCAAGCAGTATTTCATGGAGCAAAACATGGCTCAGTTGCTGGCAACACGTCAGGTGGAAATTGTCCGAGTGCCGGAATACAAAGAGGAACTGACGGTGACGACCTCCGTCTATGGCATGAAACCAATGTTTGGATTCCGTAACACCTTCATCTATGATGCTGAAGGTAATCCCTGCTACAAGACTTGGAGCATGGGAGCATTCGTAGACAAGGCGGCTGGCAAACTGAAGCGTGTGGATGATGCCACAATTGCCTCGATGACGTTGGAGCCGCAGTTAGAGATGAATTATCGGGATCGCCGTATTATTCTTCCGAAGATAGAAGGTGAGATACAGAAACCTATTCAGGTTCTTCGTGCCGATATCGATTACAACAAGCACCTGAACAATGCCAACTATGTTCGCATGGCAATGGAGCTGTTGCCGGAAGATTTCGTTGTAAATGGATTGCGGGTAGAGTATCGGGTAGCAGCAAAGCGTGGTGACCTGCTTGTCCCTACCATCTACAAACTCGATAACAAGATTATAGTCTCCCTGTCAATAGGAGAAGATGTAAGTGCAATTATTGAATTCTGTCGAAGTAAGCGGTTGGCGGAGAAGTTTGGTGAAGAATAGTGAACAGGCAGATAAATCGAATATATGGAAAATAGCAAAATGATTTTTTTGAAGAAACACTACCTGCTGTTTATGGCTATGTTCGCTTTCACTCTCATAGTCCATGCACAGACAGCAAATGATAACCCTCGCGAACGCCTATGGCAAGCGTTTCTCACACCACCCGACAGCATCCGCGTAGGATGCTACTATTATTGGGTCAATGAGCAGGTTGACCCCGAAGGTGTGGAGGCAGACTTGCAATGGATGAAGGACAACGGCATCACGCTGGCATTCCTTGCCACCGACATTCGCAACCGAACGACATGGGATAATCCTTGGGAGGGGCAGGCTTTCGGCAAGAATAAATTTCAGAGCCGCCTGTGGTGGAAAAATCTGCGTACGGCTCTGAAGACGGCAGGCGAGCTAGGCATAGAGATGGGCATATTCAACTGTCCGGGCTGGAGTCAGTCGGGCGGTCCGTGGGTGAAGCCTGACCAGGCTATGCGCAACTGGACGCCCAACGGCATTGAAATATGCAAGACGAAGCAGGGCGCCGACGTCACTTGCGGTCCTTGCAGCAATGAGGCTGAGGGACTGGAGGTTGATAAGCTGTCGAAGCACCACGTACAGAAGCACTTTGAGTCATTTATTGGTGAGA
>JAILRU010000085.1 GCA_024697945.1 Bacteroidaceae bacterium
TTAGATCTGCGCCAATTATTCTCTTGACAAAAGCGTTCAGTCGGTTCATCTCTTCGGACGAAAGCAGTTTGTCAATAGTCACACCTTTGGGCAGCAGTTGTGCTTTCTTGAAGGCAAGGCTGTCCGCGTTTGTCAAATCGCCTTTTAGCACCTCGGTATAAACCTGTTGGCAATCGACCAAAGCCTGACGTATGCCGACAATGGAATCCACAAATGACTCATCGACAATATGGTAGGTACCTACGATATAGGATGGAGCAGCCAGACCGTTGCCGCTGATGCGGAATAGTAACTGAGCGTTCGCAGTGAATGCCACAAGGGCGAGCAGTATGGTGATGAATGTTTTCTTCTTCATAATATATCTGTTTATCCGACTAATATTTTTGGGGAATTATTGTTTTACCCCGTATTTCTCAGTAATAAGGCTCCATGATGCATCCCAGTCTTCGAGGTTAACCTTGATATCTGGTTGCATATAGGGTTCGTCGGTTTTGGATTCATCAGGACGAACAAACAACTGGCACGAGATGGATCCATACACTTCTGTGTTGGGTAGACGGAAGGGAAGGATATGTCCATAGTGGGAAGGTCCAAAAGTTGAGGTCGTACCAATAATGGTGCCAAAGTGGTTGTCGCGAGCGTAGGTTAGAAGGTTGCCTGCGCTGCTGAAAGTCCTCTGTCCCATAACGAATACCACCTGCCCCTCGTAGAGCTTTGGCTGCTGATAGTTGCTGTTATTATTGGCAGGCTCTTGATAGAGTTCGTCCTTGTGGCCTCCTTGTTCCCAATTCTTCTTTAGTTCAACTGCATTAGGGAAATACTCTGTCATAAAGTTTGAAAGGCGGGTATAGGCAGTGAAGGTCTTTAAGTTGTCAAAAGGATAAAGATGCTCCATCAGCAGGCTGCAATAGTAGTCGTTGCCGCCGCTATTGTACTGCACATCCACCACCAGCGTCTTGATGCACGCCTCCTTCATCTCTGCAAACATCCTATCAAGGAAAGATGAAAAAGGATTAGCCGGGTCATTGGCGCATTTGTTGAATTGCAGATAGCAGATGCTTATATCTGGGAAAATCTGGTAGTCGTAAACCGTGGCGTGAGGACGCATGATGTGTTCCCTGTCTGGAGCGAAAGATGTGATGCCAGCCTCCGTCAGTTTCTTCCGCTCTGCCAATGTTGCCTCTTTCACTTGTTTTGCCGTAGTAACGCAAGTATGTTTATCCTTCAGTTTGCCCAAGGCCTCGTTAAGGGCATCGGCAAGTGCTTCGTCCGTCTCTATGCTCTTGCATTTCTCCAACAACGTCTCCTTATTAGCATACCATTCCTCGCACCGTTCGGACCTAATGTAATAGGGATGCGTTTCTGCTACTAAGTCCATAAAGAGTATGGCGTCTTTCTGATACTTGTTGCATGACTGGTACATCGTGTTGGTCTGATATGCCGAATCGCTAAGCACCTTAAACTGGCTTATGTCCTGTGCCACTGCCGTTAAACCTGTCAGCAGAACCATCAAAGCCGATAATAACTTTTCTTTCATTGACGTTTACAGCTTTTGTGAATACTTCTTTTCAACAAAAGAGGCGCAGACCTTCGCCATACGACTCTCGGCTCACCACAAGCCACATCAATACACGGGAATTTCTGCGCCTTGTATGGGCAGTCCCAATAATTGATGTTTGCTCGTTTCTCGTGGTGGTGAATTGAGAGTCTATTGAGCAATATGTCTTTGCGCTCCTTTAGAATTGCGATGGCAAAATTACACAAAAATCTGCACTCTACCGGCAGTTTTAACTAAAAAATGATAAAAGATGGCAGAAAGCGTAAGATTATTCTGAAGTTCTTGAAAAACTCGTTTTGAGATTTGCACCCATTATTTTCTAATTCAGACGATAAACGGCAAAATAAACTGAATTTAGCACCAGGGCACGATTGTAGTCGCATAGATGCCTGCTTCATAAAGCAGTCTTCCGCTGGCTCACATTTGGCTCACATTGTTTTTTCAACTTATCTTTGTCTATTTTATATTTTTTCTTTTAATACCTTAACTTTTCCTTTTTTATGTGAGAAAGTGAGCCAAAAGAAGAAAAATGAAGATATATAATTGAATTACCCCTACTTTTTGTTGCCTCACATGTGCCTCACATGTGCCTCACATCGTTTTTTCTGTTCTATGTGAGGCATAACCATCGGTTAGAGTATTTCCAGCTTATACCTGTTACATACCGTCCCTCCCCTGCCAGCGGGCTGTCGCTTCTGTCGGAGCGATAGTAATCCTATGGCGGAAGGAATAGTAATCCTTCAGCGGTAGGAATAGTAATCCTATGCGGGAAGGAATAGTAATCCTTCAGTGGGAGGAATAGTAATCCTCCGGCAGAAGGAATAGGACGCTCATTCGTGAACATCTGACCGCTCCACCATAATTTTTTTTACGATTTTAATGTCACAATGTCACACTTATTGATTTACAGGGTATTTCGATGTGACATTGTGACATTAAATTGCGAATTCGGCACAAAAAGAGCATAAAAAAAACATCCTTTTTCGCAAAAACACCATTGGGAAGCAATTATTTTTCCTGTGCGTAGGAAAACTTTTTCCTCCGAAGAGAAAAAATATTTCCTGTGCGTAGCAAAAAAAGCTGCAAAAGCCCTTTTTTGCAATGCCT
The DNA here is from genome assembly GCA_024697945.1 of Bacteroidaceae bacterium. Lineage (GTDB taxonomy): Bacteria > Bacteroidota > Bacteroidia > Bacteroidales > Bacteroidaceae > Physcousia. The sequence continues at coordinate 2,666 of JAILRU010000085.1, forward strand.
CACTGATTGACGGTGACGAGTGTTACGGGGCCGAGGAGACCGGAGGGACGGAGTTCGGCTTTGTCCGATGGACCGTTGATGACCCAGGTCTTGCGCTTGTCCTGAGGCTGACGGGCATCATAGACGAGACGGTTGTACCAGGTGCTGGTGACCAGGATGGTGAGATGGTTCTTGCCCTTGCGGACGAAGCGGGTGATGTCGGTCTCGTAAGGCTCAGCCCAAAGGGTGTCGGTGACTTGACCGTTCACACTGACGACGGCTATTTCCTCCACTTTGCCCAGGTTAAGCTTATAGCGGGCACGGCGTTCTTTTTTATCGAGTTGGAAGGTGGTCTCGTAGGTGGCAGTTCCAGAGAAGGCTTTGCCCTCGTCCGAGAGAGGCAGGTTCTTCCAAGGCTGAAGCTCATCAAGTGTGAGCGGCAAGCCTACTCCCGACCCCTGTGGGAAGGTGAGGGTCCAAGGAGTCAATTGATAATTGAAAATGGATAATTGATAATTGACTGGATTCCGGTTTGGTTTGCCATTGTGCCGGAACACGACAAACAGCATCTGACCGCGGCTCAGGTTGAGGTCGAGGCAAGCATAGTCGCCATCCTGCCGTGTGGCTACGGGAGTGATGTTGCCGTTCATAGGGTTCCATAGTTCGGCATGTCCCGTCTGACGAAACTGGACAGTGCCGCTAAAGGCCTGCTCTTGCTGCGGGCAGACCATGTACCAGTCAGCTCCCTCGTCCTGACGGTGCAACCAACGAAGGTTCCCTCCAGCTGCGATGACATCAGGCTTGAGGCCAAATTGCTGCAAAGACTCCGAGAGGGGAGATTTTGAATTATGAATTATGAATTTTGAATTCCCAAACAGTTTCTCCTTGGCCTTCTGGTATCGCTCTGCTTGCTGCTGGTCATTGGATAGAGTGGCAATGTTCGTGGGCTCGTCCGCCACGAGGCGTCCGCCCTGTGCCACCAGTTCACAGAGGCGTTCCAGCGTCTCGGGCAGGAGGCGTCCGCGTTTGGGAATCCACAGCAGGTCGTAGCTGATGCCATCGGGCGTCTGCCACTTGCCGTCCTTGACGCTGATGCGGTGGAGCAAGGCATCGGTGTTGCAATAGTCGTACTTAAACCCCTCGGGGAATGGCGTATATTGGTCGGGTTTCTGCTCCGTCTCGTCACCCAGGTACCAGAGGACGCTGCTCACGGGCCGTCCGCGTTCGAGCATGAAGGCGCAGCGAGCCTGATAGGTGTTGAAGTGCTTCATATACGGCCACCACGTCTGTGCCCTCAGGAACGGTGTTCCGATGCCGCTGCCGAAAGATGTGCCTGGGAAGTAGAGGTCGGGGTCGGGATTGTGGGTGTAGGTATGGAAGACGGTATGGGTGACGCCCTCCACCATGTTCTGATTGGCGACCTCGCGCAGCATGGAGAGGTGCTCGTCCCAGGTCAGTATGAACGAAGTGAACGACTCGGCGCTGACGCGCGGCTTGCCGTACATGCGGGCTGCAGAGGCCGTGGGACGGATGGGCTTGAAGTTATGGTTGGCAAGGAAGTTGTCGAAGGGCTGCCAATACTCGGTCATAGGCACGTCGGCATACTTGTAGTATTCCATAGGTCCGGCGGGGAAGATGTCTCCTGCTGCCGTCTCATAGCTGGCCGTCATTCCTTTTTCGTGAGCCAGACGCGTCATGTGTCCGTAGAAGTTCTGTGTAAAGAGCTCGTGGATGGTGCGCCGCCAGTCGGCCAAGAACTGGCTGGTCTGCTCGCGGTCGTCCATCACCCATCCGAAGAGGGAAGGCATCCAGGATGTCAAGTCATAGTGACGGCGCGACAGGAACTCCTCCTTCATGTAGCGAGTCCAGGTCTGCGAGGAGCATTCCCAACTGTCCATCAGCATGTTATTGATGAGGCCCTTCAAAGGTCCGTCGGCCAAGCGGCCTATGTAGCTGTTGAACTGGAAGGTCACAAAGGCGGTATCGAGCTTGTTGACCTCCCAACCTGTAGCTTCTTTCGGAGCCGGTCCGTTTTGTCGGCCTGTGTTGACGTGTCCTATACGCAGGATGGTCCATGAGCCTTGCGGAGCCGTCCAGCGGAGATGCCCATCCGCATCCATCTTATCAGAGATGTCAAGCACCTCTGCCCTGCGCACAAAAGTCTCCTCCTCTCCTTGGAGAGAGGGTTGTGGAGTGAGACTTGTACGCGACGTCCATCCAGCCTCCATCTCCCAGTTGTGGCCTCGGGCAGCAGTCAGGAACCGCATGTAGCGGATGTGCATATCGTGCAGGTTTGTGATTTCCACGAGATAGATTGTGGAATCCCTTCCTGATTTTGAATTCTCTTGCAGTGCAAACGTCATTCCTTTCTCCGAGTCCTGCCAGTTGGCAGCAGGGAAGTCGGAGTCCAACAATACTATCTGTTGTCCCTCGCACATAATCCTCACATGGATGTCGGGCTGTACGCTGAATGGATGGTTGAAGTCGTTGATGGGGTTGAACTCCACCGAGCGAGCTCTCTCTGAGCCTTTGAGCTTCACAGTGAAGCGGTAAGGCTTGCCGGGCTGTGTAGGGGGCATCACGAAGTCCTTTCCCTCCTTCAACAGCCGTTCCCATTCCTGTTGGTGGTCGTCAGCCTGAACCTCTTCCACCTCGCAATACTGGCCCGTGTCGCCTTGTGGCGTGGGGAAGGCCAGCACGCAGATGTCCCTCCAGTCGCGCCAATCTTCCTTGGCGTCGATGGGGAGGTTCACATCCACTTCTTCTCCTCCTTCTACATCAGTACGCGTATAGACGAGGTGTCGCATGGCTTGCTCGGGCGTAATCCACGGTCCGCCGCTCATGGCCCAGCCAGGACAGGTCTGGAGGCTGAAACGCATACCCAGCCGGTGTGCTTCGGTAGCTGTGTGGCGCACCAGATCCTCCCATTTGGGTGTCAGACACTCGATGGGTTCCTCCGTTCCAGGCCACACATCGTCGCTCATGCGTCCGTGGAAGAGCTGGATGCCCTGAATGCCCGACTCGGCGATGGCTTCCAGGTCGCGTGTGATACCCTCGCGGCTCACGTTTCCGTTGACAAAGTGGAACCACGTCTCGGGATAGAAGATGCGGTCCGGATGCAGGAACATCTTCTGGTCTGCTTTGCCGAAGGGACGATGCAGCAGGGCGCTGTCAGGCACGGCCTTGAACTCTTGTGCCTGCCCCGTTACTGCGACAAGGGCAAGGACAAATGTAAGAATAAGTTTACAGTTCATAGTCCATAGTTGAGTTTGTCGAGCCAAAACTTCATGGGCGCTTGGTCTGGAGCGGGCGGTACTGGATGCCCATAGCATCGAGGCGTTGAAGGTGTGCTTGGAGGCGGGGGAAGAAATCGTCCCAGTTCTGGTCCTTGCGGGGCGTCCAGGCTTTTTCTGCCAATGCCAAGGCGCGAGGGAATACCATCCACTGCATACGTGCTTCGGTTGGGATGCGCTCGCACCAGATGTTGGCCTGCATTCCCTTGATGAGTTTCAATTGCTCGGGGGTAAGGTCAACGGGTACGATGTCACCGTCGTAGATGTGGCGCAGGGTGTTGTCGTCCTGAGCGTAGTCAAAATAGAGAAAGGTGAAGGGGCAGAGCACTACCTCGTTGCCCATTGCTGTGGATTTCTGTGTCACGTCGGGGTGGTCGCCACGCCACCAGTGGACGGTAGCTGTCTTGGAGAGTCCGCCTTCCAGGATTTCATCCCAACCCAGGATGCGGCGTCCGTGGGCGTTGAAGTACTTCTCCATCCGCTTTGTGAACCACGCCTGCAACTCACTTACGTCCTTCAAACCTTCGCTTTGGATGCGCTTTTGGCATTCAGGACATTCCGACCAGCGACGGCGGTTCACCTCGTCGCCTCCGATACTCACGTACTCATAGGGGAAGAGCTTGAAGACCTCGTCATAAACCTTCTCGGCAAACTCAATGGTGCTGTTGCGACCAAGACAGAGCGGTTCGCGGCCGTCCTGCGTACAACTGAGCCAACGGTAGCACCAGCATGCGGAACCATTATGTCCCGGCATATCGATTTCGGGAATCACGTCGATGCCACGCACGGCTGCATACTGCACTACGTTGCGAATCTCGTCCTGCGTATAGTAGCCACCATAGAGTTCACCAAAGCCCTCAACCTCCTTTATGAACTTCCAGGGAATAAGCATCGTGGGATTGTTCTCTTTGCTGGCACGTTCCAGGCACTGGCGGTCGTGGTAGTTGAAGCGGCGCCAAGCCATCGTATCGCCAGTCAGTTCCGGATAAGCCTTGACCTCCATGCGGAAGCCCTCGTTGTCGGAGAGGTGCCAGTGGAACCTGTTGAGCTTATAGAGTGCCATCTGGTCGAGCAGCCGCTTTGTCTCCTCCACGGAGAAGAAGTGGCGCACAGGGTCGAGCATCAGTCCGCGCCAATGGAAGTTGGGAGCATCCTTGATGGAGACACAAGGAACAGACCCCCCACCCCCCTTTACGGGGAGTAACTGCCTCAGCGTGGCGATGCCGTTGATGATGCCACGATAGCTGTTGGCATAGACACGGACACCCTTTTTGTCGCAATGGAGCTCGTAGTTCTCGGAGCGGTCCTTTCCTCCTTCGTCGAACGCAGAAATGATGCTAAGCTGTATCTTGCCCTTGCCTTGTTTGATTTTAAAGGACAGACCCGTTTCTTTTGTCAATATCTCCTGCAAATAAATGGCAGCAGGTTCCAGGCTCGCTTCATTATAGCCGATGGTCAGACCGTTCTTGATTTGGAACGCCCCCTCTCGCTCTGTGACAGATGTGGGCTTGGGAATGATGTTTACTGTTGCCATAGCTGTGCAGACGCACAGGAGCAGCAGACTCAAGCATAATGTGATTCTCTTTTTCATTGTTGTTATGTATTTGTATGTCTGTTTGCGAGAACAAAAGTACAAAAAAAATGAAGAAGTGAAAAGACAACAGACAACAGACAACGGACAATAGACAATTTTGAATTTATTAATTTTGAATTTTGAATTTATTGTTGTACCTTTGCACGCGCAAATTGTATAGTTATGTCAAACATTGTAGCCATAGTAGGCCGGCCCAATGTGGGCAAGAGCACCCTTTTCAACCGCTTGACTCAGACACGGCACGCCATTGTCAGCGAAGAGGCAGGTACCACCCGCGACCGTCAGTACGGCAAGTGCGAGTGGGGAAACCGCGAGTTCTCTGTTATCGATACCGGCGGATGGGTTGTGGGTAGTGATGATATTTTCGAAGAAGAGATACGCAAGCAAGTGGCACTCGCCACTGACGAGGCTGATGTCATCCTCTTTCTGGTCGATATCCAGAACGGTATAACCGACCTCGATGAGTCAGTGGCTGGCATCCTGCGCCGTTCGAAAAAGCCTGTCCTGCTCGTCTGCAACAAGATGGACAACAACGAGACGTACCTCGCAGCTGAGTTCTATTCGCTCGGTCTGGGCGACCCACAGTGCATCTCCGCAGCAACGGGAAGCGGGACGGGCGACTTGCTCGACCTCGTAGTCAGCCTCTTCCCAAAGGAGAGCGATACATTGCCCGACGAAAACATTCCCCGCTTCGCTGTTGTGGGACGTCCCAATGTCGGCAAGTCGAGCCTCGTCAATGCTTTCATCGGTGAGGAAAGGAACATCGTCACTGACATAGCAGGCACCACCCGCGACAGTATCTACACTCGCTATGACAAGTTCGGTTTCGACTTCTATCTGGTCGATACAGCCGGCATTCGCAGGAAGAACAAAGTTAGCGAGGACTTGGAGTTCTACAGTGTGATGCGTTCCATACGAAGCATCGAGAACAGCGATGTCTGCGTCCTGATGATTGATGCCACGAGAGGCATTGAGACACAGGATCTCAACATCTTCCAGATTATACAGAAGAACCAGAAGAGTCTCGTCGTGGTGGTCAACAAATGGGACCTCGTGCCCGACAAGGACAACAAGGTCATCAAGACGATGGAGGATGCCATTCGCGAACGCATGGCGCCCTTTACCGACTTCCCCATCATCTTCGGCTCTGCCCTGACGAAACAGCGCATCTTCAAGGTGCTCGAGACAGCCAAGGATGTCTATGAAAACCGCACGCGCAAGGTTTCGGCGCACAAGTTGAACGAAGAGATGCTGCCTCTCATTGAAGCCTATCCGCCTCCATCCATGAAGGGCAAGTATATCAAGATAAAGTACTGCATGCAGATTCCCGACACCCGCGTGCCATCGTTCGTCTTCTACGCCAACCTGCCGCAGTACGTCAAGGAGCCCTACAAGCGCTTCCTCGAGAACAAGATACGCGAACGTTGGAACTTCACGGGATGCCCAATCAACATTTTTGTAAGGCAAAAATGAATGAAAAATGAAAAGTGAAAAATGAAAAAGGCTGTTGTCTGTTGTCTGTTGACTGTTGTCCTTTTTGCCTGCAAAAAGGGTCTCATGACGCATGAGGCTGTCCGTAAGGCTGCTGTGCAGTACTATACTATGCTCATCAAGGGAGACTATGATGGCTTTGTGAACGGCTATGCAGATGCTGAAAGTTTTCCCGACGACTTCCGCAGTCAGCTTGTGGATGCCACGGCACAATTCATGGCAAACGATGACATGAGGAATCTGCGCAGTGTGTCGGCTCTGAATGACAGCTTGGGTGCAGACAGCACAGCTTACGTCAGGCTGCAACTGCTATTCTCTGACAGTACCAGCGAGCATATAGAAATGTCCCTCGTGCTGATGGAAGACGGGTGGAAGATGAGGTAAAGCCCCTTAACCTCCTTCAAGGGGAACAATTCAAAATGTATAAATTCAAAATTCAAAATATGAAACGACAGTTATTATTTATTGTTTATTGTTTAGTGTTTATTAGTGTTGGCGCTCAGCAGATGCCGCCTGTTCCTATGGATCCTGCCGTCAAGGTGGGCAAACTGGAGAATGGTCTAACCTATTACATCCGCCATAACGAGTGGCCGGAGAAGCGCTGCGACTTCTACATCGCCCAGCGCGTTGGTTCTATGCAGGAGGAGGACGACCAGCGCGGTCTTGCCCACTTCCTGGAGCACATGTGCTTCAACGGCACGACCCACTTCCCTGGTGATGCCCTGAAGCAGTATTTGGAGCGCATTGGCGTAAAGTTCGGTGAGAACCTGAATGCCTATACTTCCTTCGACGAGACTGTCTATAATATAAATAATGTGAACGTAGAGACAGCCGGTGCCATCGATTCCTGTCTGCTCATCCTGCACGACTGGAGCCATGACCTCTCGCTCGAAGACAAGGAAATCGACAAGGAGCGTGGTGTCATTGAAGAAGAGTGGCGTGTGCGCCGCAGTGCTGATATGCGTCTCATCGAGGCAGCCCTGCCTGCTCTATACAAGGACAGCAAGTACGCCAACCGTATGCCCATCGGTACGATGGAGGTGGTGAAAAACTTCCCCTACGAGACCCTTCGCAGCTACTACCGTCGCTGGTACCGTCCCGACCTGCAGGCACTTGTTGTTGTGGGTGATGTTGACCCCGATGCCATCGAGCAGAAGTTGAAGGACATGTTTGCCGACATAGCTCCCGCTCCAGCCGATGCTGCTGTTCGTGAGGAATTCCCTGTGCCCGATAATCAGGAGCCGCTCATCTTCATAGGCAAGGACAAGGAATACACCAGCATGGGGGCAAACATCATGTTCAAGAGCGACCCAATACCTCGCGAGATGAAGGGAACCATGGCATACATTGTGGCAGATTTCATGGAGGATGCTATCGCTGGCATGCTTAACGAGCGTCTTGGCGAGATTACTCGCAAGGCTGATGCTCCCTTCTCGGGAGCTGGCATCATGTTCGGCAACTACGTTGTGGCAAAGACCAAAGATGCCCTTACCCTCGACATCAGCATGAAGGAGGGACGATATGCAGAGGGCATCAAAGCCGCCTATCGCGAACTGCTTCGTGCCGTTCGTGGCGGTTTCACCGAGAGCGAGTACGACCGCTTCAAGCAGGAATATCTCTCGCAGATTGATGCAGCATACGAGGCTCGCGACAAGCGTACAAACACCTCGTTCGTCAATGCCTACGTCCGTCATTTCCTCGACAACGTACCAGCTCCCGGCATCGAGTGGACACACCAAATGATGCAGCAAATAGTGCCGGTCATTCCCCTGGAGAACATCAATCAGGCCATTGCAAGCCTGTCTTCGGACAATCGTGCCATTCTGGTCTTCATGCCCGACAAGGAGGGCCTCGTCTGTCCGACCGAACAGGAAATATTGTCCGCACTTACGGAGGTGGATGCCGAGGAGATAGAAGCCTTTACGGAAGAAGTCAGCACAGAGCCTTTGGTGCCCGAGCTGAAAAGCAAGGTAAAGGTCAAGAAAATAAAGGACGACATCTATGGCTCCAAGCTCATCACCCTGAGCAACGGCATGAAGATTCACGTCAAACAGACCGACTACAGTCCCAACAGGATAAACTTCCGCGCAATCTCCTGGGGCGGCAACAGTCTTTACAGCAACGACGAGTACATCAACACCAGCAACCTCGGACTGGTTCATACAGGAGGTATAGGGAACTTCTCTGCTACTGAACTGAACAAGAAGCTTGCTGGCAAACAGGTAGGTGTTTCGTCAAGTGTAGGTTCCCGCTCCGAATCCGTCGATGGACATTGTGTGAAGAAGGACCTCGAAACGATGCTTCAGCTCGTTTACCTTAACTTCACATCTCCACGTCGCGACGATGATGCCTTTACCTCTGCGATGGAGCGTACACGCAATGCCCTGAAGAATCAGGAGCTCAGTCCGCAAACCACCCTCCAGGACAGCATCATCAGTGTGGTATATGATAATAATGTACGTGCAAAGCGTATGAAGGAAGCAGACCTCGACCGCATCAACTACGACCGCCTGCTTGATATCTATCGCGAACGCTTTGCCAATGCCGGTGACTTCGAGTTCTTTATGGTGGGCGACGTCAATGCCGACTCTGTCGCTCCACTGTTGGCAAAGTATCTCGGAGCACTTCCTGCAAAGGGCAAGAAAGAAGCATACAAGGTCATCGACCAACGGATGAGGAAGGGCGAACGCGAGTGCTACTTCACCAAGGAGCAGGACACGCCTAACTCACTGAACGTCTTCCTCTATCATACTCCCATGAAGGAGACACTGAGGAACGACGTCTTGGTTGACATGCTCCAGCAGGCCATGACGATGCTCTACACAGAGAGTGTCCGCGAGGACAACGGCGGTGCTTACGGCGTACCTGTAAATGCTGGCCTCATGGACTATCCTGAAGAGATTGCAACCGCACAGATTGTCCTGCCAACAGCTCCCGAAAAGCGCATCGCCATGACGGACATCGTCAACAATGGCATCAAGCAGATAATGGAGCAGGGTCCTACGGAGGAGAACCTTGGCAAGATAAAGGAGTACATGCTCCGCTCGCACCAGGAGAACCTGAAGGACAACGGCTATTGGATGACCAGACTCATCTCCAAGACACGTTTCGACCAGGAGTTCGTCGAAGGTTATGAAGATTGCGTACAAAGTGTTACCGTCGAGGACATCAAGCAAGTGGCACAGCAAATCTTCGGCTCCGGCAACCGCCTCGTCGTAAGCATGGAAACACCGCAATAGTCCATAGTTCATAGTCCATAGTTCATAGTTTATTTATCATTTAGCGCGAAGCGCGCATAGTTCTGTGTTTATATTGAATTGGCTGGCCGCCTTTGGCCGATATTTGCAGCTCATGGGACGGGTGCTGAGCATCCCCGAGCGTTGGCGTATGTTCATGCGGCAGTATGTCCGTGAGATGGGCTCGCTCGGTGTTGACTCCATCGGCATTGTGCTGCTCATCAGCTTCTTCATCGGTGCCGTCATCTGCATCCAGATTAAGCTCAACATCCAGAGTCCCTGGATGCCCACCTTCACCACCGGCTACACCACACGCGAGATCATGCTGCTGGAGTTCTCATCGAGCATCATGTGTCTCATCCTGGCGGGCAAGGTCGGCTCGAACATCGCATCCGAGATAGGCACCATGCGCGTCACCCAGCAGATTGATGCCCTCGAAATCATGGGCGTCAACTCCGCCTCGTTCCTCATCCTGCCCAAGGTGATAGGCATGATGACGATGATACCCTTCCTCGTAGTGTTCAGCATCGTCTCCGGCTTCATCGGAGCATACGCCACCGCCATTGCTGGCATCATCACGCCCGACGACCTGACCATCGGCCTGCTGCACAGCTTCAATTCCTGGTACGTGTGGATGAGCATCATCAAGAGCATCGTTTTCGCCTTCATCATCAGCAGCGTAGCCTCATATCACGGCTACTTCGTGGAGGGCGGCAGCTTCGACGTCGGCAAGGCCAGCACCAACGCCGTCGTATCGAGCAGCATGCTCATCCTCTTCTCCGATATTTTCCTGACACAACTGTTAAGTTAATAGTAAAGAGTTAAGAGGAGTGAAGAGTGAAGAGTTAAGAAAAAGAGTTAAGAAAATATGATTGAGGTTCAGCATTTATACAAGAGTTTTGATGACCGCGACATCCTCATGGATATCAACATGGTCTTCCGCGACGGGCGGACCAACCTCATCATCGGTCAGTCCGGCTCCGGCAAGACGGTGCTGATGAAGAACATCGTAGGGCTCTTCACTCCCACTCGCGGCAAGATACTCTACGACGGCCGCGACTTCGTGAAGATGGACAAGCGCGAGCGCGTCATGCTGCGGCGCGAGATGGGCATGATATTCCAGAGTGCAGCCCTCTTCGACTCCATGTCGGTGCTGGAGAACGTCATGTTCCCCCTCGACATGTTCTCCGATATGAATCTGACTGACCGCGTGCGGCGAGCCCGTTTCTGCCTGGAGCGCGTCAACCTGAAGGGAGCGGAAGACAAGATGCCGGGCGAAATAAGCGGCGGCATGCAAAAGCGCGTAGCCATCGCCCGTGCCATCGCCCTCAACCCCAAGTACCTCTTCTGCGACGAGCCCAACTCCGGCCTCGACCCAAAGACCAGCCTCGTCATCGACGAACTCATCAGCAGCATCACCCACGAGTACGGCATGACCACCATCATCAACACCCACGACATGAACTCCGTACTGGGCATTGGCGAGAGCATCCTCTACATCTGCGACGGGCACAAAGAGTGGGAAGGCTCGAAAGACGAAATCATGTCTGCCACCAACGAGAAACTCAACTCCTTCATCTTCGCCAGCGACCTGCTCCGCAAGGTCAAAGAAGAAGGGACAAAGAATTAGGAAGTTAAAGAAGTTAGAGGAAGTTAAAGGACGATAGTTCTTGCAACCTGAGAACAGCATCCCAAAGGTATTGTCCTTTAACTCCCCAGCGAGCACAGCGAGCGATAACTTCTTTAACTCCACAAAATAAACATACTATGGAACAAGAGTGTTTGCAGCTTCGTAGCGAAGGCCTTGTCAAGATATACGGCAAGCGCACAGTGGTGAACAACGTCACCTTCAATGTCCGTCAGGGCGAGATAGTCGGTCTGCTCGGACCAAACGGTGCCGGCAAGACCACCTCCTTCTACATGACCACTGGATTGGTACTTCCCAATGCCGGACACATCTACCTGGGCGACGAGGAGATAACCAACCTGCCCGTCTATCAGCGGGCCCGTCGCGGCATCGGCTACCTGGCACAGGAAGCCAGCGTCTTCCGCAAGATGAGTGTAGAGGACAACATAGCCAGCGTTCTGGAGATGACGACAAAGACACGCGAGGAGCAGCGCGAGAAGCTCGAGAGCCTCATCAGCGAGTTCCACCTCGAGAAGGTGCGCCGTAACCTGGGCGACCAACTCAGCGGTGGCGAGCGTCGCCGAACCGAGATAGCCCGCTGTCTGGCCATCGACCCCAAGTTCATCATGCTTGACGAGCCCTTTGCCGGCGTTGACCCCATCGCCGTCGAGGATATCCAGTACATAGTCTGGAAGCTCAAGCAGCGCAACATAGGCGTCCTCATCACCGACCACAATGTCGAGGAGACCCTCTGCATCACCGACCGCGCCTATCTCCTCTTCGAGGGGCAGATACTCTTCCACGGCACACCGCAGGAGCTCAGCGTCAACCCTGTCGTCCTCGACCAGTACCTCACCCGCAGCTTCGTCCTGCGCCTCAAGGACTTCCAGAAAATCGACGAACAGCGCAATAATTCTTAAAATTTCTTAATTTCACATAACATTTCCACCCTTGTGACGTTATAAGGGTGTATGGATCACTCAGAGTTCGACCGTTTAGCACCCGTCCTGTGCACCAAAGCAAAGTCCGTCGCCAGAGATTTCTTCGGCCGACGCGAGGCTGCCGAGGATGTTGCGCAGGAGACCGTCGTACGCCTTTGGAAAGCTTGGGACACGCTCTCCTCGCCCGTGGAGGCAGAGCGGCTGGCTGTCCGCATTGCCAAGCACGAGTGTATCGATGTATGGCGAAGGGAGCAGCGGCGGCCTCACATCTCGCTCACTATCAGTCACGAACAGGCAAGTCCTGCACCAGGAGAAGAGCATTCTCTGGAAGAGGCAGAACTAATGAACGCCCTTAGCCGTGCTGCCCACACATTGCCACGAGCCGAGGGGCGTCTTTGGCGCATGTTCGCTGAGGCTGGAATGGCGGCAAGGGAGATAGCAATAGCAACAGGAATCAATGTTCGGACGGTCAGCTCTATGCTCAGTCACGCCCGCAAACATATATATAATGTATTAAAAGAAGGAGGATACATTGATGGATAAAAAACTACTCATTGAACAGTACCTACAGGGAAAGCACCCGATAGAGCACGAGACGTGGGACCTGCCGACTGACAGCGAACTCGACAGGGACGAGGCGCTCTACGATGCCCTGATTGCCGAGAAGAAAGCGGCGAAGCAAATAAAGTTTTGGCCATACGCTACCTCAGCTATTGCCGCAGCTGCCTGCGTGCTCATAGCTTTCCTTCTTTGGCCGAAGGGCGATAAGGCTCCACAGGACCTTGCTGAAGTGCCTGACGAACAAGTGGAAGCGGGGGAGGACATCGTTCCCCAAAAGCCAGAAGAACAGCCGGTCTTGGCACAAGTCACGGTCCACAAGGAACAACGTCCAACCCCTAAAGCCACAAAATCCCTTAAAAATTCCAAGCCCCAACCAACACCTGTCAAAGAGGCTCAACCCACGACCGAAACCGTCGTGCTCACCAATGCTGCCGACAGCCTTTACTACTATCTAACGCAACTCGAGAACGAGATGGGAGAGTGCCGCGACAGTGCCTGCCTGACAGAACTTGGGAACCTCATGCGAGCCGACGAACGCATCAAGGACTTGGTGAACAAAATCATCCACAAGCAAGTGGAGACTGCCTACCAGGAGGAATACCTCGTAGATACCACGACACGATACATTCCATTATGAATCAAACAAAAACACATACCACTATGAAAAGGATTTCACGACTCAGCATTTTGCTTCTTGGCCTGTTTTTGGCTTTGCCACTCAAAGCGCAGATATTCGAGGCAGAAGGTATTCAAAAAGCCATAGCACAATTTCTTAAAGACAAGCATGTAACGATAACTGAGGGCTCATACGACTTATCGATAGATGAGTTTACCGATCTTCCAAAGGACAGCGTAATGTCTGTGAAGTTCACTTGCAAGGACGCAAAGCTCCTGAAGAAACTTGTGAATCTGTTCGAAGAGCAAGAGCATTGGGCAGAGGATTATCGTAGCTACACAGGTCCGGGCAATGAAATGACTCGGGCTTTCAAAGCAACAATAGGTCCGAAAGGTAAAGGACAGAACACTTACTGCGTGTTCACCTTCTTTCAGAACGCAAGGATTCTCGTCTTTGGTTTAGGTGCTGACGGTCTCAAGCAAGCCTTCCTCCTGCTATGGAACGACCTGCCCAAAGGAGAGAAAAAAGGCTTCATCTCCCAGAAACTTGGTTACGATATGGAAGTCGTCAAGATTGAAAAGGGAGAAGATGAAATCACGATGGACAGCGTCCGCACGGCCATTAAGGTTGGCGAAACGGTGAAGAACAATCCGCAGCAGGAAATAGATACGACTTACATTGACGGCAAGTGGGCAGTCAGCGCGAAGTATCATCGGGATGTCTTGCGTGCGATGGACCATGTAAGCGATTATTATGACGGATTTCCAAGCCTGAGCAACAAGATTAAAGAACTTGTGGAACTCAGCGAAAAAGCAAACGATGTGCAAATGGCCTCGATTGGTTTTGCCCTCAAACGTGAGGCTTCGCGCTATGAACGACTCCTCACACCCGAAGAATTCGCGCTGATTTGGAAAGGACTCTACGATATGGAGACCAAAGCAAAGAGCTCCGACCCTCAGATACAAGACTATTTCAAGGCCTCGGAAAGCATCTTGAAGAGTAAGGTCAACGAGTCTGTCCGGCTGGGATACCACGATACGAAACGCCATCAGTTCCTTCGTGACATCGGCTTTACCATAACAAGAAACGACGGAGGACGTTGGTACTATGCTGTCTCAGGCAAACACTATACGGGCAATCCCGAGTTGGAATACCTCGATGCTTGTGCCGACGAGGACGGCGTACTGAAATATACTGCCGAACACAAAGAGACGAGCCTCAAGCCAGGCATCTACAAGTTGACTGCCGCAGGTCGAACTTCCTATAGCGGCAAAACGGGTGCCTTCATCTTTGCAAAGACTGACGAGCTCTTGTTGAAGGAGATTCCCGCTTGTGATGACCGCGGTGGTGACATTTGGAGAGATGCTGCGATACGGGTTAAGGAAGCCGACGACAGGAAAGAACAAATCTCGCCCAACGACGTCCGAATCGCTCTGGCAAACGGCGGAATGGGTTATGGCTGGAGCAAAATCGTGATAGACAACATCGAGGTTCGTAACGGAATACTTACTTATGGCGTTTCCTGCGACTCGGACCTCACAGGTCATCCCTTCAAGGGACGTTGGCTCTCTGCCGTTGACTTCGTCCTCGAAAGGGTTGGCGACCTGCCATAAAAGGTGAAAAGGTGAAATATTGAAAAGGTTAAAATAATAAATGATTTGGTTTTTAGAAGTTGATAAATTGGCGCCGACCTGTTGCTGCGTTGCGAAATGCGGCAGCAGATTTTATTCTACAAAATGAAATAATGAAGAAATGAAAAAGACAACAATACTCGTGATACTTGCTCTCATAGGTGCAGTATCGAAGGCAGAAGGCCAGGTGAATCCCAAGATAAGCCAGCTCTTTGAAGAACTCAAGCAGACAAAAGGAGTAATGTATCCCAAGACACCAACCATCATAAAGAGAGGAGGAATGGATAACAGCGGGAATCATCCGCAACTGGACTATTCCCTGCATCTCTACTACAGGCCAGACCTCATTCGGGGCAGGCAAGACAGTCATTTCGTGGATAGCGTGTTGCGAATAGAAAAGGCCTGCTTCGACAAACGAGTGAAGGCTATCCGTCGAACCGTTTCCGAAATGCAGAAAGAGGCACAGGACAGTTGTCATTACGAAAGTCACACAGGCGGCAAGGACACTATCGTCTGTTCCTTGAACCTCTGTCGCGACACCACACGAGTCCACAAGTACAGCGATGACAAGTTCTCTTACTTTTATTCCGACGAGTTTCTCTACTTCGTCCTCGAATCAGGGAAAGCGGAAGAATCTTTCGAAGGACTCTTCCACTATTGCGTCTCTTTGCCTGGCCTTGACTTATATTCTGGTACATATTCATGGGGAGACATGAATGATGACATCGAAAGCCTCATGAACGAGCACGGCATCAGTCATCGCAATGCATTCTGGCAACACGATGATGCATATTCCCACGCTGTCTGGGATGATGAAGAGGAAGAGGAAAGGTCAGCCTGGATAAATATTGTCAACTATGGAGAATATGCTTATGCAGGTGTGACGGAAGCAAAGATTTATTCCTTAACGGAAGACCAGAAACCGCTCGCCCAGCAGTTGCTTGCTGCCATCGACAGCATGGCGCTGAGGTTCACCAATAGCTGGCAGGACCGATATTACGAGTATCACTATGGCGCTTCTTTCAAAGGGAACCCCTCCACAATACTGGCCGTCTATACACGCCAAATCTCGGAAACCAACTCAATACAGGTACGAGTTGCCGACCACAGCTATCACTTCCTCATTCTCTATACAAGAGGCACCGAATGGCTTCCCACCGAATGGTTTTGCCTCAAGAGCTTCATCAATGGAAAGAAAGAATACTTCGAAGGAATGAAACCAAGAGAGTAGATTATTTTGTTTTATGTTAGAAAAGGCGCCGACCTGCTCCTGCGTCGTGATGACGTGGGAGCTTTTTAATTGTTTTTTACGCAAAATCACTTAACATTCCGCCACTACTTCATACTGACTATATAGAAATAGGTTTTCGGCGGCCGCTGCAATTCTTTTCGGCGGCCGCTAAAAATGTTTTCAGCGGCCGCTGAAAATGTTTTCGCCGCCCGCCGCAAGATCAACAGAGTGTGGTAGTTCTCCCTAAGAGCCCCACACTTTCTCACTATTCAGCAGGCTCATTTCCCCTATTGGCCCTGCTCGTTTCTATTACTCAGTGCGCTCGTTCTTCTCATTGAGCATGCACTTTCTTCTCATTGAGCATGCACTTTTTGTATGATGGAACATACATGTAGTACATCAAATACGGTCAAAACACACCCTGCCCAGTACCAGCAAAGGCAAAATTCCACTGCTTTAAGATATTTTAACGCAAAATCAGTTAACATTTCGCCTCCACGTGCGTATAATATATAGATAATGTATAGATTATGAAGAAAGCACTCATCTCATTTGCAGTCTGTTTGCTTTGTCTCTCAGCTTACGGCCAGACGGACTCGACAAAGACGAAGAAGCGGGAACTTAGTGTCTATGCCACAGTTGCCGACCACTTGACGCACGAAGGTATTGACAGTCTGAAGGTGACGTTGCTCCGTGCTGCCGACAGCAGTTTCGTCGATACAGCACACGTGGAAAGCTATAAATACAACGACAAGCTCCACACTTATGTCGATGCAACTGTCAAGGAGGTGGGCAAGTACCTGTTGCGCCTCGAAGCAAAGGGCTACCAGACGCGCTTTGCTCCCTTCGACATCCAGAAGATGTACAAGCGGGAAAGCTACCGCGAATTGAAGCCCATCTATTTGCATCGAAGCCCGAAGGCAAAGGCGCAAAGCCTCATGCTGGCTGGCGACTCCACAACCGTCATGGACGAGGTTGTGGTGAAGGCCACGAAGCTGAAGTTCTACATGGACGGTGACACGCTGGTCTATGACGCGGATGCCTTCTCGATGGCCGAAGGCTCAATGCTCGACGCGCTCATCAAGAAGTTGCCGGGCGTAGAGCTTCATGGCGGAGGAGAGATAACGGTGAATGGGCGGAAAGTGGATGCCTTGCTGCTGAATGGCAAAGACTTCTTCGACAGCGACCGCGAACTGCTCCTCGACAACATGCCGTCCTACATGGTGAAGGACATCCGAAGCTACGAGCGGACACCCGACAACGTGAAGGGCACCATACGCGAGAAGACGACACAGAAAGAGATGGTGATGGACGTGCGGCTGAAGCGCGACTACAACACAGCGTGGCTTGCGAATGCGGAAGGCGGAATAGGGAAACGCTTCGGCAGTCAGGAGGACTTCGGAGAGACGACGAAAGCCCCACCCTTCCTCGGACGAGCCTTCGCCATGCGCTACGCCACGAACTCGCGCATTGCTCTCTTTGCCAACGTCAACAACCTGAGCGACTACCGCACGCCAGGCGAGAAGGGCGAGTGGTCGCCATTGATACAGGAGCGGGGACTCACGACGAGCTACACCTTAGGAGCCAACGGCCTCTACGAGAAGAGCGAGGACTTTCGCTATCAAGGCAGCATCAAGGGAACCTATTCCGACAGCAGAGAGGCCAACCACACCGCGAGCGAAACATTCCTCGAGGGCGGCAACACCTACGGACGCTCGTTCTTCACACGTCGCAGCTACGACACTCGCTTGAACACAAGCCATGATGTGCGCCTGCGAAAGCCTGGCCCGTTGTGGGAAACCTTCAAGGACCTGTACCTCCACAACAGCATTTCGCTGGAATACCTGCATTGGTCGAACTACTCCAACTCTGCGAGTGCAACGCTGGCAGAGGACGTGGCCGAGGGATGGGGCAAGGCGTGGATGGACAGCCTGATGACGCCTTATGCGGGAAACCTCCTGCGCCGCTATGCCCTCAATCGCGACACCTCGCGACGGCACGGCACGGGTCGTCACATAGACCTGCGGGACTATGGCTTCTCCTACGTCAACCCTGCCCACAACGACTACATTGGCTTCTCGCTCAACTACAGCTACTACTTCCGCGACAGATACGAGGATGTCTTTGAACACTACCTGCTGGACTACCCGAAGACGGCAGCAGAGTCTGACTTCCGTAATCGTTATCGTCCCAACAAAGACCGCACACACAACTTCAATGTCACGCCAGAGTTGTCTTTCGCCCTCGACCAGAAGCACCACCACAACATCGAGATTGAAGACAGATTCTCTTACAATAATAATGAAAGCAACAGGAGCCTCTACCTGCTGAACAAGATGGAGGAATGGGCAAACACAGAGCTGCATCCTCTCGGCACATTGCCTTCGACAGAGGAAATGCTGCAAACTCTCGATGCCGACAACAGCCAGCTCTCGCACAGCAAGTCCATCACCAACTCACCAAGCATAGGCTACGGCTTCTACCACTACAGCGACTCTGCAGGAACATCGAACAACTTCAACGCCAGCCTCTCGCTGCCCATCATACATGAGACACTCGACTATTGGCAGGGGACACAAGTCGATACCACAATGAGTCGTCGCACCACCAGCCTGTCGGCAAGCGTGTACTTCTCTCACAGCCACAGAAAGACCAACCGCAACATTTATGCCGGTTATCAAACCAATGTCGCGCAACCATCCATGCGCAGCCTGCTCAATATCCGCACCGACAGCGACCCGCTCAACATCCAGCTCGGCAACCCTGACCTTCGCCCTTCGCGCAACCACACTCTTTACGGCAACTATCGCGAGAAGCTGCGACGCACGCTGGTCAATACCTCGTTCAGCTTCGATGCCACACAAGATGCAATCGCCACAGCAGTACTCTACGACAAGCAGACGGGTGTACGGACAAGTACGCCACAGAACATCAATGGCAACTGGAACACCAATGCTTCTGCAGGCGTTGACTTCCCGCTCGACCACAAAGAGCGTCTGCGCCTCAAGCAGAAATTCACCCACCGTCACAATCACAGCGTGGACCTGATGAACAATGCCCGAAGTGTCGTAGCTTCCAATTACTTCGACGACGAGCTTTCACTGAATTGGAAACCTACTGATAAAATCGACTTCACCGCAAAAGGCGACCTCCATTATCAGCGTTCCACCAGCGCTCGGGCGGACTTCACACGAATTAACGTCTTCGACTTCGACTACAGCCTCGCCGGACAGATTGAGCTGCCGTGGGACTTCCAGTTTGCCACCGACCTGACTATGTACTCGCGCAGAGGCTATAGCGACAATTCGATGAACACAAACGAACTCGTCTGGAACGCCCGCCTCACCAAGCGACTCATGCATGGCAACCTGCTCCTGCAGCTCGACGGCTTCGATATGCTCGGCCAGCTCTCCAACGTCCGCCACACAATCAACGCACAAGGCCGCACCGAGACATTCTACAATGTCCTGCCCTCCTACGCCCTCTTCCACGTTATCTGGCGACTGAACAAGAAGTCCAAAAGTGAGGAAAATGCAAACGGGAAATAAAACATAGTCTATAATCCACCTCTTACGTTCCGCTCTTATAAAACAACTTCGGGAGGCCGCAGCTGAAAACCAGCGGGCCTCCCGAAGCAATTATCCTTTTAGCGGACAGCAATAAATCAGAATCTGTAGGCGACTTTGGCGTAGTGGGAAGTAAACTTTTTAGCTGTGCTATACTCCAAAGTGTAACCCACGAAGAAGTGTTTCTGAAATTGAAGACCAAGTCCCCATGACACGCCCAGGCCGTTGAATCCCTTATTTCTAATTTTAATGCGTGTTTTGTCTTCCGTCAATTCGGAATGCTTTCTGATATTGCAATCCCAACCCGCCGCTGCACTCATATATCCGCGAGCTTTGCCATTCCAGAAGCGTTTCGTGAAAGCGCGTACACCAGTCTTTAGACCGAAGTTGCCTTCACTGAAATCAAATGGTGCTGAGAAGTCAAGGCTGGCAATGTCCCATGCCAAGTACTTGTGGAATTCATGCTCCAAGACTATGTTAGCACCAAAACCGACATAGCCATAACAACTACCAATCTTCAACTCGGGCATCAGGTGATAACCCTTGTCGTAATCGCCCTTATCAACGGTCTTTGTGGTGGTGACAACCGTAGAGTCGGGCATGTACTGAGCGCTCAGGCTCATGGCACTTGCCATCAGGCTAACTGTAAGGAATAATTTCAGATATTTCATGATTTACAAAAAATGAAAAAATAAAAGAATGAATGAATGAAAATTGTCTGTTGTCTATTAAATTTTGGTGCAAAGGTACGAAAAAAAGAATGAAAAATGAAAAATGAAAAATGAAAAATTATCTATTGTCTATCCTGAACACGACTGAGGTCTTCAGATTGGCATTGGCGGGGTAAGTGATTTCGAGGGCATCGGCGGTCTGTTCCCATTTCAGCTTGCCTTTGTAGCCGAGGAGCTTCACGCGTTTGACTCGTCTGTCGTCCGTTGTCTGTTGTCTGTTGTCTATTCCCAACGACTTGATGCGCACCACCTGATTGCCTTCGGGCACGTTCATTGTGAAGGCATACAGTTTGCCATTCTTTCCAAGGGTGAAGCGTATGTCCTGGGGCGTGAACTGGAATTCGGCATGATGCTTGCCAAGTCCGCCGCCAGGCAGTTTCTTCAGTTTGCCTTCCCTTGTCTCTCCTTCGCCGAGAGTGGTCCAGGCCTTGCTGCCATAGACGGCCTCGCCATTCACCTTCATCCACTGCCCCACCTCTTCGAGCATCGTGATACACCCATCCTCAATGCTGCCGTCGGGACGCATGGGGATATTGAGTGCAGCATTGCCGTCGCGACAGATTGCCTCGATGATGAAGCGTATCATAGAGCCTGAGTCGTAGGTGAAGCCGGGAGCATAGAACCAGTCACCCACAGGTGCTTCGCGAATCCAAGGCTGCGAGGCGTTAATGGTATCGGGGAAGTCGAACTCCGCAGTATTCACCGCACCGTTTGTAGGCCGGCGGAACTTGATGATGCTGAAAGCATCCACCTTGCCACGTTTCTTCAGCACACGGTTGTAGTAGTCGGCCATGACCGTCGGCATGGCGTTGCATTTATAACCCGTTCCCGTTCCGTCGCCGGTAAAGGGGCCTTGCACGGTGCCGTCGGTATAAATGAAGTCAGGGTCGTAGTTGGCGCATACGTCCATCATACGCAGTACCCACTGAGTGGCGTACCATTTGCAGTAGTCCAGATGGCGGCTGTAGATACCGGGCTTGGGTGGCGACCAACCAGTATGGGCCATTTCATCGACTGTTTCGTATTCACGCAGGTCTATACCGTAGAGCAGACGCGGGTCATAGCCTTCCCACCATTTCCCCTTGCCGTCGGCCAGCGTCAGGTTCCCGTCGTAGGGCACGCCGCTCTTCTCTCCCTTCGTGTCGGAGCCGAAAGCCGTCTGCCACCACCACCAGGTGTATTCGTGGTGGAAGGTGACGCCGTAGCGCATATTGAACTTGTGGCAGGCATCGACCCACTCGCGCAGGATGTCGCGCTTCGGACCGATGTTCACTGAGTTCCAGGGATGATACTGCGAGTTCCACAGGTCGTAGTTGTCATGATGTACGCCTTGAATCATCAGGAAGCGTGCTCCTGCCTTCTGGTAAAGCTGCGTCAGGTATTCGGGGTCGAGCTTCGTTGGGTTCCAGTCGCGCAGCACTTCCTTGTAGCCCACTTCCGATGGATGACCGTAGCGCTTCAGATGGTTGCGGTAGGCATGATGTTCCTCCTTGTAGAGGTTGCGGGCGTACCAATCGCCGCTCTCGCCAGCCGACTGCGGCCCAAAGTGCACCCAGATGCCGAACTTGGCGTCGCGCAGCCATTGGGGCGTTCCAGGATAGTTCTGCTCGATACTCTCCCAACTGGCTTTGTAGGGACCGTCGGTGATAGGTATGTCGAGCCTGACTTCAGGGAATGTTTTGCTGTCGTCCATCTTTACGGAACCCATAGGCATCTTTGCCGGAATCTCTGGGAAGGTTGGCAACTGAGGCATCTCGCCCTCTTTCAGTGTCTGTTGTGCATAGCTGCCACTACTCATCGTGCAGCTTAGCACCGCTAGAATCAATGATATTTTCTTCATGACTGTTTATTGTTTTCTCGACGGTGATTCTTCGGGAACCATCCCTTGTCAACTCGTTTCTTTTGTGCAAAGAGCTCACCGATGCCCCAAAGCGCTGAGGCACCGAACACTCCTATTATGGCCGACAGGATGACGTTCTCTACGAATAGCGCAGTCACAATAGAAGCCATTCCAACTATCAGATAGACAATCCAGGGACGTGTGCCCCAATAGTACTCTGTCTTAATGACAATAGGATGCCAGATGCCTATGGTCAGGAATGTGCAAGCTGCAATGATGATACCTGTGAAATTTATTGTAAAGTTCCCTAACATATAATATATAATGTTCCTTGCCGATGCAAAGATAGAAAATAATTATGAATTATGAATTGTGAATTATAAATTATTCTGTATCTTTGCAGAGCAAGGGATATCATACGTCCCGATTTGTCGCAATACTGATATAAAACCTAGGAGAATATGAGAAAAAACGTCTTTGCTCTTGCTGTATTATCTGCTTTTGTGCTCTCTTTGCAGGCCGACAACTGGATGAAGCGACTTCCAGACAATGCATATATTTCTACACTTTCCATTCCCGGTAGCCACGACTCTGGCACCGGCAATGGTTTTCCTGGCGTCACGACATCCATCTATGGACCTTTCGGTGAAAAATATGCCCGCACCCAGGACAAGAATTTCGAAGAGCAATGGGACATGGGCATACGTGCCTTCGACCTTCGTCCGGCAATCAAGGATAATTACATCAACGTGAACCACGGCATTATGCCCACCAACCTTCGTTTCGACGACGCGCTCTATTTCTTGCGCAACAAACTCAGAGAAAACCCGTCGGAGTTTGTCGTAATACATCTGCTTCATGCCTCTGACGGTGATGACAATGCAAGTAATTATGGCGAAAGGCTACTTGAACTGCTTAATCGCGACGACCTGAAGGACTTCTTCGTTGAATTTAAGAGCACACTCACGGTCAGGGAGATGCGTGGTAAAATACTGCTACTCAGCCGCAACCAGTATGCCGAAAAGCCCGTTGGCGGTTTCTTCCGCAACTGGACAGGCCAAATAAACTGGAGCGCTCAGACCAACGGACAGATTACGGGAGCTTCGGGCCAAACTGCGAAACTCTATATGCAGGATTTCGCTGAGACCTACAAAGACGGCGACCTTGACCGTAAGGTGGCAGCTATCTGCCAATTGCTCGATTTCAGCACGAAGCATACAACCAACTCTGCATCAGATATTGTTTGGGTCTATAACTTTGCTTCTGCCTTCTCGAAGATATCGAGGCTTTACATTCCTCTTGTCGTTGATGAGGAAATATCCTTGAGTGACGGCTATCGTGACAATGCTGCACATACCAATGCAGCTATCATTGACTATCTGGCCGACCCTTCGCATAAGGCAGGACCGACAGGCATCATCCTCGCCGACTATGTGGGTGTGAATTCGAGCAATGGTTATAATACGCGAGGACAGGAACTTGTCGATGCCCTCATCGCCAATAACTTCCGCTACCTGCAAGACATGTATCAGGTGGAAGAAAGTAGCGCAACGTATCGCAAGCCCTTAGACATGTCTGCCCGCATCGTCAATCCCTGCTTTAACAGCAACTTGCTCGTGGGATGGGAAGGCGACCAGTTTGGCGCAGTGAACCCTAAGGAAAACGCCGAACACTACAACTGCAACTTTAACACATACCAGACAATTACCGACCTTCCGAACGGTGTCTATGCTATTGGATGCAAGGCCTTCTATCGTTGTGGTGAGGCGCAGGAGGCGTTGGACCACTATCGTATCAAGGACCATACATTACGTTATGCTCGCATTTACATAAAGACAGGTTCTGACAAACTGTCCTTCCCCATTGTATCGCCCTTTTCCAAGCTCGTTACCGCAGCAAAGGGTGTGGGACGAGAGGCTTCTGCAAGCAATGGCTCACGGAACTATTACATACCTGATGATATGATTTCTGCTGAGTATTACATGCACTCGCTTAATGTTTATGACAACGTAATATTTGCAGGTGTCGATAATCATACACTTACGTTCGGTATGGAGAAGCAGCAGACAGTAAACGCAGATTGGTGCATTTTTGACGACTTTACACTAACTTACTACGGCAATCAACCTGAATCATATCGTCAATGGCTCACGGAAATGAAGAAAAAGAAGCTTAGCTATACCACTGCGACTGTCAGTAATTGTTACAGGGATGCCTATGATACCGCATACAAAGCTTCTGCCAACGACAGAGCGAGTGCCATTGCAGCCATGAAAGCCATAGATGCTGCAGCTGAGGAAATTGCCTACAACGCTGAACTTTGGGCGGAATACAAGCAGGTCGGCGAAGAGGCTCTGGCTATTCTGAATGGCAATGAATACAGCGACGAAGCTAAAGATTTCCTGAGCACATACTATGAACTCGTTTACCAGAAGAATTTAAGTGAACTTGAACTTACCAACGAACAGTTGCCGCGAGCCATTGAAGAACTGCGTACTTACATCGGATATATACAAAGTGGCAAGTGGACGGACATTTCAGAAATACCAGAAAACTGCATTCCCTCGATGAAATCGGCCAAAATTTTCACTCTTGATGGTAAACTTGTGAGCCGACCTAATCAGCACGGATTGTACATCATGAGAGGGCGTGACGGCAATTATATTCCTCTCTCTGCCCAGTCGCTGCGGTCGAGGCTACGATAGCCGATAGCTTCGGCGATGTGCTGTGTCTGGACTTTCTCGCTGCCAGCAAGGTCAGCAAT
This sequence comes from Bacteroidaceae bacterium, assembly GCA_024697945.1. GTDB lineage: Bacteria > Bacteroidota > Bacteroidia > Bacteroidales > Bacteroidaceae > Physcousia. The sequence goes on from JAILRU010000085.1 coordinate 27,767, forward strand.
GGTGCGTGCAACCTTGAGAATGCGGGTGTAAGCGCGGGCTGAGAGTTTGAGGCGTTCCATCGCTATACGGAGCATATCGAGTGAGGCACTGTCAGGCTCCGCGAACTTATGGAGCATCTTTTCGCTCATCTGAGCATTGCAATGGATACCAGTATAGGGTTTGAACCGCTCTTCCTGTATCTTGCGTGCTTTGATGACCCTTTCCCTAATGACTGAGCTTGGCTCTCCCGGTTGCATTTGACTGAGCTGGGCAAACGGTACGGGCTGTATCTCGCAATGAATATCTATGCGGTCGAGAAGGGGACCGGATATCTTGTTCAGGTACTTTACAATCTGACCAGGTGTGCAGTGACAGGGCTTGTCCGGATGATTGTAATAGCCGCAAGGACAAGGGTTCATCGAGGCGATGAACATAAAGGAGCATGGATAAGTGACCGTATATTTGGCACGGGAGATATTGATGACACGGTCTTCGAGTGGCTGGCGCAGCACTTCAAGCACGGAACGCTGAAATTCCGGCAATTCATCGGCAAAAAGCACGCCGTTATGTGCCAGACTGATTTCGCCAGGTTGCGGGTTGACACCTCCGCCGACAAGCGCCACTTGTGATATGGTGTGGTGAGGCGACCGGAAGGGGCGCTGGGCAATGAGTGAACAGTCGCTTTTCAACTTGCCTGCCACAGAGTGAATCTGGGTTGTCTCTAAACTCTCGCGAAGCGACAAGGGCGGCAGAATGCTTGGTAACCGTTTCGCCAACATACTTTTGCCGCTACCCGGCGGACCAATCATGATGAGGTTGTGGCCGCCAGCAGCTGCTATCTCCAAAGCACGTTTCACCTGTTCTTGTCCCTTGACGTCAGCAAAGTCGAACTCGAATTCGCTTTGTTTCGCAAAAAACTCAGCACGTGTGTCAATGATGGTGGGATGCATAAGCTCCTGACCGTTCAGATGACCGATTACCTGATTGATGTGTCGCACGCCATAGACTTTGAGGTTGTTTACCACAGCCGCTTCACGCACATTATCTTCTGGCACGAAGAGACCCTCGAATCCCATCTCACGCGCCTTGATGGAGATAGGCAGCGCACCCTTGATGGGTTGTAACGAACCATCCAGACTCAACTCACCAACCATCATATAGCGATTCAGCATTCGGGTATCCACTTTCCCACCCGTGGCAAGAATGCCGATTGCCATAGGTAGGTCAAAGCCAGAGCCCTCCTTGCGGACATCGGCAGGAGCCATGTTAACAGTGATTTGATAACCTGGGAAGGTATATCCGCTGTTTTCTATAGCAGCCGTGATGCGCTCATAGCTTTCCTTGACCGCACTGTCCGGCAGGCCTACAAGCACAAAGCGGACACCACGAGTGGCATTCACCTCAATGGTAACAGTCGAAGCCTGAAGTCCTTGTACGCTGGCGCTGAATATTTTTACTAACATATTTCTTTTTCTTATAAATGGAAGTTAAAGAGGAAGTTAAATGGATTTGCAGCGTATTAAGGTATGCGAGCCATCGCAGAGTGTTGTTGCGAACAAGTAACAGTCGCCACCTTCACGCAGTTTGAATCGTTTTCGTAGTTCATCAACGGATGAAGGGAAATTGCGGATGGTCAGGTTGCATTGGGTAATGCCTGCCAACAGCCTTTTCAGGTCTTTCTTGGCAAAGCCGCAAGAGTCCTCAATGGCGAAGCAGCGACCAGGAAAATCCTCGATGAAATGGGCAGAAGTGAAAAGATGGCTGAAGGGATGAAGCTTCCTGACGCTATACGCTACGCAGAGCGAATTCTGCACACCGGCCTTCATGATGGAGGCGTTGGGTTCGTATAGGTAGTTCTCAAGGTTGGATGCTATTATGGGTTTTGTGTCCCGTGTGTCGGTATAGAACGTTTGTGTCCGTGCAGTGATGTTTGTGCAGTAGTAGGTTATCTTTACTTTCTCGCGGCAAAGCACCAACAGGATTTCCTTACACTCGCCACCCACACTCACAGTATGCACCTCGTTAACATTGGGCAGCCGCCGGATGGTATCTTGTATGTCAAGCATTGGCGACAGCTTGACAACGACTATCGGTGCGTGTTCGAGTAGGTCGTCCTGTATTGTTTCTATGCTTGGGGCACAATCGCTAAGAGCAACCACTTTACGACCAGCGTTATCACGTCTGCTCGGGTCAAGGTAGATAAGGCTAAAATCCCCCATTTCATCGATATATTCTTCGCATGCCTTGCAATGTATCCGCGCTTTTGGCAGGCCGAGCAATGGGAAATTATGCTGGGCAATCTTGCAGAGTTCTTCGCTCAACTCCACGTAGACGGATTCGTCAAATAATTGTGCCAGAACGGAGAAGTCTATGCCGAAGCCGCCCGTGAGGTCCACCATCTTTTGCCTGTTTCCTGGCAGCAAGCGTTCCACTAATTTCTGCTTGTAGAGTGCCGTCTGCTCGCTACTACACTGTTCCAACGAAAGTTTTGGAGGATAGATAATGCCTTCTTTCTTCGCCCAGGACGGCAGTTTCCGCCTGACAATCTGTTGTCCTTCAATCTGCCTGAGGCAATATTGAAGGTCAATGCCAGAAGGGACCTTTCCCAAAGCCAGCGCACGTACGTCAGCATCTCTGTTCTGAGCTATGAACTCTTCGTTGGTCATCTCGATTTGATTACTTTTTCACCTTTTAATAATGGTTTTGGCAGCTGCTGCGTCCAATTTGAGTTGCTGCTGCAATGCGTCGAGTGAAGTGAAATGTTGCTCCTCTCTTAACTTTTCTATAAGTTCCAGACGCAGTTGTTTGCCATATAAAATGCCGATGAAATCGAAGATATGTACCTCAATGCTGATCACCCCGTTTTGTTCTATTGTAGGACGGTGACCTATGCAAAGCATACCGCCTTGCCTTGTTCCGTCAGGCATGATAACCCAGACGGCATATACACCGCAGGCAGGCAGGAGCTTCTGTTCGGGCAGCAGTAGATTTGCTGTTGGGAAACCAATTTGTCGGCCAATTTGTTTGCCTTCGGTCACTTTGCCAGTCAGGAAATATGGATAGCCGAGCATTGAATTAGCCTTGTCTATGTTTCCCTGACTTATCAGATTTCTAATCCTGCTGCTGCTCACTTTCTCACCTGCTAGTGCTTCAGCCCCACAAACCTTGATGCCTGTCTCCCTACCCCACGTGGCAAATTCCTCAGGTGTGCCGCCTCCGTGTCCGAACTGATGGTTATAGCCCATCAATAGGAGTTCAGCGTTCAGTTTCTCTCGCAAAACGGACTCCATGAACTCTTTGGCAGTCAAAGAACTCAACTCGAGTGTGAAAGGCAGTACGACTATTTCTCCGCTGAAAGCTTCGGAAAGCAAAGCAAGTTTCTCCTCCTGTGTTGTCAGCAGTAAGGGAACGAAATCCTCGCATATCACCTGCTTAGGGTGACGGTCGAATGTCACCGTCACAGCCGACAAACCATTGGCATCTGCCAACGCTTCTAGCTGATGCAGCAAGAACCGGTGTCCGCAGTGAACTCCGTCAAAGAAGCCTATAGTAACAGCACATTTTTTCTTCATACTGACGTGCAAAAGTAGTCAAAACTCTTCGCTACACCAAATTTTTCCCTTGTTCATTTGCATAATTCGTCGGAAATGTCTAATTTTGCAGCCAATAACGCTTTGAGTGTATCATCGGACTTGTAGCTCAGTTGGTTAGAGCAACAGACTCATAATCTGGAGGTCCCAGGTTCAAGCCCTGGCTGGTCCACACTGAAAATCAAGCACTTACGAGTTCCGTAAGTGCTTTTATTTTGTCTTGGTGAAATTCAGGTGAAATTCGTGGAGGAAAAGTCAACTGGTGAAATTCGATGCAATCTTTTACACAATAGTGACATACCATGCAATATTATTATTTATCTTTTGTCCCATTTTTATAGCCTCTCTTTTTAAATTTTATCTTCCGAAAAATCATCATGCGTAATAGTATCACAGCGTATTATTTCGGGAACAATCACATAAAAGGAGGATATTAAAGCAATACCCTCCTTCGCTAACCTAACTACTAATCTAAACTAAAAACAATCTAACTTGCCTGTCTTTTTATATTTGTTTCTTGGCTTGGAAAGTCAGCGTGCTCTTTGTTCCGGCATTGCCTGTTTCGTCTGCACTTACTATATCCGTGAGATTCACGGTGATGATATCTCCACTCTGTGTCACCGTGACATTACCAGCCGAAATGAGATAGACAGAGCCTTCATCGTTGAACCATGTGCCAAGGATGCCCAGTCCGAACATAGACAAATCAGTTCCGGGAACGGCCTGACCTGCTGCGGGAACGGCAGCAGAAAGCGCATCGGATACCGTGTATTCACCTGTCACAGAGTCAGCCTCGTTGTTACGCAACGCTAAACCTGCCACTGTGTTGCTTCTCTTGTCCGTAAAGGTAAGAAGATGGGTATATACGCCAGGTGCTGCATCTTCCAGAGTGTCCACCTGCGTGAACTTATAATCTGGCGATTGGGGTACATTCTGGAAAAGGAGCGAAATCTGGCTGCCGGCCTCTCCCGCGCTTGTGGCACTGGTGACACTTGACATCTCAAACGTAAGCATTCCATTCGATTCTGTAATGACCAAAATACCCTCAGAGACGAGGAACAATTTCCCGTCTTCCACGTAGTAGGTACCACCAACAGAAATTCCGAACATCGAAAGATCGACTCCAGGAACTGCTTGTCCGGGGGAAGGAGTAAGTGCTGTGGCCACATCAACCACACGATAAGTTCCAGCCAATGATGTGGCGTCGGCTGCCGTACGCACACTAAACATGGCGATGGTGGCATCTTGCTTATCAGTCAGTACAATCTGATGGGTTAAGACATCGTTGCCACTATCTTCAGTCGTTACTGAATAAGTGTATTCGCTAATTACCGGTGCATCATCTTCATAATGAAGTGTGCCTGTGGCATCGAATTTCAGGATATTGCCATCCTGCAGCCACACAATGCCGTAAATGCGGTAGTTATCACCATCCTTCTCTACGTTGACATTTCCCTGGCTTAGAGCTATACGGCTGCCGGCCACGTCGGCATACGACTCATCAACGATATAAGTGTTGTTGGTCAGTTGGCTCCGGCTACCCGGTGTAAACTCTGTGGCCTGAAGGAAGTATCGGTTTCCCACGAATGCAAAGCTGATATTGGCATCTCCAGTAAGTGATACCGTGAAGACACGCTGCGACTCCACCTTCTCCACTCCGGCATCGGCCATAGATGTTATTGCTACATTCTCTGGAGCCTTGTACTTACCCGTGAGGTCATCGACTGCGCTGTTTTCGCATGCGGCAGTGAAGAACAGCACGCTGATGAGCGACAGAATATAATATATTGACTTTTTCATAACTCTGACTCTTTAGTAATTTGGGTTCTGTTTGATGTTCTTGTTGACGGTCACCTCTGTGGTGGGATAAGGCAGACGCTCATGCTTGCCCTGCTTGAAACCGTATTCCGTGCGGTAGCTCTTGTATTCCACCACGCCGTTGGAACTCATCTCTGGCGCTACTTTGCCCTGATTTTTTAGCACCTCATAGGCGTCACCCCAACGGAGCAAATCCTGGAAGCGTACGCATTCATTGCATAACTCCAGCCGTTTCTCCAGTTTGATAGCATCGAGTGTGGCCGTTTTGTTGGGTAGTCCTACACGTGTGCGTACCATGTTAAAATAGGAGTCAGCCTTTGCTTGATTGCCTGCGGCAAGGTGAGCCTCGGCAGCCAAAAGCAGTACCTCGCTATAGCGCATCCAAATGACGTTGTTGTTATAATCGAAAGGTCCTGCCTCCACAGTGCCCTCCTGCTCAAAATGCCCCTTCCACCACCAGTAGCCCTCACTCATACAACGCTGACCACTGATAAGACTATATCCGAAGAGCTGCATGGTTTCGTAAGTAATGATGCTGCCAGCAAGACGCTTTCCAATCGGCCCTTCCTCAGCCACAAAGGCATCATAGAGCGACTTGCGAGGTACCAGCCCCCCAAAGCCTATACCCGACACGTTGCCAATACCGAGCAAGTTATCGCCGAAGTTCCACTGAACATTACGCAACCCACGGACAATCTGGGCCAAGCGGAATGAAGGATTAATTTCATTTATGACGTAGTTCGACTCAAACACCGACTCGCAGTTGTTCTTGTTTGTCACAGAGAAAATCTTGTCGTAGTCGCCATCCCATAACTTATATTTGCCACTATTGATGACAAGTTCAAACTGTTCGGCAGCCTCCTTATTCTTGCCCTGCCAAAGATAAACCTTTCCAAGCACAGCCTGTGCAAACTGCTTGCTGGCATGATAGAGCGTACGGTCATCAGCCGAAACCTTCTCCTGAAGTGCTCCACTTGCAATGGCCTCGGTCAGTTCCTGCTCCATGAAGGCATAGAGTTGGTCCGGCTCTGTATTAGGCAGTGAAGCCTCGGAGGGGTTAGGCACTGAAGTCACAAGTGGCGGATTACCCCAAAGAGTAGTCAAATAAAAGTAGATCCAAGCCCTGATGACACGTGCCTCGGCCAGTGTCTGACGCTTGAAGGGCGTATCATCTGATACGTTGTCGAGTATCACATTGCATTTTCCGATAACATTGTAGTAGGCAGAAAAAAGCGGAGCAATCTCTATGCTACCACCATCGAACGCATAGTCACCCACATCCCAATACTCACCACCATGAATATCCCAGCCTGCCCACTCGTCATCAGAAAGCAGATTAAGCACAGCCTGATGGTACCCCTCCAGGTTAAGCACATCATTGTAAACGGCTGCCAAAGCGCCCAAAGCTTGATCATCACTCTGATAGTAGGTTTCTCGATTCATCACGCCATGCTGCTCAATATCGAGTTTGTCCTCGCAGGCAGTGAGAGCACATACCATACAGACGGCACTAACAAATTTATGTATTGTCCTCATAACTATTTTTTTTACTTTTTTTACTTTAATTTCCTTTCTTCAGAAAGTTACGTTAAGTCCTACAATGACTTTCTTCGCCGTCGGATAGGCACCGTAGTCGGTTCCTGCTGCATTGCCTGTACCTACAATCTCTGGGTCGTAACCTGGATAGCTGGTGAAAGTGAAGAAATCCTCCAGCGAGCCATACACTCTCAAGTTTTCAATGATATGGGTTTTCTTCAGCAGGTTCTTAGGTAATGTATAGCCCAGTTGTATCTGCTTAATCTTAAAGTAAGAGCCATTAAACACATAGGCATCGCTCTTGACGAAATTCTTCTGCACAGTTGAAGTGGCACGGGGATATTTCCCGCTCGGATTGCTGGTTGTCCATCGGTCTTGTGTAAAGTGAGTCATACGGTTGGTGGCAAAGGTTGAATTCTCATAACGGTTGAAGATGTCCACACCAGCTACGCCACGTCCAAACACAAGCAGGTCGATGCCCTTCCAAGCTGCGTTCAGTGTGATACCATAGGCGAAATCGGGGATGCCCTTGCCGATGTAGGTCTTGTCATCATAACCGATGACACCGTCATTATTTCTATCCTCAAAGACGGGTTCGCCAGTTTGTGGGTCGGCACCAAGATATTTGTAGCCATAGAAGTACCAGGCGGGCTGACCAGCTTCAAACATTGTAATGGGTTCTGCCTCTGTGCCGTTAATACGCTCTACGTTATCGGCAATTTTTGTTACCTTGTTTTTCGTTGTAGAGAGGTTCACACGAACGCCATAGCTGAAGTCCTTGATATTGTCTTGCCAGCCGAGGTCGAACTCGAAACCTGTGTTCTTGATGCTACCAGCGTTGAAAGGCGAGGCAGAGAAACCGGCGATGGTCGATACGGGTGCACCGATGACGAGTAGATCCTTCGTGGATTTCTTGTACCAATCTGCCGAAAACGTCAGTCGGTTGCGGAACAGACGAAGGTCGAATCCCAGGTCAATCTGCTCCGAAGTCTCCCA
>JAILRU010000115.1 GCA_024697945.1 Bacteroidaceae bacterium
TAAGCTGGGGGTAATCGGCCTTGAGGGCGTCAAAGCTTTCTGTCTGAGCAGAAACTGCTACTGAGATGCCTGAGAGCAGGGCTATTAGTAATAGTATTCTCTTCATTCTGGGATTCTGGTTACTCCAACATACAAAGATAACCTTTTTATGCAAATCTATCAAGGTGATAGGAGAAAAACTTTCAAACCAAGTTTCTCCCTTATTGCTCAACCCCACCAGCCATGCAGGATGGTGGGAGGTGAAAGTCGTCATGCAATGCCAGTTCATAGAATGGCATTGCAATTTACTCTTTTTCACCGAAACGTTCAAATACTTCACCCATCCTCCCTCGTAGTTGTCATACCCATCCAAACGACAGGCTTCTACAACGTTAACTTCTTCCGTGTCTGGAAGTATGCTGGTAAGTTGTCATACCCATCCAAACGACAGGCTTCTACAACCTCTTATCGGCCACAAGCCTATCAACAAGTTTTTGTTGTCATACCCATCCAAACGACAGGCTTCTACAACGTTAACTTCTTCCGTGTCTGGAAGTATGCTGGTAAGTTGTCATACCCATCCAAACGACAGGCTTCTACAACTCACTGGTACCTATACCAAGGCATGGGTGGATAAGGACGTTGTCATGCCCATCCAAACGACAGGCTTCTACAACTTCGTCTGAACCTTCTTGGTTTCACTCGTCATTGTTGTCATGCCCATCCAAACGACAGGCTTCTACAACTTCGTCTGAACCTTCTTGGTTTCACTCGTCATTGTTGTCATACCCATCCAAACGACAGGCTTCTACAACATTTACATCGACCGAGAGCTCAGCAAGTAAAAAAAAGTTGTCATACCCATCCAAACGACAGGCTTCTACAACAGTCTATTTTATAGAACATAGAAGAAGTCGCTTGGCAAAGGTCTAACGTTTCTTTAAACCCTAACACACTGATTTCGCAAGACTTGACAACCTTGCCGGAAGATTTCTCGAAAATGTCTTGCTTTTTCATCGTCAAATGCTGGGTCTTATACTGCAACCATTCGTTTAACTCTTTTATTCTCAACGGATTCCATGTATTAATAAGGTTCGCAAATGATTCGCTCAAATTCCTTCAAGACGAGGAATCTGACAGAGCAAATTAAGTTGGGTAGACATGTTGTTACAGGTATAAAGGCTCTATAAACACATGGTTATCCCAATAGTCATCATGTTCATCAAGAGATTTTGGTAATGGAGGAGCCAACTCGCCAGGAAACATGGTGATGAGATGCCAATCAGAAGATAAGATGATCTGGCACTCCTTTGTGGGAATGATACGGGCGGTCTTTACATTTCGTACGAGTTTGCCCTGTCTGTCAACAATCTCTATGATCTCCTGTTCCTTTGGGGTGAGTTCGCTAATGCTGACCACATTACTGATGCCGATACTTTCGGGGAATACCAGTGATATCCTAATGCGCCCATCGCTGTTTGGCTTAGCCTTGATGAATTGTTCAGGGAATAGTTGCAGTGCTTGTTCTAGTAACTCTTCAGGTGATACTGCGTAGAACTTTGAACCTGGCACGTCCTGTCGGAAATGTCTGGCAAGGTGCGAGCGTACTTCTTGAGATATTTCAATTCTTTTCATTATCTTTTTTCTTGATGATGAAAAAATACAAAGCAAAAATAACAATAACAGTTAAAGCAACCCACAGACTAATCATCGGTGTCAGATGGTCATCTTTGTTTGTAAAGGCGTCCTTTATAAGTGAACACAAATCCCATGTCACAGAGAATACAGCAAAGATGGATAATCCCAGCGTAATAAGGTCTCGTCTGTGTTCCTCTTTTTCTTTTTTCTCTTCCATCTCCTTTTTTGCCATTTCCTTGACCTGCCTTGCCAATTCCTTTCTCTCGGCCTCAATGTCAAGCCCCTTTGCAATTGATGCGTATACCAAATTGGGTTGGAATTTATATGATATCGTACTATAAAAATAGTAACGCTCCATATCGGCTATTTCTTCCGAAAGTTGTTTGGTCGCTTTTTGCTGCCCAAGCCTGTATATATTATTTCTGCTGAAGCAAAAAGTCTTCTCAAAGATACAACGTAAGTAGATAAGAGGGAAATAAAGATTTGTCCACTGCCAACTGTCAAAACCTTCACCTGCCAAAACGGTAAAACTATCAACTAATGAGAGGGCTTTCCAATTGTAGTATGTTGAAACGGTGTTTTCTTTTATCAGTTTGTTGAAATATTCTTCCGAGTGAGAGTATGATTCATTTCCACAAACAGAGCCTATAGGTGAAAAAGTGGCAATCTCAAAAAGTAATCTGTCATCAGGACATTTGTTATCAAGTTGAACTATCTGGAATATTTTCAGGTTGTTGCCGTCCTCTACAATTGTTGCCAGATTTTCGTCAGGCAACAATTTCGCAATTGGGGAAAGAGATTGAAGAAATTCCTTACTTGCAATCGTGTTGATGTTCTCTTCCCAATTGATAAGTTGTCTATGAGCCATTCTAAGTTGATCAATCTCGGAACCATTGTCATCAATCTCAATTGCAACTAGTGTGATATTGAATGGGAATAGATATAGATGTAGATTGCATAGCATAAATGTGAAACTAACCAATTCCTCGTTGTTCCTAAACGAAATGGAAACAGGCTCGCAAACTTTGCAGATTTCATAGTGTCCCGGCTCATTTCTCCTCATCTCCTCATAGGATATCTTATAATGATGTACGTCTTTCAGAAAATCCGGTTTTTGCTGACCATCAGCCACCATCATCGCATCCACATGACTTTTATAGTACATGGATAGCCGATCATTGTATTCTTCCTGTGTTAGAATCTGTTGTTCCCAACCATTCTTTGCCAAACTCTCAGGTGTAACATCACCATTGAATTTGCCAACCAGGAATGCATGTGAATATTTCGTTGTTGCCATTGCTTTTTGTTTGCGTATTAGTTAATTGCTTTGCATATGGAAAGGAAAGATTGCTGGTTTTGAGCATATCTTATTACTGAATGCTATTGTTGTTTTCCCCCATCATTGCTTCCAAATGTTGAAGGATGCTATTGGCCACCTCTGGCAGATGCTTCACTCCTGCAATCTGTGAAAGGTCAAGATTATAACTGTTGTGGCTGAAAGCATTGCGGATGGCAACCAATAATGTGCGCTCTTCTGTGTTCAAGGCGGTCTGGTTCAGATGGTCAATGAGTTCCAACAATGACGAGAAGTTGTTACGCTTGGGCAGACCTGGCTTAGCCCAGAAATCTGGGCTGTCAGGATTGTTGAGTGCATCATTGCCCTTGACTATCAGAGCCTCTATCTGCTGGATAAGTTTGAATACGGTGGAGCGTTTCTGGTCATAGGCGGCCAACTCGCTCATCAGGTCGGTATGACGAATAACAAGCTCTCCATCTTCATTAGGCTTCAATGTGTCTGTTATGTTTTCAATCAGACTCATAAGACGGTCATCAGTGAGGAAACGATAGAATGCACCATAGTTCTTAAGAGACATATTTTTTTGCTCTACAAAGATTGTCCTCTCGCCCACAGTAACCGGTACACGGAATGTTAGTGTTTGGCGGAGGAAGGCATCGTCGCAGACTTTTGCCAATCGCAGATGCTCCCAGTTGACCTCACGCTCCTGATCGCTAAGGATATTGGTAAACAGGCTTTTAGCCAAAAGGAACAGCACCATGTCCTGAGTCTTGTAGCGGCGCAGCGTGCGCTCGCTGGCTTTCACATCTTTAATCTGTTGATTGAGGCGTTTGGTTAATGCGTCACGTTTCAGTTTTCGTTCTGCCTCTTTCTCTTTCCACGACTGGTTGGGCGAAATCTTCAGGTCTTTATCCGTACGGCTGTTGACATAATTGTCGATCTTTCCAGAAATCTCGCGTAACCAGATGGTATTTCCCTGAGGGTCTTTCTCCGTCTTTCCTTTCTTCCCAATTTTTGCAATGGGTTCGCCCGTCTCATCTATTGCTTTGGCAGAAATCCGAGTTTGAATATCATCGCTTGTGAGGAACAAGGGCTTCAATTCATAGGGGAAGAAATCCTCTTTGTCATCGGCGAGTGTGGTAAACAATTCGTAAGCTCGCTTAAAAGAGAATGTCTCGGCCTTTCCATCAGCATTCTGTCTGCTATAGGCTTTGTCTGATATGTAGAACGGCTGTGTGTTGTCGTGTAGAACCGTCTGGTAGAACAGAGTAACAAGATAAGCAGCATTATTAACAGGATTCAGTCGGCAAGGTGTCTGCTGTGTAAACACCTGCCCGAGTGCTTCGTTGTCGGCATATTCTGCCTTTAGCAGTTTTACGATATATGGCGTAAAGAGTCCGTCTGGCAGTTGGATGGTTGTGTAACGGCTGGCTAATGCCTTCATCTCCTCAGCTGTACGTTCACGGAATCGCATCCTTTCATGATGTACGAAAGGCAGTGCTGCTAATGCTTTGTCAGAGGCATTGCTTTCCAGCGACCGCTTGCGCGAATGAATATGCTTCAGTTCCTCTTCTAGATAGAAAAGATAGAACTCTTCAATATTGCGAGGCTTCCTAATCTCTTTTCGGCATGTTTTCTTATTGACAATTACTTCATGAGACAACACTTTTGGGATAAACGGATGCGGATTGCTACCACCAAGGAGATGTGCATGCTGAAGCATTTCTTCTATAGTGCGAGGCACGAAGTTGGGATCATCGTCCACCTGTGGCATTCCGAAAGTTGCCAGATAGGCCATCAGCACGTTATAATTCAGTCCTGTTAGTTTGTCGTTCCCTTCACCATCCTTCGTAGGTTGCCATTCCATCATGCTTTGGGCCAAATAGCGGGCAAGGACACCATGACGAACGTCGGAAAAGTCCTTTTTGCCATACTTGTTTTCTTTGTCACCTATCTTTTTGCGGTCTTCCTCGTAATGGTCTAGTCGGCGCTGCACTCTCTGTTCACGTTCTTCAAGGTGTTCTAGGGTAAGACGGACTAATCGCTGACGAGCCGTCTCTGGCATATTGTTGTGGGTAAGTCTTTTGCCCGACAGGTATAGGCGTAGCTTTTCAGGTATATCCGCCATTCGCAGATTAGGATAATTATTTGCCAGATAGTCGCGCAGTTCTTTCGTCTTTTGGAACGGCTTCAACGTGCCTTCGGCCACAGCACTGAAAAAACGGTGATAGTCTGACTCGCAGTTGATAATAATCTGCTCTGCAGAAGGATAGTCTGTGTCTGATTGCTCTCGTAAGTATTCGTAGAAAAGCATGCCTGACAGATCGAAGATGCTGAGTGAGCAGCGAGGAGCGGGCATTGCAATGGTGGCTTTCCCGTCATCGTCAACTGTGAGTTCCGGAATGTACATCTTGTTCTCGTCGAAATACTTGAACTGCCTTGGGTTCTGACTCTCTTCCCAATACATGCCGATACGGTTGGCATGAATATTATATGAAGGACGGCGGTCGGTAATGTAGGGTGTAGATTCTGCAGAGTCTTTCTGAAATTGGTCAAGATCGATATAGAGTTCCTCATGCTCCAGTTTTACGGAGCGCTCCTCTCGCTTTTGGATGAGTCCCTCCCATTTGTCGAATCGTTTCTCGTTGACCTCTTGTGGCCGACCATAACCGTTGATGTCCTTCTGGATGCGTCTTACCCTGATGCGGCCGTCCACACACTCCTTGTCATAAAACTTGTAGCGGAAGGCTCCCAACTGAAGCTGGAAGCGGATGCGCTTGAACAAATCGTTCTCATCAATGTAGCGCAGTGCCAACTGTGGAAACCGGTCTGTGTAACGGATCTGTTTGGAAATCTCTGGCGTAAAGGCATTCGTGCGTTTTACCTCGTCATGGAAGAAAGGCTGCCCAGTCTCTTTGTTCAGCAGGTCGTAGAGTTCGATAGGGCAACGGCGCAACTCGCCAAACATGTCCATAGCAAGTGTGGCTTTATTGTCACGGCTGTCTATGCGATGAGGTTGAGGGGTGCGGACACGATAGATGCACATCATTTCTTGCATGATGATATTCTCCTTTCCCTCGAAAGGACTGAATTCGAAGAGTCGGGCTTCGTCCATGAAGAGCTTTGCATAAGGCTTTGAGAGGAAAAGGACGCAGAAATAGAGAAGTCCGAAATCTGAAAGGGCTGGCAACTTAGTATCTATAGTGGCAAGATTGCCATCCCCCTCATTTTTAGTGATACCTTCCACAGGTCGTTTTTCCCATAGTGAAAAATAGAAGTCTTCATATTCTTTGAAGCTTTTCATCTTTCTACCTTTCACCATCTTGGGCCTTCCATACTCATCCAACACATCGACTTGTTCCATACGATCAATGCCCGTCAAGAACTCCACTTCATTGACAGACAACCCGTTACGGTCTTTCAGAATCCTACGGCTGGCCGTTACCACCTTGTCAAGCTTCTTGGCGATGGCTGCCTGATGCTGGTATTGCTTAGCCAACTCTGAAGGCTTGTTGTATGGATTACAGTGTGTGTAGAAATTACGGCATTCGGTAAGAGTCTCGCCCATGAGCACAATCATTTCCAGACAGTCCGCCAATGAAACGCCACGAAGTTGCTCGAAGGCTTCATCCTCTGTCTGCACCTTCGACTTCTTCTTATTAAGGTGTGCTTTGTGGTCGGCTACGTCAGCCATCATCGGACCAAGTACGGGAAAATGCTTGAAGAGCAGGCGCTGTAGGCGAGTCTGCTGTTCAGGTGTGAGTATGAGTTTCTTTTTCCACTGTTGTTGTTCCTGAGTCAGTTCCACTGAGCGATTTGCTTGAATAAGGAACAAAGCATGAAGCATATTGTTGATCTGATTCTCTGAATAGTTGCCTCGAACTCCTGCGATAGGCAGCACATAATTAATGGTCTTTACGAAATTGGTGCGTGCCATATTGAAATAGGCGCCAAAGACGTGCTTTCCGGTCAGACTGATTCTGAAATTTGTTGTCTGGAGTCTACGCTTCTTGGGCTGTTTAGTTGCGTTTGTCGATTTGGCTTGATTCAGAGAAGCATTGCCCTTTTTTTTGGAGTCTATACCCATAAGCATTCTAAAAAATTATATGTCAACAATACAATGCGCGAAATATAAGGATAGATAGTTGTGCGCAATAACTATAAAATGGATTGTTCTATGACTAATATTCAATCATTCTGACTTTCCAAGCGCCACGTGCATTCTTCTTCCGCTCCTCATGTACATCGGCATTAAAGATTGCGCAAACTTTTTCAAGTTCTTCGTCATTGAAAAGCTTCGAGTATTTAGTTCCTTTAATTGTCTCCAAGGAAAGTCTTTCAAATAATTCACTGCCAGGAACATCGATATTGTCTGTCGCATTTGTTTCCCCGGTTAAAGATAATTCCATGGCTTTTCTCATTTCTTCTTTATATTTGGGATTATCACCCCAAATAGCAACGATAGTGTCAATAATCTTTCCTGTCAGATATGAGACCTTAAATTCCAGCGTGTCGAAGTCTTCATCTTTCGTTGCAGGCTTTATGGATGGTTCAATGACGTGCTTAAGCGCAACCCCGATTTCTTCATTGTAATTCCGGAGATTCAAATATAGCACATGCATGCGCTGAAACTTTTCATCCTCTCCATAAAAAGCATCAAGATGAATGTTCTCCATAGGAATCTTAAGCTTTTCAAAATGCTCCTCTGAAGGATAACCTTTGTAGTTGATGTCCTTCATCTTTGTCCTCATCGTGTAAGTGATAACGTAATTGCGGTAAAGATGGCGGAGGAGTTCATTCAACAGTTTTCGCTGAGCGTCTTGAGATAGTTTTTTTGTGTTCCCCTCTGTACGCTGCTGCGCTTTAAACGTGTACCATGCGATAGCGGCAGATAATACGGCGATAATAAACGCTGCAATCCCATAAAAATTCCATCCATCTGTCATTGGATGCTGGCGGGTATTATCTTCAATTTTAGCCATTACGCTATAATCAGTAGACAAATCTTCCTCTGATTCTTTATTCTGGAGGCTGTCTCTTCTATGTCTTTCCTCGACAGCTCGTAATCGCTGGTCTCTTGACTCCTCCTGAAGTCCACGAATAATCTGGAGTTCATTGAGAATCTGCTGTCCTGTCGTATCAGATTGAATCTGAGTTTCTTGCGCGAAGGCGCTCAAAAGGGCCAAAAGTGTAAAGCTAAAAGCAATTATAAACCTTTTCATATCTGTTATTATTAATCTTTCTTCGTCAATATCTGATCCACCATCCCATACTCCAGCGCCTCCTGGGCGGTCATCCAGAAGTTACGCTCGCCGTCAGCGGCGACTTTGGCGTATGGTTGGCCGGAGTGCTCGGCGATGATGCTGAACAGCTCCGTGCGGAGTTTCTCAATCTCCTTGGCCTCAATGAGGATATCGGAGGCCTGTCCCTGGACGCCGCCGAGGGGCTGGTGAACCATCACGCGGGAATGCGGCAACGCGGAGCGTTTGCCCTTCTGGCCGGCGACCAGCAGGATGGAGCCCATCGAGGAGGCCATGCCGGTGCAGATGGTGGCCACATCGGGCTGAATCAACTGCATGGTGTCGTAGATGGCGAGGCCGCTGGACACATGCCCGCCGGGGGCGTTCAGGTAAAGGGAGATGTCGGCCTTGGGGTCCACGGAGGCAAGGAAGAGCAGCTGTGCGATGATGATGTTGGCCACGTCGTCGTCAATCTGCACGCCCAGGAAGATGATACGGTCCATCATCAGGCGGCTGAATACATCCATCTGAGCCACGTTCAGTTTGCGCTCCTCGATGATGGATGGGTTGATATAAGCATCAACAGCCGACTTATAGCGGTTCAAAGTGGTCGAACTGATGCCCTGGTGCATCCGTGCAAACTTGTCAAATTCGTTGTTATTCATGGCGTTCTTTTACAACCTTTCCAACCATCGTGAGAAGAAGACATTATATACGCAATAGGTATTGCCGTTCAGGGACTTAGTCTCCAATAAGAGTTCTTTTTCCGTCAATGCGGCCAGGAGTCTGGCAGCAGTGGAAGGCGCCCCCAATCTATACTTCTGAAGGAAAGCCGCCCCGGTGGGCTCACTCACTTCTCCCTCTTTTGCAACTGCCGAAAGGAACTTCCACTGCTTGGTGGTCAGCAGAGCACGCCGCTCCAGAAAGGCCGCATCGTTTTCCTTCAAAATAGCATCGGCAGCCACTAGTACATCCACCAAGGCCGCTTCCTTCTTGACGGTCGAGAATACCCTGTTGCACAAGGACTGTGTGTAGAAAGTATGACAACGCGTCCACTCAAGGATAAAGTCCACCGCATCAGGAGTGATTGTTTTATTCTGCGAGGCAAATTGTTCACTAATGAAACGCGCATATACATCCCGGTCAATCTTTTCCAGCGTGTATAGCGATGCA
The DNA here is from genome assembly GCA_024697945.1 of Bacteroidaceae bacterium. GTDB lineage: Bacteria > Bacteroidota > Bacteroidia > Bacteroidales > Bacteroidaceae > Physcousia. The sequence continues at coordinate 9,328 of JAILRU010000115.1, forward strand.
CTCTCGTAAAAGGGACTGTTTTCGGCCGTGAACATTTCTGCCATCGTGTGCTTTTTGCTGCCCGAAAAGATAAACTGAACGTTGGTAAGTGGTTGGATATGAGTTCTTAGGAGCGCCTCCATGGAGAGCCCTTCATATTCGCGGATTTGCGGGATTTCGTCAATAGCTACTATTACACGAGTAGGGCGCTGCTCCAGGAAATCCAGCAGAGCCTTCAGCGAATAACGTCGCTGCGCATCGGTCTGAAAAGTAAATGACAATTTGGGTTCACCGCTTAATGCATCCTGACTGATAACCGGCCGGATACGGCCAAGTTTCTGAAAAAAAGACTTGACCAGTTGATCCTTTTTCAATTCCTTGGAGACGGCTTCCGCCAAAACGGCTATGAAGTCATCTACGCAAGAAGTAGCGTATATGTCGACATAGAAAAGCTCTACCTTCTTTTTCTGTTCTTTGAGGGAATCAAAAATGTGGTAGATCAATCCGGTTTTACCATATCGGCGTGGCGAAATGAGGGTGACATTTGAACCGTTTTCCAGAAAACGTAGGATATCTTCCGTCTCCTTAGCCCTGTCGCAGAAATACGCCTTTGGTGTGTGTGGTATTAAATAGAATGGGTTCATCGTTCATTTTTTCCAAATATAGCCATTATCTTTCATTTCGCAAAATGCGAAACGCAAAATGTGAAATCAGCAACAACAACTGATAGATTTTCCTTGCCATTTCGTCTTTATATCGTAACTTTGCCAGACGAAGCAGATTCTATGCACACGTGAACATTCTATAAGCCATAACAGGCACGTATTTCAACAACATCCGGACGAAGGTCCACTCCCAGGGGGTATTGCGCCCTGGCGGGAGCGGCCGGGGGGCCGGTGAAGTTCATTGAAATACGTTTTTGTTATGGCAAAATCTTATCAATTGGTGACCTGGACCGACAGAGGTCAGGTCCGTATGATTCCTTCCCAGCTCGATGCATACATTCACGAGGAAGTTCAGCATCTCAACTGCATCTGCGACAGGGTCCGCTATGGGACTTATCACGAGGTGAACGACCTTCTCAAAGTAAGCAGCGCATACGAGAAGCTTGCGCTCAATCTCCTGGACCTCGGCCGGAGGGAAGAGGCCTTCCTGCTCCTTGCCGAAGCCGCCCACTGCTGTACGGCCTCCCCGAACAACTGGCGGGAAACGGAATGGGGCGATGTGCTGGAAAAGCCCCTGCGCGGCCGTTTCTTCGCGATGTTCTGCGCCTGCAAGGACCTTGTTCGCAAGTATCCAAATCTTCAATACGCCTGGAACGACAGCGGCCTGCAGCAGGCCTGCGATCATCTCACCGATGCTGACAGGTGCTTCGAAATCGACTGGAACGGTGATTCCGGTGATTTCTGGGAAGCCCAGGCGTATACC
>JAILRU010000059.1 GCA_024697945.1 Bacteroidaceae bacterium
GTGCTCACACTGGAGCGCATCAAAGGTCCGCCACCTCGTGAAGAGGCGACCTTTCCTCTTTTGCGGGTGCAAAGGTACAACAATTCTGGAAACTGACAAATTATTCCACAACTTTTTTTGAAAAAAGATGCATATTTGCCATATATACATTATATATAATATACGCGCACGCGAAAGGAGACATTTCAGGATACAGATGTAACTAACAATATTAATGTTTCTGCTTTGCTTGCAATATTACTCATTTTCTTGCAATAAGCTCAACTCAAAGCTATTTCTTAAAACCAGCCTTTATCGAAAACGCACCGTTTTTCTCCGTTTATAGTGTCTTTTAGTTAAAAAGAAGCGGTTCCGTGCTTGAGTTTCACAGAATTTGATTATCTTTGCATCTCAAGTATAAAGAATATTTTGCGCCAATGAACAGATAAAAGACACGATAATCTATTGTTGTATTTCAAGTTTTTTGTGGATGGTTTACTTTGTTTATCTCTTTTTTCCATAAATTATTGTTCTTAAATTTGCGAACATTGGATATTTTTATTAATTTTGCAGCCGTATGATAGTTACTTTCGACCAGACATATCTGCAAGAGCTCTATACAGACGGACAGGCCAGCGACAAGAAGCACCGCTACCAGCCCCAGATAGTCAGCAAGTATGTGAAGGTGGTAAACTTGATGAAGCAGCAGGAGAACGTTCTCGGACTAACACGCTTCGGTTCGCTTCACTATGAGAAGCTTCACGGCGACAAGGAGGGCAAGTCCTCCGTCCGCGTCAACGACCAGTACCGCATTGAGTTCGAAGAATCCATTGAAGAAGGCAAGCAGATTGCAACGATTTGTAACATCACAGAATTGTCGAACCATTATAAATTGAGAGGAACCAGAGATGATTACTATTGAAGGAATAGACCCAAAGATGATTGCCAATAACCTGAAGCCCTACAAACCTACGCATCCGGGTGAGGTACTGAAGGACGAACTGGATTACCGAGGCATTTCACAACGCGGACTGGCCAAGGAAATGGGTATTTCCTATTCAGCCCTCAACGAAGTGCTTAATGCCAAACGTGCCCTCAATCCGGAGCTCGCTATGATGATGGAGGCCGCCCTCGGTGTAGATGCCGCCCCTCTGCTGGCCATGCAGAATGAGTATGACATGCTTATGGCAGAGCGTAACGAGACTTTTATGAAGAAATTGAAATATATACGCCGCATTGCAGCGATATTCTAATAACAAGTATAATAATGTATAATCAAAACTGTGCGCCAATGGACAGATAAAAGATAATAGGACATAAGAAACGAAAGTCAGGGAGGCCTACGCCAAGAATAGTTTTGGTGCGGCTCCCTGATTTTTGTATTTATCCTCTGTGCCTTAAGGTTTGATTTCAGTCTTCCCTTTTATCACTATGATAGAGATGAAGCATATTTCTCTCTGTTACATAGTTTATCGAAAACGCACCGTTTTTCTCCGTTTATAGTGTCTTTTAGTTAAAAAGAAGCGGTTCCCTGCTTGAGTTTCACAGATTTTGATTATCTTTGCATCGGTTTCTGCCAGTAATGGCGGTTTCCAAGACTTATTGGTTAAGAATTAGCGTTCAGCTATCAATCTTTGGTTTCGAGAATGTAGGAAGTTCAAAGAACCGTATTATAAAGATAGATAGGGTGAATGCTCACGTTAAGCGTGGGCGTTACTCATCTATAATACGGGCATTTCCTACAGCCTTCGAGACCAGATGAAGTGAAGTTCACGCTTCTTCTGTGCCCGATATTGCGAATATTTTTTAATCAACAGATCTTATATGAATAACAATCACGAGACATCAACCAGCATTAAAAACCAATACGATGAATGGGTAAACAGAGTATGCGCATTCTTATCCGAAGTTAGTCCTACGTTAGGGGAAAAAGGAACTCATTGTGCCACATTCCAGTCGAAACCTGTCTTAGACAAACATCCTGATGTCATATTCTTGGGATTTAATCCCGATGAGGCATGGGAGTATTACAAGGAAGACTCGACACCAATACGCTTCTATGAGGGTAATGAGGACTTTTATAAGAACAGGGATAATAAAAGGATATGGCGCGTATGGAAGTACGAAGACTCTTTCAAATGGGCTAATTATACTACTCCAGTAGAAGATGGTCGATTTGTGTTCTTCAATGCCATATACTTTGGAACAAAAAGAATCTCTGATTTTTTGGTAATCAAGGGTGCACCTGAGGCAATGGACAAATGCCTTGAATACACGCGGGAAGTCATCCAAGAGATATTCAAGCCCAAATGTGTAGTGTGCTTTTCTGTTAGAGACTGCTTCGACAGGTTAAGTCAAAAGTTTAGCTTCACTCAAGTCAAATCAATAAATACCCGAGAAGAAACAGGCCCGAACATCTTAAATGAAGCATTGTATAGAACAGATAATAAAAACTGGAAAAGTATCCATACATGTTCTAAACATGTGAAGAAAGGATTATGGGATAGTATTCCCGTTTATGGCATACCCCATCCCAGCAGTAGGATTAGTGTTGATGATATGGGTGCAGTAGCACTATATCTGAAAAGTGAAATGCAGAAATTAGGAATATAAAGTAACTCAACTATTAATTTTTTCAATTATGGGACAAATGATTCAATACGGAAATGAGTTAATCCGCATCAACACTCAAAAGAACTTCATAGAGTACTCAAGAGACAGTGGACGCAGTCGGCATAACAGATGTACTAACACGTCTTCCGGAAATTTCATTGATTTGTTAGAATACGGATCAGAAATAATTGCATGTACTTCAAAGGGAATTTACTATTCTAAAGATGAAGGACGCAGTTGGCATATTCGATATTCAGGCAGTGTTGAGGGTTCGTTCCTTCAATTATCTTCTGATGGTCAAAACATTTTGGCAACAACATCTAAAGGACTATTTTACTCAAAAGATAGTGGACGTAGCTGGCATAGGAGGTAATTCTTATGAAAAAGATACAAACTTATATCAAAGAGAACACGACATTTGTTATAATTCTCTTCATTTGCATTTGCCTGTTGGCAATCTTTGTGTCCATTGCTACCAGTTCTGGTGCTTGGCCTGGTACAGATGCATCTTCGCAGATACTCTCCGCATTGGCAGGAGCCGTTGTCGCAGCCATCATAACATTATTCCTGCTTATGGGACAGACTGCCAGCGAAGAGAAGAAAGACCGCAATACAAAAATTTTTGAAGAGAAACTAAGAATCTACCAAGAATTTCTTAGAAAGCTATGCGATGTCGTAAAAGACCAAAAGATTGCGCCTGAAGAATAGATAGAATTAGAGTTTCAGGTTGCATATATAGCTATGCACACAACCTCCAATTCTATAAAAAAGATTAGCGAACAAGTAAGAGACATTGTGGTAAATATAAAGAGCGGTGAAAGTGATTGTAATGAAATGTTAGGTCAGTTGTTTTTCATTGCAGATACTTTTTATAAAGAGTTATACAGTAAAGACAATGATTATAGTGAAACGGATCGTAGCGAAACCATTGAGAATTTCCGCTCTATCCTAGTTGCAAAAGGCGACATTGAAAAGTATGTAGATGACCAGAAAGAATCAATCAAAGAGTCACTAAAAAACAAAGGCCTTAAAGACCTTAACCTTAAAGAGCGTTGTTTACTGCTGAGAGCAATGATACATCCCGCAGGTTCTAAACAATGGATATATAATGAAACCGATTTAGTACATGAATTCTATACTGATATCAGCAGTAAGACAGGCCACTATATTCAGTCGAAACGTAGGATTGTTATAGACTTGTACCCAAAAGATGGTAATTATTATATTGTGGTGTTCACCCGTGAATATGATAGAAACCAATCAGAAAAGTTAGCAAAAGCAATATGGGGTGAATATAAAGAAAGTCCCCATAATCCAGCACGTCATTTGTATAAAATTTTTTCAACGAACGAAAGCAATGATGAGATTGTTAGAACAATGGAAAGCCTGCTCAAAGAAGTCAAAGAGTTTCGAGACAAAACATATAAAAGGCAATAACTTATTGTTTGATTTGAAGATTCCCAGTTCTTCACAATCCCTACTAAGAGCGCCAAAGAATCCTTACTAAGTATTTTCAGAATCCTTACTAAAAACATCTGAAAACCCTACTACAAAACTTCATAAAATCTATTCAAATTTTTTATTTTCTCGACGAGGAAAAGTTTATTCTTGACGAGATAATATATTTTTCCAGCGAGAAAATAAATTTTCTCGGCGATAAAATTGTTTTTTAGTATGGGTTTTCATATCTTTGTACACTGGAAAGTATGATATTGTTAATAGGGATTCTATAAAATTTATGTATGATAAGTTTAGGGGACTTTTATGGCTAAGTATATCAAGAAGGAGATAGCGGATCTGAACGGGACTGGCTCCACTCAGGTCTATTACAGGATGGAGAGAGGCGAGACGCTGAGTTTCGGGGACTTCATCCAAGAGTGCCATTACTATCACCAGCTCTGCAGCCCTGCCACCATTCAGGCTGTCGTGATTGCTGTGTGCGAGCAGCTGGCTACCGAACTGGCGAAGGGCAACAATGTGAGGATTGATGGGCTGGGTACGTTCCATGCCAAGCTCGGATTGAACAAATACAAGCCTGGAAGGGTGATGGACACGTTCGAGGAGGGGACCACGAAGCGCAATGCGGCAAGTCTGGGCGTGACGGGCGTAGGATACAAGGCAGACAAGGCGCTGGTGAGGAATATTGCTGGCAAGTGCAAGCTGGAGCGTGGAGGAGAGGACCGTCTGCGCAAGTCGAAATATACGAAGGATGAGCGCGTTGAGCGGGCTATCCGCTACCTGCGCAGGGAGGGTTTCATGCACGTCAAGGACTATGCGAGGCTCAACGGCCTGTCCTATTCCTCTGCCTATCGCGAGTTGGGTCATGGCCTCGTAGGGGAGTCTGCCGTCATCACGAGCCGCGGCAGCAAGAGTGCCAAAATCTACTATCTCATCGAAAAGACCACATAGGCATTAGGTCATTTACCATTTAGCCATTTCTTGGATGCATTGGCACCACGGCGCGATTCTTACACGCTTTAGCGGGAAGGTGCAATGTCAGCCCAGCGGAGGTAGTCGCGGAGCGGTTGTTTCGAGAAGTGGTCTGTTACAAAATGGTCAATGGTTGATGATTTCGCCCTTTGTTATCTGGCTGAGGGTGAGGGGTACATAGACCATGTTGTAGATGTAGGGCTCTTCCTCGTAGAAGAAGGCGATGCGGCCGTCTTTCTGGAGGCACATGGTGGAGTAGGCGGAACGGGTAGGGCTGACCTGCAGGCCTTCGGTCCAATTCTCGGCAAAGGCGGCGGTGGTGTAGCTGCGGCCCTCGTCCAAGACTTTATAATAGATGGTGACGTCGGCACGCTTGTCGGCCTTGGGCAGGCTCTGCAAGGCTACGGTGCAGGGCTTGCCGTCGGATGAGCGACGACCGCGGACTATGAGTATCTCTCCGTTGCAGCTGTTGGCTCCGACCCGGATGCCTCCAGGGGCGTCGTGGCTGTTGACGGGTGTATCCCATGTGCCCTCCGTGGTACTGCCTTGGGCGAAGGTCCAGATGTTGAAGGTGCGACCGTACCACTTCCTGCCGCTCAGCACGATTTGTCCGTTAGGCAGTTCCTCGACCTTGGGCTCGTCGCTGTCGGGTGCTGCTTGGAATGCGGGGTCGCCTCCCAGCAGCTGCCAGGTGATGCCCATATCGTCGCTATAGACGACGTAGGCGCCCTTCAGTCCGGTGCCTCGCAATAGCAGGGCTGCATAGAGGCGATAGTACTGTCCGACTTTCATGGTGCGGCTCTGGAGTATCTTGCCGCTGCCGAAGAAGCCTGCCCATGCGAAGACGCCTGTGCCGTCGTCTGTGTCGGTCTGTTGGAAGATGGCGCCCTTCCTGCCCCAGAACTGGGTGGTGATGTCCTCGGGCTGGCTCCATGTGTGGCCGCCGTCGTTTGTGACCTGACGGGCGATGAAGGGGCGGTGGTCGGCTTTGGCATAGCTGTAGATGCAGCGGCCGCTGACGGTGATGAGGACGCCTCGTCCGCTCTCACGGTCCAAGCATATAGCTGGGTCGCCAAAACCTACGCCAAAGATGTTCTGCTCGCCTCCGACGCCATCGGCTATCTTTACCTCCTTCGACCACTTGCGGCCGTTGTTGCGGGAGATACGCATCACTTGGTCAACTTCTCCGAAGCCGATGTCGGTGCCGCAGACGCGGTAGTCGTAGATGGCTATGAGCTCGCCTTTGCGGTTCTTGGCAATGGCAGGGATGCGATAGACGTCGCGTGTGCTGTCGTTGCTATACGCCAGTATCTGGTGCCGGGGTTCTGCGGCGCGTTTGCCGCCTCTGCCCGCCATCACGTTCAGGGGCATGATGATGAGGAGGAGGAGCAAGGCTGAGCAGCCTTTGTTGCAACCGTCGCAACAGCTGCACTTGTTGTCACTATGGAGATAACGGTAAAGCGCGAAGGCAGCGATGATTATCACTGCGGCAAGGAGGAGAAGGGTTTGGATATTCATAATTTACAATTCATAATTCATAATTACTAAGAATTGAAGGGAATAGAAGGGAATTTATCGCTTCGCTTGGAAGTTAAAGGGACGATAGTTCTGACGCTGTGTTTCCTGATGCCAGTGGTATTGTCCTTTTAACTTCTCTTTTACTTCTCGGATGCTTTAGCACCGAGGCGCGATTGTAGTCGCGGATCATTTCCATTCCTTTCCATTCATTTTTCACTTTTAATTTCTCACCTTTCAATTATATTATCAGGTGTACGATGAATGCTGCTACCCAGGCGATGCAGCACTGGCCGACCATGACGAAGAGCATCCAGCGAGTGCCGAGCTCGCGGCGGACGGTTGCCATGGTTGCCATGCAGGGGGTGTAGAGCAGGCAGAAGACGAGCAGGGTGTAGGCGACGCCTGGGGTGAAGACCTCGGTGAGCGCCACGCCTGCGAAGAGGGTGCTGAGGGTGCTCACGACGACTTCTTTTGCCAACAGGCCGCTGACCAGGGAGGTCACGACGCGCCAGTCGCCACATCCCAATGGTTGGAAGATGGGTGCTACAAGGCTTGATATCTGTGCCAACATACTGCGCGATGCTTCTTCGGCTGGTACCATCTGCAGGTGGAAGTCGAAGGTCTGCAAGAGCCAGATGACGATGCTGGCAAGGAAGATGACGGTGAAGGCGCGGGAGAGGAAGTCCTTGGCCTTGTCACACAACAGGTGCCAGACGTTCATGGCTACGGGCATACGGTAGTTGGGCAGTTCCATGACGAAGGGTACGGCCTCGCCCCGGAAGAGTGTCCGCTTCAGGACGAGTGCAACGATGATGCCCATGAGGATGCCTATGACGTAGAGCGACATCATGACGAGGGTGGCATGATGGGGGAAGAAGGCTGCGGCAAAGAAGGCGTAGATGGGTATCTTTGCTGTGCAAGACATGAAGGGTGTGAGCAGGATGGTGAGTCGGCGGTCGCGTTCGCTGGGCAGGGTGCGGCTTGCCATGATGCCTGGCACGGAGCAACCGAAGCCAATGAGGAGGGGTACGATGCTGCGCCCGGAGAGTCCCAGACCACGAAGCAGCCGGTCCATCACGAAGGCGATGCGTGCCATGTAGCCTGTGTCCTCGAGCATGCTGAGGAAGAAAAACAGGCAGACGATGAGGGGCAGGAAGACGAGTACGGTGCCGACACCGGAATAGATGCCATCGATGATGAGGGAATGGACGGGCGGTGCTATGTCCCACTGCGTCAAGAGACTGTCGGAAAGAGCCGTAAAGCGGTCGATTCCCTCCTGGAAGAGGTCCTGTAGCCAAGCGCCGATGGTGTTGAAGGTGAGGTAGAAGACTGCCGCCATGATGAGCAGGAAGGAGGGTATGGCCGTGTAGCGTCCGGTCAGGACTTTGTCGATACGGGTGCTCCGCTTCTGCTCGTTGCTCTCTTCGGGATGCACGACACAGCATTGGCTGACCTGCAGGATGAAGTGGAACCGCATATCGGCAAGGGCTGCACAGCGGTCGAGACCTCGCTCTTCTTCCATCTGACAGATGATGTGCTCGATGGTCTCCTGCTCGTTCTGGGTCAGGTTGAGCGACTCGAAAACGAGCTCGTCGCCCTCTATCAGCTTGGTAGCAGCAAAGCGGACGGGGATGTTGGCAGCCTGTGCGTGGTCTTCGATGAAATGCATGATGGCATGCAGGCAGCGGTGCACGGCTCCTCCGTGTTCGGTAGGGCTGCAGAAGTCCTGTCGGGCCGGTCCTTCGTTGTAACGTGCGACATGGATGGCATGGCTCACGACCTCATCGACGCCCTCGTTCTTCATGGCGCTGATGGGGATGACGGGGATGCCAAGCATGTGCTCCATCCGGTTGATGCGCACGGTGCCGCCGTTGCCCTTCACCTCATCCATCATGTTGAGGGCAAGCACCATTGGTATGCCCAGCTCCATGAGCTGCATGGTGAGGTAGAGGTTGCGCTCGATGTTGGTGGCATCGACGATGTTGATGATGCCGCTCGGATGGTTCTCGAGTATGAAACGACGGCTGATGACTTCTTCGCTGGTGTAGGGACTGAGGCTGTAGATGCCGGGGAGGTCGGTGACGGCGGCATCGGGATGTCCCTTGATGATGCCGTCCTTGCGGTCGATGGTGACTCCGGGGAAGTTGCCGACGTGCTGCTTGCTGCCGGTCAACTGATTAAATAAGGTAGTCTTGCCGCAGTTCTGATTGCCGACGAGGGCAAAGGTGAGCTTGCCTTTATAAGCGGGTGCCTTGGGATGCAGCGTGTCTTCATCGTGGTAACGGCCTTTCTCACCCAGTCCCGGATGCTCTGTTTCGTGACAGACCTCGACTGTCTGGTCTTCTTCGAAGAGGGGTACTGTGGTCTGCTCTTCCTGCATGCTGACCTCTATCTGCTCGGCATCAGCGAGTCGCAATGTCAGTTCATAGCCGTGAATCCGCAGCTCCATAGGGTCGCCAAGGGGTGCGAACTTCTGCAGCACCACCTGGGTTCCGGGTATCATGCCCATGTCCAGGAAGTGCTGCCGGAGTGCGCCCTCTCCGCCTACCCTGAGGATAGTGGCGGACTGGCCTTTATTCAGCTCCCGTAACGTCATCGGCAGGCGTTTCCTCCTCCTTCTTCTTTGCCAAATACTCGGGCAATGCCATTCCAGCCTGGTCGAAGAGGTCGCTCAAGGGAGGCACGCTTTTCATGAGACCTGCGAGGAAATTGGCCGTGCTTGTCTTGCCATCGGCAGAACCGCCGTTGTCCCAAACGGTAACCTTGTCGATATTGATGCCCTTGATGGCCTCGACCTGTGTCTTGACGAGTTCGGGCAGTTTCTCGAGCAGCAAGAGCGTGTATGCCTTGTCGGGGTCGCCGCCTGCGGCCTGTATCATCTTGTCGTAACCGTCGGCCTGCTTTGTCAGAATCTCGTAGAGACCCTTAGCCTCTGCTTCCATCTTTGCGAAGATGGCATCAGCCTCACCCTTGGCATTGACGCGCTTCTGCTCTGCGGCAGCCTCTGCCTCGATAACGATACGCTTCTTCTCGATTTCCTGAGCCACGATGACATTTGCCTGCTGGCTGGCACGCTCTTTGTCGGCACGGGCATTCTCGGCCTTCTGCTCTGCGGCGTATGCTTCCTCCAAAGCCTGGGCATTGGCGACCTTTTCTGCTGCGACGGCCTTGCGCTGTGCCTCTGCCTCGCGCTCACGACGATTGGCATCGGAGTTGGCAATTGCAATCTTTGCCTCGTTCTCACCCTTGACAGCCTCTGCATTGGCAGCTGCGGTACGGATACGGGTCTCACGGACAGCCTCAGCCTTACCGATTTCACCGAGTTTCTCCTGTTCAGCCACACGCACCTTGGCCTCGTTGATGGCCTTGGCGGCAGCTTCCTGACCGAGAGCCTCGATGTAGCCGCTCTCGTCGTTGATATCGGTGACGTTGACGTTGATGAGCTTCAGACCGATTTTCTTCAACTCGACCTCTACGTTCGAGGTGATGGCCTCGAGGAACTTGTCGCGGTCGGAGTTCAACTCCTCGATGCTCATCGTGGCGATGACCAGACGGAGCTGACCGAAGAGAATATCGCGGGCCATCTCCTGAATCTGGTTGGCGCTCTGCCCAAGCAAACGCTCTGCTGCAGCATTCATGTAGTCGGGGTCAGTACTGATACCTACGGTGAAGCGGCACGGTACATCGACACGGATGTTCTGGCGGGAAAGTGCGTTGGTAAGGTTGGCATCGATACCTATGGGCGTAAGACTCATGTAGGCATAGTCCTGAAAAACGGGCCAAACGAAAGTACCGCCGCCGTGAATACACTTGGCGGATTTCTTGTTGCCATTACCACTTCCATATACGACAAGAATTTTATCGGCAGGACACTTACGATAACGATTGGCGAAAAAGGCACAAACAGCAATTACGAAAACAGCAATTACCGGAATAAGAAGGATGGAATCTTCGAACATAGTTTTGTATTTTTTTAGTTTAAGGAGTTTAAGGGAGTTAAAGAAGTTAAGGGACGATAGTTTTGAATTGATTTTATACTGGCTCGACTTCAAGGACTTTTTTCTCTATAACTCGCAGTACGCGGACTTTGGCGCCAGAGGGTATCTGCTCGCTGGAGGTACGTGCATTGAGTTCCTGAACAGAGCCGTTGAAGCTAATCTGCACTTTCCCCAAGCCCTGGTTCTGAGCAGGGATGCGCAGATAGACATCGCAGACCTTGCCTACGGCATCGTTGATATCGAAGACTCCATTGCTCTGCAACTTCATCATCTGGCGGAAGAGGAAGATGAAGATGGCCACAAAGAGGCATCCCACTAAAGCAGCAACTGCTCCTAACAAGAAGGCATTGGGAATAGTATTCCAGAAACTGACGCCTGCCCATCCGAAGCCCAACAGGAAGTAAAAGACATTGCGAATGGAGACCAGATGCATGGCTCCCGCATCGTCCATACTGTCTCCATCAGCATCAGAATCGAAGTCAATATCGGCATCACCTGTGTCAATATCTCCCATACCAATAAAGGACATGGTGGTCTGTATGATGACAATAATAGATGCAAAGATAGCAATACCCCAATAAATGCGCAAGGCTGGATCAAGTTGGTTAAACCATTCTGTAAGACTGTTCATAATTGTATTATTTTTGTTATTTCACTACAAAGTTACAACTATTTAATGCAAAATTCAAAAATATTAAATTCAAAGTTGTTTTTCTTTCGTTTTTTTTATATGTTTGCAAATCAAAAGTAACAAAAAAGACAGATATGGCACAGCATCCTTTGGAAAAGTTCCGTTATTGCCCCCTATGCGGCTCTGAGAGATTCTTGGTGAATAATGTTAAAAGCAAACGCTGCGAGACATGTGGTTTTGTTTATTATTTCAACCCCAGTTCCTCGACGGTAGCAGTAATAGTAAATGAAAAGGATGAGCTGCTGGTGGTGCGGAGGGCAAAGGAACCGGCAAAGGGGACGCTGGACCTACCTGGAGGCTTTTGCGACTGCTACGAAACGGGCGAAGAGGGCGTAATGCGCGAGGTGAAAGAAGAGACCGGACTATGTGTGGATGGCATAAGATTTCTTTTCTCAATCCCCAACATCTATCCGTATGGCGGATTGGACATTCATACCATAGACCTGTTCTTCCTTTGTAACACAAACAGCACAAAAAATGCTGTTGCGGCAGACGATGCGGCAGAAATCATGTGGATTCCGTGGAAGGAAGTCAGACCAGAGGACTTCGGGCTGAGGTCTATCAGTCAGGGCGTTGAGCGTCTGCTACAGATGCATGCCGCTGGCTGGGCCACCGTCCGCTAAGCCAAGGCACACGCTCAATATAAGGCACAAGCCAGGCACAAAGACAGAAGATGACGGGCAACAGAATAAGCACGTCATCCACTTTTCCGTAGATGCTCCTGCCAAAAGAAAGGTGCGTGAACTTGTAGAAATAGAGCATCGGATAGTGTGAGATGAAGAAAACCATGCTGTGCTCTCCGATGAAGCAAAGCAAAGGGATGCGTGGGACTTTCAAGGTCAATAACACTCCTGCCAAACCACAAAGAATCAGGGTTGCATTCACTACTGCCATCCAAGGATTGCCAGTGAAGAGATTCTGACTCATGTTGTAAGTGCCTGGCATGGTCAATCCCAGAACGATAAAGGCTACCACCATGAGTGATGACAGAGCCATCACCTGTGAAGAAGAGTAGCGTTGCATCACCCAATGCCACAGCCGGCCGAGATAGAAGAAGTAGCAGGCAATGAAGACATTTCCCAGGCTCATCGGGACATTGTTGCCCGTGCGGAAAGCCCAATAACTGATTGCGGGAAAGAGGATTGTGAACCAACAGAGATACCGCACTTTGTCGATATAGCGCACCATCATATAGACGGTGAAGAAGGAGAAGAGAAACCAGATAGGCGAATTACCATAGAAACCACTCTTCATCCATACATGACTCCAATCCAATGGCTCGACGAACCTATGGTAGCGTTCCGTCAAAGGGTAATAGAAACTGAAATAGACGATGGCTCCGATGATACCGCTCATCAAATAAGGCACAAGCAGGCGTTTGCTTCTGTCCTTCAGATAGTCGAGGTCAGAACCAGCCGAAGTGCCTTTGTTGAAATAGCCGGCCTTGAAGAAGAAGAAACTCATGAAGAAGAAACTCCACTGCATGACCTCGAGCCACCAGTCCTGTTTGTCCAGTCCGCAGAAGGCCATGATGTGCAGCGTTACCATCCGGATGATGCAGATGCCGCACAGGATATCGAAGGCGTGATTTCTTGCTTTCATTGCTTTTCAGGTATAAAGAGTTCTTCTGGACGATGACTTATCTTCATTTCATCGGGAATGTCCTTGCGAACAGAGCCGTAGTGATTATTGAGGTAAAGCAGGAGGTCGCGAGGAGCACTAACCTGCAAAGGACCCAAAGTAACGGTTTGCGGTTGCTCGACATCCTTGATAGGCACCCGCTCGCTCTTGGTGATGATATTCTTCACTTCATTCGGGTGCTGATGGTGCCCCAAAAGCGGCAAGTCCCGACCATTGAAAGCGGTCTGAATCTTATACATTATATTATATATAGTGTGCTTGCTCAATAATGTGATGAGCACCCGTGTGAAAAAGCAGGGCAGCCATCCTCTGGGGCGTGGCTCTGGAATGTCGCACTTGCCACAATGTTTCCATTGCCATATCTCCTTGGCTATGAAGAGGCCATTGAAGAAGTAGAGTAGGCGGTGCTGTAAGCGTTGGAGCCATGCCTGTTCGGGAATCTTATCGAAGGGGAAGATATCGATGTAGATGCCCTGATGCATCTTGATATGGCGAAACGTTGATTCAGAAAAACGGGAACCATTCATCCGCACCTTCATGAAGTAGAAAGGCGTATGGGGCTCTGTGTCGGGAGTCTGTAGGAAAAAGCGGTCACCCATTTCCGCCTGTGCTATCTTGGCAAAACGCTCATAATCGGGACGCATCATACCCACATCGACATCATCATCCCAAGGAAGGATTTTCTGCCAGAAATAAGCACCGATAGCCGTGCCACCCGTCACGAAGTAACGGATGCCATGCTTGTCGCAGATACGCTTCACCTCAGCAAGCGTCTCATAGAGCGCACCCTGCAATTGCTGAAGTTCTTCTTTCTGGTAATTCATCCTAACTCTAAACTATGGACTATGGACTATGAACTATGGACTAAAGGCGCCACTTTTTTCGTTCCCAATGCATTGACGTATTCCATATCACCAGCGCCTTCCAGCGTATCGGTCTTGGCACTAAGGTTGTCGATATGACTCACCACGATGGCCTCCTGGGTGCAGGGAACGACAGGACTTCCGAACTCGCGATTGCCATGATGTGCCAGGACACAATGCACGATGCGCTTCGTCTCTTCCTTGTCAAAGCCCTTGCCATCAAGGATGTTCTGCAACCAGTGGGCTCCGATGTAGATATGGCCAAGCAGATACATATCGGGCTGTGCTTCACCCTGTTTGTTGTATTCGTTCATCTTGCCGCAGTCGTGGAAGAGGATAGCCAGGATGCAATGCTCCACCTTAATCTGATAGGGCAGACAGGGATAGAGCCCTTCGAGCATGTGGAGCATCTGATGGGTATGGTTGAGCAGGCCTCCCGGGTAGGCATGGTGCATACTGGTGGCTGCGGGATAGAGGCTGAACGGCTCAAAGAAACGACCGGCAAACTCATCGATGATTGCCATCAATGCCTTGTCGCTGCAATAGCCAAGCAGATTCTGGATTGTGTTGTCCCAAACATCCCTGCGAATAGGGCGGGGCAACAGGTTGTAGAGGGGATGGTCGAGCAAGGGCTCGCCACAGGCTTTGAGGTCACGGAAGTCGCATGACTTCTTGCCGTCGTTGTCCTTGATGTTATAAAAAACGACGAGTCCCCCGACTTGTGGCTCTGCCGTTGGTGGCATATCCCAGACGGCTACATTGATGGTTTCTGTGAGCGATGCCACCTTGAGCGAGGCATAGGGTGAGCCTGTTTTCGTTGTGCCATTGCTGCGGCTAATAACGAGGTATTCCTTGTTGTTCATTTCTCTTATTCGACTTATTTCTATGCAAAGGTACACATTTTTAGTTCATAGTTCATAGTTCATAGTTCATAATTATATAATATCTTGAACAAATAAGAAAAAAAACTCTTAACTCTTAACTCTTAACTCTTAACTTTTTCGTACCTTTGTGCGATTTTTTATACAAGATGTTATAGAAACAATAAGTTTTAACCAAATCAAGATGAACGTAATTACAAAGACAGTCGAGTTGCCTGATGGAAGAACCATCAGCATCGAGACCGGGAAACTTGCCAAGCAAGCCGATGGTTCCGTGATGCTCCGCATGAACAACACGATGCTCCTGGCCACTGTTTGCGCAGCTAAAGATGCCGTTCCCGGCACAGATTTCATGCCCTTACAGGTTGAGTACAGAGAAAAGTATTTTGCTGCCGGACGTTTTCCCGGCGGCTTCACAAAGCGTGAGGGTAAGGCAAACGACGACGAGATACTGACTTGTCGTCTCGTGGACCGCGCCCTGCGCCCCCTTTTCCCCAGCAATTATCATGCTGAAGTGTATGTGAATGTTATCCTTTTCTCTGCCGATGGCGTGGACATGCCCGATGCTCTGGCTGGCTTTGCCGCTTCTGCAGCTTTGGCTTGCAGCGATATCCCCTTCGAGGGCCCCATTTCAGAGGTGCGCGTGGCTCGCATCAACGGCGAGTTCGTCATCAATCCCACCTTCCAGCAGCTCACCGAGGCCGACATGGACCTCATGGTTGGCGCTACCGAAGAGAACATCATGATGGTGGAGGGCGAGATGAAGGAAGTGCAGGAGAGCGACCTCCTCGCTGCCCTCAAGTGTGCTCACGAGGCCATCAAGCCGATGTGCCGCCTCCAGAAGGAGCTCAGCAAAGAGCTCGGCAAGGACGTGAAGCGCGAGTACTGCCACGAGGTGAACGACGACGAACTGCGCGAAGCTGTCCGCGAGGCGTGCTATCAGAAGGCATACGACGTCACGAAGCAGGGCCTCGAGAAGCAAGCACGTGCTGAGGCTTTCGAGGCTATCCGCGAGGACTTCAAGGCCGCTTACGCCGAGGCTCATGCCGATATGGCTCCCGAAGAACTTGAAGAGAAGAACACGCTTATCGACCGTTACTATCACGATGTGGAGAAGGACGCTATGCGTCGCTGCATCCTGGACGAAGGCATTCGCCTCGACGGCCGTAAGACTACCGATATTCGCCCCATCTGGTGCGAGGTAAGCCCGCTGCCCGGACCTCACGGCAGTGCCATCTTCACCCGCGGCGAGACACAGTCTCTCGCTACCTGTACGCTCGGCACAAAGCTCGACGAGAAGCTCATCGACGATGTGCTTGTCCGCGAATACCAGAAGTTCCTGCTGCACTACAACTTCCCGCCCTTCTCGACAGGCGAGGCAAAGGCACAGCGCGGCGTAGGTCGTCGCGAGATTGGTCACGGCCATCTCGCATGGCGCGGCCTGAAGGGACAGCTCCCGAAGGACTTCCCCTACACCATCCGCGTGGTGAGCGACATCCTGGAGAGCAACGGCTCCAGCTCAATGGCCAGCACCTGTGCAGGTTGTTTGGCATTGATGGACGCCGGTGTGCCCATCAAGTCTCCCGTCAGCGGCATTGCCATGGGTCTCATCAAGAATCCCGGCGAGGACAAGTACGCCGTGCTCTCTGACATCCTTGGCGACGAGGACCACCTCGGCGACATGGACTTCAAGACCACCGGCACGCCGAACGGCCTGACCGCTACGCAGATGGATATCAAGTGCGACGGCCTCAGCTATGAGATTCTCGAGAAGGCACTCATGCAGGCAAAGGCAGGCCGCGAACATATCCTCGCAGAGATGATGAAGACGCTCGACAAGCCGCGTCCAGAGCTGAAGCCTCACGTACCTCGCATCGAGCAGATGATCATCCCGAAGGAATTCATCGGTGCCGTCATCGGCCCGGGTGGAAAGATTATCCAGGGCATGCAGGAAGAGACAGGTGCCACCATTGCCATCGACGAGGAAGACGGCGTCGGCAAGATTCAGGTGAGCGGTCCCAACAAGGACGTCATCGATGCAGCCATCGCGAAGATTAAGGCCATCGTCGCCGTGCCCGAGATAGGCGAAGTCTATGAAGGCACCGTCCGCAGCATCATGCCTTACGGTTGCTTCGTGGAGTTCATGCCCGGCAAGGACGGCTTGCTCCATATCAGCGAAATCGACTGGAAGCGACTCGAGACCGTCGAGGAGGCAGGCATCAAGGAGGGCGACAAACTGCAAGTCAAGCTCCTGGAGATTGACCCGAAGACTGGCAAGTTCAAGCTGAGCCGTCGCGCCCTGCTCGAAAAGCCCGAAGGTTATGTTGAACGTGAACGCGAACGTCGTCCCCGTCCCGAGCGTGGTGAGCGCCGTCCCCGTCCAGAGCGCGGCGAACGTCCTGAGCGTGGCGAACGTCCCGAGCGTGGCGAACGTCCCGAACGTCCCGAACGCGGTGAGCGCTGGGAGCATCGTCCTCGTCCCGAAGAATAATAAGACCCAACGAGACATAGGCATTATGTCCTATAAGTCCTAACATAAAGCACCCCGAGCTCGACAGCCCGGGGTGTTTTGCGTTATACTCCAAAAGGCGGTGTGGCTCTTACCTGACCACAATCTTCCTTCCGTTCACGATGTTGATGCCCTTCTGCATCTTGCTGAGGCGACGACCAGCGAGGTCGAAGATGGCTCCCTCTTCCGTCTCCAAGAGGAAGGATTCTATTCCGTCGATGACATCTTCTTCAAAGATGATGTTCACCTTCACGCCCGCCGTGACGAAACTTGTAGGCAATTGCAGGTAAGCCGTCTGTGCCTTGAGGGTCGTGCTGCCGTTGATGGGATAGAAGCCCGGGCTGCCACCTTGGTCGTCGAAGGTGTAGTTGCTGTAGCCTCCGGTTGTGGAAGAGACGACGCTTTGCTGCAGATTCGGCTGGAAGAGGTTGACGTAGTAGGACATGCTGTTGGCGTGCGGAACCTGGTAGGTCTCGCCGGGAGTGCCGACAAGGAACACGCCGGTACCAGCCGGCACGTCGGTTACGGGCGTCAGCAGCACTTGATTCGTGGCTTTGTTGAAGCCGGAGGCGATGTACGCCCTCAGTGTCGTGCCGGAGAAGTCAAGGTCTTGCGGGCTGCTGAAGGTCGCGTAGCTGCCAGTCATCGTAATGACTTCCTCCTCTTCCTCCGTGAAGTTGCCAGCTTGGATGTTCTTGAACTTCTTCCACACAGCATGAGCCCTGTAAGCATTCAGCGCGCTGCTGGGCACAATCAGAATGGTGTTGTTGAAAATGTTCTCCGAGAAGTGGTCGTCTGTGACGCTGATAGGCGTCGTCCATGGTGCTTTGATGCTGTTGAGGTTCTGCTGGGAATTGAGCAACTTTGCGGCGAAGCTTGTCACTTTCGTGCCGAACTCAATGTCTGTGATGTTGCTTAAAATTTCATCGTCGTTGACGAGCTTCAGGTTTCGTCCCAAGTAAATGGACTTCTCGGCATCGCTGTATGCGAACGTGCCATAGTAGCCGTCTGATATCTTCAGCTTATTGCTGCTGTCCTCGATGCGGATGCTGGTGAGGTTTGGACATTCGCCGAACGTTCTATCGCCAATACTGTCAACAGCTGCCGGAATGACGAGGCTGGAGATGTTTGTGTTTGAGAAAGCATAGCCTCCGATAAACTTCAATGTGGGTGAAAGTGTGAGCGACCTCAATCCCTCGCAGCTGCGGAAAGCTTCTTCGTTGATGGCAGTCACGTTCCTGCCCATCGACAATACCAGCTCAACCACCCCGTCGTCGTCGCCACAATCATAGAAAGCCTGTCTTCCGATGGTGGTCACGCCGCTGCCAATAGAGATGCTGTTCAGCTTCTTATCTCCAGAAAACAACTTGTCGTTGATGAGCGTCACATTATTACTGAACACAACGCTGATTGCATTATCACCGAAGGCAGTTGTCTTGTCGTTGAGCTTCAGGTTGCGCCCCACATAGACGGTCTTTTCGGCATCGCTGTATGCGAACGTGCCATAGTAACCATTACGCATTATCAGCTCTTTGCTGTTGTTCTCGATGTGGATGCTGGCGAGGTTTGGACATTCGCCGAACACTCTATCGCCGAGACTGTCAACCGCAGCCGGAATGACGATGCTGGAGATGCCTGTTTTTGAGAAAGCATAGCCGCTGACAAGTTTCAGCGTGGATGGCAACGTGAGCGACCTCAACGCCTCGCAACTGTAGAAAGCGTTCATGCCAATATTGGTCACGTTCTTGCCTATCGACAGCTCCAGCTCAACCACGCCTTCGTCGTCGCCGCAGTCATAGAAAGCACCGTCGCCAATGGTGGTCACGCCGCTGCCAATGGTGATGCTGGTCAGTTTCTTGCTTCCGTAGAGCAGATTCTTGTTGATGGCGGTCACGTTGTTGCTGAAGACCACGCTGGTGGCGTTGATGAAGGGATTGCCGTCTTCGGTAAGCTTCAGGTTGCGACCGATGTAGACGGTCTTGTCGGCGTCGCTGAAGTTGAAGGGGCCGTAATAACCCTCTTTCATCTTCAACGGCCTGTCGCAGTTCTCGATGTGGATGTCGGCGAGGTTATGACAATCACCGAACGCTCTTTCGCCGATACTGTCCACCGCTGCCGGAATGACGAGGCTGTAGATGCCTGTGTACTGGAAGGCATTGTTATCGATAAGTGTCAGCGCAGACGGCAGCGTGAGCGACTTCAGCGCCTCACAGCCATAGAAAGCTCCCGTGCCAATGCTGGTCACATTGTTGCCTAATGTCAGCACCAGCTCTACCACGCCATCTCTGTCGCCGCAACCATTGAACGCATAGTTGCCGATGCTCTTCACGCTGCTCCCTATGGTGATACTGGTCAGCTTGTCCTGTCCCTTGAACAAGCAGCTGGTCACGGTGGTCGCTTTGCCGCCGACAGTCACGCTGGTGACTTCGTAGAACGGGGAATTTTCTTCGTTTGGTGTCAGGTTACGGTAGGCATACACGGACTTGTCGGCGTCGCAGTATTGGAACGAGCCGTAGTAGCCGCAGACTATCGAAAGCGGCTGCGAGCTCTCCTCGAAGGTGATCTTCGTCAGGCCGTGGCAGTCGCCGAAGGCTCTATTGCCGAGACTCGTCACCGTGCCGGGAATGCTGACGGAAGTGATGTCGCGTGCATCGCTGAAGGCGTAGTCGGAAACAGAGGTCACGGTGTAGGTGTTTCCGCTGTAGGTCACCGACGAAGGGATGACAATGTCGCCGCTAATCGTGTTGTTCTTCATGGCAACCGATACGGTCTTGGCGCTCGAACTTGTCACGGTGTAGGCAAAATTGCCTTGACTGAACGTCGTTTGCGCCCAAGCCCTGCCGCCCGTCAGACAAAGGAGAGCGAGCAGGGAAAGAGAATAGAGTCGTTTCATGAGTACAATGGTTTTAGGTTATACATGCTTTTGCGTACAAAGTTACACAATTCTTCGCGATTTACCCTTTCTTGTCAGACATATTTTGTCAAAGCACCGTGATTTAGGACAAAAAGCGGCGAAAAAGGGGAGAGTTAGCACGGCGTTTGCCAAGATATAGTGTTGTGTTACAAGAAATCCCAGCCTTCTGGAGGAGTCTCGAAAGGGTGAATCACTCCACTCCCCACGCCGAGTTCATTGAATGTACATGAATGTTCAATTGAATATTCATGTACATTCAATTGAATCTTCATGAATATTCAACGAACACCCCCTGCCACGATGAGCGTTTCCCTCAGAACATCTGGCTGACGCGCTGTATGCCGGCGACAAGTGCATCGATGTCCTGGCGTGTGTTGTAAAGAGCGAAACTGGCGCGGCAGGTGCCCTCGATGCCCAGACGACGCATGAGGGGCTCGGCACAATGGTGGCCTGTGCGGACGGCGATGCCGAGGCGGTCGAGCAGCGTGCCCATGTCGAGGTGGTGGATGTAGCCTACCTGGAAGGAGATGACGGCATCGTGCTCCTCGATGCTTGGCCCGTAAATCTTCATGCCCTCCACCTCCATGAGGCGCTGCATGGCGTAGGCCGTGAGGTCGCGTTCGTGGGCTCCGATGGCATCGAAGCCTATGGAACTGACAAAGTCGAGCGCGCGGGCCAGGCCGGTAGATGCCACATAGTCGGGTGTGCCGGCCTCGAACTTGTAGGGCAGCTCATTGAAAGTCGTCTTCTCGAAGCTGACGTTCTTT
>JAILRU010000130.1 GCA_024697945.1 Bacteroidaceae bacterium
CGTCAGCGTAGAGGGCTACCTCATCGTAGTACTTCCTTAGACATAGACAACTAAGGACCCACGACATGAGGTTGTACTCCGGACGTAACCACCCGAAGCTATACTCCAGAGGGTTACGTCCTGCTGACCAAAAGGTTTGTATGATGCGCATATAATTATGGAATGATTGTTAGTATCTTCATTCCTTCTCAAAGTCTCCGCCCAATACGGTGCTGTCTTCCAGTGTATAGGTAATGGTATAACTTCCGTCTTCAAGGTTTGACACATCAGTCATAAACTGTGTGCTGTCGAAGACTGCTTCTGTGTGGGAAATCAGCGTATCGCCTGCAGCATTCTTTACGGCTACAGCAATATTTCCTGAATACTCACTTACATTGGTTCTGCAAATGTTGTCATTATCAATCCTTGCCGTAATGACAGGTAACTCCGAACGTGGAACAGAAGTATGACCTTCTACTTCCAATTTGATAACGATGTCATTTGCATAAACTGAGAGTGTCATGAGAGCTACCATCGCAGCTACAAACATAAAAAACTTTTTCATAATTAAAAATGATTTTGGGTTAATAATTAGGTTTGTGGCGGCAAAGGTACGGCGATTATCCTATATGTTGTTCTCTGCTTAGGTTAGTTTTTGACTCTCCTGCATTCACCTGTGACACAACAAATTATAACCCCTTCCGCGTTTGGAAGAGGTTAGTATTTTCATTTTTCTGCAAAAAATCCCGTTAGAAATTGGCTATAAATTGCTTGAAAGAGGCTGTTTTGTCGGGGATATCCAGCAGTTTTTTGTAGCTTACAAGCTTCTGCTTCATGGAAGTCTCTGCAATGCTATAGATGTTGGCGAGACTCTTATTGGAGAAACCAAGCCGCACTAACATGCAAAACTGGTAGTCCTTGTCGCGTAGCTTGGGATAGGCATCCTTCAAACGCTGGGGGAAACCGTCACTCGTGACATTGAGGAAGTCGGATATCTCCTTCCAGTCTTTCGGAGCAAGGGTGATGTGCTTGCCGCTCCCCGCCTGTTCCTCAATCCTTTGGTAGAAGTCGTATTTCTCCATCACCATTTTCCGCATCAAAGCCAGTTGGGCATTCTTGTACTTCAACTCCTTGCGTGCGAACTGCTCATGAAGCAGATGCCGCTCACGCTCAACCGCCGACTTGCGCTTGGCCCTATTCCTTACATTATTATATATATATACGCCCGTCATCACCACAATAATCAGGAGCATGAGACAGCACAGGATATATATCCTTTTATGAAGAATTTCTGTTTCCTTCTGCCGATTCTCCTTCTCCAAGCGAATCAGGTCTTGATAATACTCCGATTTGACCTTCAATGCCTGCGTGTATATCGCCTCCATACACTCGTAGGAAGAGTCGGAATATGCCAAGGACAAGGATGCATCATTATCCTTCGCCGCCAAAATTGCAAGATTCTTATACGCTAAATACTGGTGTTTATAATTACCAGTTCGTATAATTGCAGAATACAGTTCCCTTGCCTGACGAGCAGAATCTGCATCGGCATAACAATCTGCCAAACGGGAAGCAAGATTCACGTCCTTAACCAGAGATTTCTCCCATGCTGCTTTTGCCAAGGACAGTGCCTGAGGGTAATCCTTCAGCTTGGTATATACCAGTGACTTCTCCTGCAACACCCCGCCAACCATATTGGAGTCGCCCACGGTGGTTGCCTCTTCGAGGGCTATGTCCATGTAATACAGGGCAGAGTCTTCCTTGTTACTCAATATAAAAGCATCGCCAATATTAACCAAAAGGAGAATCTTGTTCGTGATGTTGCGTGGGCAGTGCTCAGAATAAACCTGAAGAGCCTTCTGGCTGTATTTCAGGGCACAGGCTGCATCGGAATACCGAACCTGAGCTGCCAGCCTGTTGAGCGCCAGATATAGGGTATAGTATTCCCCACGCTCCTCAGCATAGCGGGCAGCAGTGCGAAAACAGTCCTCGCTCTGCTTTGTGCTGTCCACCATCATGTAGTACCGCCCCATGTAGTACTGGCTACGGGCATAGAGGGAATCCTCAGAATGGCGGCTGTAGTAGTTGTAGGCAATGCGGAGCAGGGAATCATTCGCGACATCAATCCCGCTCTTGTCCTGCGCTATGGAATAGATGAGGGCATAGCGGGCAAGCCTTCTGCCCGAAAGGGAATGCCTATCTACGGCCTGCAACAGGTGCAACGCACTGTCAGGCTGCTCCTGCATCAGCAGCTCAGCCTGATGGATAACCCTGTTTGCCTGCCTGCCACACGATGCAAGAAGCAAACAAATCAGAACCGCTTTAACTTTTAACCCTTTCAATTTTCACCCTTTCACCCTTTTTGCGATCAGCAGTAGCAGCAGCAGTGCCAGGAGGGCGAGGGCGGCGTAGGCGATGGTCTCGGTGATGTGGACGGTCTGCGGGTCGAAGGTCATGACCATCTCGTGCTCTCCGGCTGGTACCCTGACGGCACGCAGCACGTAGTTGGCAC
The DNA here is from genome assembly GCA_024697945.1 of Bacteroidaceae bacterium. GTDB lineage: Bacteria > Bacteroidota > Bacteroidia > Bacteroidales > Bacteroidaceae > Physcousia. The sequence goes on from JAILRU010000130.1 coordinate 2,492, forward strand.
GGGCAATGTCCGTTGCCTCACCATCGATGGTACAGGTCCAGCCGGGATAGTATATCTCGCTCAGCACGACTACCCCACCCTTCTCGCTCTTCACGCAATAGGTGAGGCGGTTGGCCTCGTAGCCGGTCAGTTCCACGATGGCTGTACTGTCGCTTTGTAGCGCTTCCTTGCCAAGGATGTCAGCAAACTGTTCATCGACCACAGCCGTATTCCTGAGGTCGGCATCGTGCAAGGCTGCTATCTCGGCATCGGCATCGGGAACGTATTCTATCCTGCTGACGAACCATCCGTTGCCCTGAGCCCAAGGATTCTGAACGGGCAGCTTGCCGTCGTCCTTCAACGGGAGGATGACATACTTCGTGTTGAGCATGTTGAGCACGGGGAAGAGGCTGTCGCCAGGACAGTTCTCCAAATGTCCGGCATTCTCGATTACTGCCTGGTTGATGCGGCTCATCTCGCCCTGCAGGTGCTCCTCGATGAGTTCCTGGTAGCGACGCAGCTTGGCAGGATGATAGCCGCCAATGCTCTTGTGGTAGTAGGAGGTGGTGTTGTCGTTGAATGTGCTGACGCTCAGGTTCAGCACGCGGTAGTAGGTGTCCGTGTCCTGACAGATGATGCGGTCGGCCTCGCTCTGCGGGAAGGCTTGCTCATTGCTTTGCGGACGTGAGAACATGCCGTCGTTGAGGTATCGCTTGTTGATGCCCCACATATCCACGAGGCAGAGCACGATGACGCCTGCCACCATCGGTGTCGCCTTGAGCTTGCCGAAGCGGTAAGCCAGCAACAGGACCGTACCGATGGCCACGACGATGAAGCTGCGCAAGGCGTCGGCAGTGAACATGGCGCGTCGCATCTCGCTCATGTTGTTCAGAATCTGTCCCGCCATCTCCTGCGGAATGTAGCCGGCATTGACGTACTGCTGCATGTAGGCCTGGTCGGAAGTGGAGATGTAGTTGCCGAAGAAGACATCGGGCATGAGCCAGAAGAGCAACGCCATGCCTCCGGTCAGGGCAAAGCTTATAGTAATATAATGTACGCGCGAAAGATGGTCTTCCTTACCACGCAGGCAGTCGGGATCTTCTATCACCTTCTTCAGCGCCAACATGGCGAGCAAGGGGATGGTGAACTCGGCAATGACGAGGATGCTGGCTACGGTGCGGAACTTGTCGTACATGGGCACGTAGTCGAGGAAGAAGTCGGTGAAGCCCATGAAGTTCTTGCCCCACGAGAGCATGATGCTCAGGGCTGTGGCTGCCAGAAGGCACCACTTCATGGGACCCTTCAGGATGAAGAAGCTAAGCCAGAAGAGCATCAGCACGAAGGCTCCGACATAGACGGGACCGCTGGTACCGGGCTGTTCGCCCCAGTACTGGGTGAAGCCACGATAGATGGGAGTGAAGTCCTGTTTGGCATGTTTCATGGCGGTCTTGTTGTCTGCCAGCAGCTGACTGGCTCCGCCCTTGGTGTTGGGTACGAGCAATGTCCAGGTCTCGCCAATGCCGTAGCTCCACATGGTGATGTAGCTGCGCTCCAGTCCGCTGGTGGTCTGGTCGGCAGGGTCCTTGGTCTTCTGCGTCAGCTCGCTCTTGCCGCGCATGCTCTCCTTGCTGTACTCCCAAGTGTGGTAGAGGTTGCTGAGGTTGATGCAGACACCCAGTATGCCGCCAATGGCGAAGCAGAGGGTGGCACGAAGCCAGTTGGCGAATGTCTTCTGGCGAATGGCATCGATGAGGAACGCCAAAGCCATCAGGCCGATGACGAAGAGGAAGTAGTAGCTCATCTGCACGTGGTTGCTGAGCACCTGCATGGCTGTAAAGAAGCCTGTCACGACGATGCCGAGCAGATACTTTCCACGATAGCAGAGCACCATGCCGCCAATGGTAGGCGGAATGAAACTCAGGGTCAGGAGCTTCCAGATATGTCCTGCCTGGATGATGATGAAGTAGTAGCTGCTGAATGCCCACAGCACGGCACCGAGGGCTGCCATCCACACGCGGAAATCAAACGCCCTGAGCATGATGTAGAAGCCCAGCAGCATCATGAAGACGTAGGCTGCATAGGCCGAGAGACCGGGCAGGCCGAGCTGATAGACACGCTCCAGCGTGCTCAGCGTCTCAGTGCTGCGGTAGCTGGGACTCATCTGATAGGTGGGCATACCGCAGAAGAGCGTATTGGTCCATCTGGTACGCTCGCCGTTATGAGTGGCGCGATACTGCTCCATCTCCACTCCGCTGCCCACACCGCCTGTGTGGTCGTGACCGGTCAGGACCAGTCCGTCGCGAATGGGAACGATAAAATACACTACGCTGACAGCCACGAAGAACAACACAGCCAGCACATCGGGGAGAAACTTTTTCCAATTCATAATTCACAATTCATAATTCTTTGATTCTTTAGTTCCGCCTGCGCCTGAGCTTTGCGAAGAACAAAGGCGGGTTCTTACACGCTTTAGCGGAAAGGCGCAATGTTAGTTGCGGACGTAGTTGCGGAACATAATTCATAATTCATAGTTAAAAGAAAAATGGCTGCAAGCCCAAAAGGGAATGCAGCCTTTTCTTCTTTTCCAGCGGAGCTGCGCAAATTACTTACGCAGGCCGAGAGCTTTGACAATTGCACGATAGCGGGTGATGTCGCGAGCCTTCAGGTAGTTGAGCAGGGCGCGACGCTTGCCTACCAGACCAGTCAGTGCACGCTCGGTGCTGTGGTCCTTGCGGTTCTGCTTCATGTGCTCGGTCAGGTGAGCAATGCGGTAACTGAACAGAGCAATCTGGCTCTCAGCGCTACCAGTGTCGGTAGTGCTCTGGCCATACTTGCCAAAAATCTCTTCTTTCTTAGCTGAATCTAAGTACATAATTTTGTTTTGTTATGTGTTGAACTTGTTTGTCGAACAGCACCTCTCGTCGGCACTGTTTCGCAAATGCGGCTGCAAAGATACGACAAAAAGTGAAAAGTGAAAAGTGAAAAGTGAAAAATTATTGAGAAAAAGTAAAAATTATACGCTATTCTGTGCTTTTTCTTTGTTTCCGACCCGCATCAGCATGATACCGATGAATATCCATATTATCTCACGTATACGGCAAATGATGCTCACGAAAAGGCCGTCCGCAGCGGTCAAACCCATTGCTGCCGTGGAGAGGGCAAAGCCGCCCTCCTGTACTCCGAGCTGCATGGGCAGGAAGCCTATCAAGTTAGAAAGGAGCGTGGTAAGCGATACAATGAGGATGGAATGCAGGAAGGTCAGGGTGATGCCGTCAATACCTCCGCCACAGTCAAGGCCGAGAAGCAGCAACATAAAGAGCACTTCGGCACTTTGGACAATGCGCGACAAATACTCCAATCCCAAGGCTGCATAGAAGTTCTTGCGGCTTTGTTGATGCAATGCAGCTATTTGTGCATCCACATTATGCAAAGCTTCAGCATGGGCTGCAAGGAAACGGTCACTCCAACCCTTCAGTCGCGGCAGATGCCCTATCCAGCGAATAACCCTGACGACAAGTCCGTACTTGTATCCTCTCGAGAAGAGGTAGAAGGCAATCAGGCAGAAGACCACAATGAGACCGAGCGAAATGGCAACCGTCGTATCAAAAGGAAGGTCACCTGTTGCCGCAAGTGCAAGGTAAAGGAAAACTGACGTGAACCAGAACCAGAAGTGCGCAAAGACGTGGAACATCGCGTAAAGGATGACGGAAGAGGTGGCGTGTTGCTTCGACATGTCCTTGCTCAGCTCCATAATCCGATAAGGTTCTCCGCCCAAACCGCCTACTGGAGTGGCATAGTTGAGAGCATATCCAGTAATGGTCAGCTTATAGATTCTCCAAAAGCCAACGCGTTCGTCAGGGTCTGTATTGCCTTTGATGACCGACATCCACGCAAGGGCATTGATGCCATAGACGACAATCCAGATGCCCACAATTGGGATGAGGTAATAACCTGCACGACAGATGTGCCCCCAAAGTTCGACGAAACTGACGTCGAAGGTGAAAAGCATCACCGCGACACAGACGATGCCAAGGATAAAAAAGAAATTATTCCAGCTCCACTTCATGCTATTTCATTGCTTATCCTTTTGCAACAAGCTTCGTGGTGGCGGTTGATGCATAGGGTCAGGAGCCCTAGGCAGATAATCTCGAAGAGGAAATTGCAAGCGGGCAGGTCGATGAGGCAGAAGAGGAAGAACATGCCTGTGCGGAAGTTAAAGGTGAGCATTGCGTTCCAGGGCATGATACGCCTCGACTCGCGGAGCAGCTCCTGGCGTATGTCATCGGGCATATTGCCGGCATTGCCGTATTTCTCGCGCAGGGTGGCTAAGAGTTTTTGGAACTCTGGCGTCGTCTTTTCCTGCTTGCGCGTGTAGTCGATGTAGCCTTTGAGGAAGAACTTCCAGAGGCGGTTCCCTTCCGTAGGCGTCTCGTCATAGGCCTTCTTCTGCTGCTCGGAATTGTCCAACTCGCTGTCCTTCTCTCCCTTGGTCATGAAAAGATGTATCTGGATGTAATAGTCGGCCACACGTTGCTGTCCACCCATACCTACGAAGCCCGAATAGTGTGCCAACACGACGACAATAGCAGTGGCAATGAGCACATTCTGCTCCGTGTCGGGAATGCCAAGGAAACCGAATTCCAACGTATGGTAGCAATAGAAGCGGTACATGATGGCATAATAAATGGGGATGAACCACACGAAGCCCGACATACCGTCCAGGATGCGCCCCAAGCGACTCTTCTTGCCTGTCATGCGGGCCAACTGCCCGTCTGTGCAGTCAAGGATATCTGCCACACAGAGCAACAGGACACCGATGATGTTGAGCCAAAGGCCATTCCAACCCTCGTAGTAGAAACTGCCGTGAGCAAAGAAGAAGCAGCTGATGGCGCCAATAATCATGGATATAATGGTAACCGTGTTGGGGTGAATGTCGAGCTTTGCAAAGCCCAATGCCCATAAATAGCTAAAAGGTCTCACCACACGATAGTCAAGCCAATCTTCCGTCTCGGTTGACTTGAGTGTGGCGAGATATTTGTTTTTGAGTTCTTGGAACATATTTATGCCTTAAATTATGTACTATCAAACCGCAAAAGTACAACATCTTTTTCAATAATGCCACATCTTTCGCGTTTTTTTTCGCTAACCTTTTAACCTTTCAACCTTTTTTCGTACCTTTGCACGCCAAAACTAAAACAAAAGATAATTATGAACTATCTTGATAGAAACGAATTCAATTTCGAACCCTCCAAGAAGGTCCTCGAAGCCATAGAGAATTTCGACCCCCGCACGCTTTGCTTCTATACCCGCATCTACGACCAGGGAAAGAAGAGCGTTATCACCGTGCGTCTCAGCGAAATATACGGTGTTCCAGAGGAGCATATTCTGCTGGGCTATGGCGGTGAGGAGATGCTCAAGAACGCCATCCACTACTTCCTCATGAAGGGCGACAACAAGACCATACTCATCCCTGAGTTCTCATGGTGGTACTACAATCGCGTAGCTGGCGAATGCGGCGGCTCCTTCGAGATGTATCCGCTCTACGAGACGGGTGACACCTTCGCCTACAACGTCGATGAGGTTATCGAATACACCAACCGCATACATCCCCGGATGCTCCTTCTGGCATCGCCCAACAACCCGACTGGCAACAGCCTCACAAGCGAGGAGATAGGCCACATCATGGAGAACATCCCCTCCGATACAATGGTACTTGTCGATGAAGCATACGCTTCCTTCATCACGACCGATGTGGACTACATCGCACCCCTGGTGAACAAGTACAACAACCTCATCATCTCACGCACACTCTCCAAGTTCTACGGTCTGCCAGGACTGCGCGTCGGCTTCGCCTTCATCGGTCCGGGTCACGACCAGTTCCTCAGCTACTGCAACAAATATCTGGGCTACAACCGTTTCTCAGAGGCAGTTGCCCTGGCAGCCCTCGAGAGCGACGAACACTACCGCAAGGTGGCAGACGAGATGGAATGGGACCGCCAGCTCTTCTACAAGGAACTCGGCAACAAGCCCGGCTTCAAGGTCTATAAGAGCGTAGCCAACTTCATCCTCATCAAGTACCCCACCGCCATCAAGGAGAAGCTCCAGAAGGCACTTGCCGACCAGAGTTACAAGATTAAGTTCATGGCTGACAAAGGTTTGGAGGACTGCCTCCGCATCACCCTCGGCCGCCGCGAACAGATTCAGACCGTGGTGGATACAATTAAGGATTTATTATAAGTTAAGAATTAAGAGTTAAGAGTTAAAAAAGATAGTTTTGTTTCGGCAAATATTAAGACTGCCTATACATTTTTTCTTAACTCTTAATTCATAACTCTTAACTCTAACTAACTATGAAGGCTGTCATTCTTGCCGCAGGCACAGCGTCGCGACTCCGTCCGCTCACACTCCACACTCCGAAGAGCCTCCTTCGGGTTGGGGAGCGCACCCTGTTGCAACGCTCCATGGATGCCCTCATCAGCAGTGGCATCCGTGAGTTCGTCATCGTGACGGGCTACCTGCACGAGAAGATAGAGACGTTTGTCCGCGAGACCTACCCTGAACTCTTCCTCCCTTTAAGGGAGCACCGAGGTGGGTCTGTCCGTTTCATCCACAATGCGGACTACGCGACGACCAACAACATCTATTCCCTTTGGCTGGCCCGTCCAGAAGCAGAGGGCGAAGAGGTATTGCTGCTCGATAGCGACCTCCTCTACGACCCCCAAATCGTAAAGCGTGTCCTCGAGGACAAGCACGACAATGTGCTAACCCTCATTCGTCACGAGCTTGGCGAGGAGGAGATGAAAGTCGTGATGGCGGGGGACGGAGCCATCACCGAAATCAGCAAGACCTGCGACCCTGCCTTGGCTGCCGGAGAGAGTCTCGGCATCGAGCGAATGGGCAAGGCCTACACCACAGCCCTCTACAAGGAATTGGAGGTAATGATGGAGCAGGAACACCTTGAGAACACCTTCTACGAGCTGGCATTCCAGCGTCTCATCGCGAAGGGCAACACATTTTCTGTGCTCGATGTCAGTGACCTTTTCTCCTGCGAACTGGACACCGTAGAGGATTTCGAAAACGCCAAACAGCGCATCCCCGCCAACCTGTTCTAACTTGCTCAACTTTCGCAAGCTCCAGTTTCGTTAGGTTATAAGGTTATAGGGTTATAAGGTCGCTTTGCTTTCAGGTTATCTCACCTCAAAACCTCAAACCTTAAAACCTTAAAACCTCAAAATCTTCTTTCTGCCTGTAATGACGACACCCTGATCCGACATTTTGTCGGGTAAGCGCTGACCAGCCAGATTATAGATGGCAGTCCCAGATTCTTCATTCTTCATTCTTAATTCTTCATTAACAGGAGTTTCGTCCTCGCTGCCTGGTGTCAGCCGGATGTCTGCCTTCGCGCCCTTACCCATGCTCGACAACTCGTAGGTAATGATGACGCGCCCCGTCCATCCTTCGGGAGCCTCGGCCTTGAGGGGAATATTGAAGTCCGAGAAGTCCTCCACCTGCGTGGAGCTTGTAAATGTCTGCGTTTCCCAGGGTGCAAACTGGCGACGTGTGGCTGCTAAACTATTATATGAATAGACATCGTGCTTGGTATATCCCTCTGCCGTCTGATACTCGATGTGAACAGCAAGGGCAGCATTGCGTCCCATAGTCCGGATGCCGTCGGAAAGGGTCGAGCTGACATGAATCACGTCGGGCAGGTTCTCTGCCGTAACACCCACTACAGCCCAACCGGTTTGCATCTGGTTGAGGGAGAGCGAGGTCGTCCACGTCTTGGCATCAAAATAGGCGTAGGGACAAGTGCTTTCACGTCCGTCGTTGTAGTATTGGTGGGTGCGGACGACGTGTCCCATTTCCACAGGCTCGAAGGATGACTTCTCCTTGTCTGCCATGATACGGACAAACCAGACGCCACGCTTGCCGATGATGCCGCTCAGTTCCTGCTTTCCGTCTGTGATGTCGATGTCTTCCGCATATTCAGGGGTAAGGTTATCCCTGTGAGTCTCGTACCAGCTGTTGTGCTCCTCGTCGATGCGATAGACCTCGATGTAACCCTTGCCGAACGGGATGTCGCTGAGCGAGAGGGAGATAGGCATGGTGCGGGGGCTGTTGTTCCAGAGCACGACGCACACGCAGTTGTCGTCCTTCGAGGCCAGGCCCTGGAGCGAGGTATTGGTGCTCACAGAGGCTCGCTGTAGGGGCATCCATCCGTAGAGCTTGAAGGCATTGAAAATGGCTTTTCGCTTTCCTGTGGAGCCGTCGAGGAGTCCCATCTTGTCGGCACCAACGAGCGTATTGCCGTTGCCGTCAACCACGTCGATGTACTGCGCCCAGGTGACGTGCGAGAGGTCGATGGTGCTCAGGAACTCAGGCACGACGTTGAAGAAGCGCATCGCATGCTCTGCCTTCTCGACGGGCCCGTCGTTCCAGATGGGGGCACCAGTGCCATAGGGAGCGAACTCGGTCATCAGGATTTCCGTTTCCTTGCGGTTGTACTTCTTCAGCACGTCGTGGATGGTGCTGAACTGCCAGCCAGGCGTGCCGTAGGCGTGGCACGAGACGAAGTCCCAAGGCAGGTTATTCTGCATAACAAAGTTCCCGAAGGCATCGTGCCAATTGTTGAGGGCCGACACAGGACCGCCAACCTTCAGGTCAGGATTGCCTTCCACAATGGCTGGGGCTGCGTACTTGTAGATGTCGAAGTATTCCTCCATCGTACCGAGGAAGAACATCGTGCCGCAGTCGGGCTCGTTCCATACCTCTATATATTCGTTGCCGAGGTTAAGCTTTTTCCAGTGTTCAGCCCAGTCACGGTTAATCTTCGTCCAGACGTTCCAATCGCTCGGCACATTGCGGTTGTCGCCATTGTTGATGATGCTGGGACAATAGCCATGCGAGACGATGAGCGCCTGCGAGTTCTGTCTCATTCTCCGGAACAGATTGTCGTAGTTTGTGAAGTTGTAGGTCCAATTGTCCTTCGTACCGCTGATGGACGGTTCGCCATACGCGTTGTTGTTACCCCAGCACATCTCGTAGCGCATGGAGCGGGCTTCCAACTGAGCCAGTTTGGGCAGGTCGCGGTTAAGCTCTGTGCTTCTTACCCAAGGCGTCTGATACGCTCCGAACTTCTTGACCAGCGGATGTTCCTCCCATGTGGAGAAATCCACAGAAACCTCTGCGAGGACCAGGTCCAGCGGTTCATCGCCCTCAACGCCATAGAGACCGCAGTCAAAATAGTAACCTCCGAAATTATTCTTTGCCCAGACCGCCATCACGTGGTCGCCTTCGGTGAGAAGAGCCTTCTGCGCGTCGGTCAACTTCTGGAATCGGGCATAGTCCCACTCGTTGCCCCAACCCACAATCTTCACGCCGTCGATGTAGATAGCTCCCTCGTCATCGTGACCGCAAGCCAGCCAGACCTCACGCTCCGTGATGTCCTTCGAGAGGGTGAAGTGCCTTCGGAACCAGAGATTGTATTCCCCGTCGTTAGCTGCACATTTCAGTCCCACAGGAGCCGTTCCTTCCGGTCCGCTGATGTCGCCTATAGGACCCTTGCCCGTCTTCCAGCCAGAATCATCGAAGTCAAGCGTGGTCCAGGTAGTGCCCGAGGGCCGTGAACGTGTATAGAGAATGTCGTACTGCACGCCGGACCTTGCACCAACCAGGTAGGGCACATTCCAGTCAACCGTAGCCTTGCCATAGAGTCCGCAGTCGTAATAGAAACCACCGAAGTTGTTCTTTGCCCAGATGGAGAAGACGTGGTAGCCCTTCGTCAGGTAGCGGGTCTGCTCCTTGCTAAGCTTGATGCATTCCGAGGAGTTCCATTCGTTCCCCCAGCTGACGAGGAGCTTGCCGTCGATATAGATGGCGCCCTCGTCGTCGTGTCCGCAGGCAAGCCACACATCCTTGTCGAAGAAAGACTCTTCCAACGTGAAATACCTACGGAACCACACATTGTATTCGCCGTCATTCACGTCGTCGAACGTCGTTCCGAGCGTACCGCCAAACCCCGTATTCGCTATAGGTCCGAAACCGTCTGTCCACGAGCTGTCATCGAAGCCGAGGCGGTTCCAGTTAGTAGCGGCCGTGGGGTCTGTCTTCGTGTACTTGATGGGATAGACGCAGCCTGTGCGTCCAGCCTCTACGATAGGAGCTCCCCAGTCTATCATGGCATCATCGCTGATGGCATAGGCAGAAAGGGAGAAAAGGGAAAGGGTGAAAAGTTGAAAAATTGAAAAGGTAAAAACGGACAGCAGCGTCACTATTGTCCCTTTTAACTTCAATTTTAACTTCTCGGATGCTTTAGCACCGAGGCGCGATTGTAGTCGCGGAACCACTTTAACTTCCATATTCACTTCAATTTTATTATATTCTTTGCAAAGTACGGAAATTCCCACCACATTTCAGATAACAATATGGTTTTTCTACGTAACTTTTTGACATTTGCTACGAAAACATTACATAAATGCCTTTTTACACTTAACTTATCGGCTCTTTAGAAGTCTGCAACAGGAGGTTTAGAGGTAAAAATTCATAATTAATTAGTAGGCTTTTTCATTTCTGCAAAATCTTTGGCTCCTAAAAGCCACAAAAAGGACTTTATTTGTAATTAAGCAGTAAATATAGTAGTTACCATTACTCTTTATTTTACATATTTTGCAAATTTTAACATTATTTAACGGGTTGGCGTAAAAATAACATCAATATTTTGTATATTTTTGTACATTAAAAGGTATTAAATGATGATGTTTTAGCTTATATCATTAAGGTATTACATTATATTATTATAGGTAAAAAGTAACTTAATAGGTAAAAAGTAACTTACAAGAAAATGAAGAAATCTCTGTTTCTGCTCTGCGCAGCTATCTGTGCTGCACAGACATTGTTTGCTCTCACCGTCGAAGACGGCCAGTACTACACCATTACAAACCGCAATGATGTCAACCTCTACGTAAAGGATACAGGTGCCGACATCATTCAAATGGGTGCGCTCGACGATGCCTGTTACTGGCAGTTCATCGCAACGGGCAATACTGGTTGCTACTACTTAAAGAACAAGAAAACAGGACGCTATGCACAGCAATGCAGCACCGAAACCGAGGTCAATGTGACAATGGGCGATTCCCCCGTTGAGTATCGTGTGAAGGAATGCTCAGAAGAAGGTACCGATATGTTCGGTTTCACTACCACCAACCAGAGCAATACTGAGTTTACGTCAGGCTGCGTTGGGTGGAACTGGAAGAACGACAATACCGTACAGACCTATGCAGCAGCCGCTGGCACCAACCACCGTTCCTTCTGGAAGCTGACGTTGGTGACACCACCTATAACCATCAGCACAAGCAAAGTCTATATCATGTCCAACCGGAATGATAACAATGTCTATATCAAGGACAATGGCGGTGACGAATTGGCAATGGGTGGCCTCGATAACGCCAGTCTATGGCAGTTCGAAGATGCCGGAAGCGGTCAGTTCTATGTCAAGAACGTAAAGACAGGCCGCTATGCCCAGACATGTGCCACTGCAACAGAAGTACCCATTACGATGGGCGATGCTCCTGTAGCTTACGTCATTGTGAATTGCAGCGACAAGGAAGGTAACGACTGTTTCGGCCTGACCTCTGCAGACCAAGCCAATACGGAGTTTACCAGCGGTTGCGTTGGTTGGAACTGGCGTGCCGATAATATCGTACAGACCTTTGCTGCTGCTGCTGGAACCAATCACCGTTCCTTCTGGAAGTTTACGGAACTGGAACCTCAGACAATCACAACAGCTGGCTACGCTACCTTCTGTGCCAGCGAAGATGTCATCGTGCTTGGTGCACAGGCCTATAAAGGAACAGTTTCTGGTTCCTATGTAAGCCTTACAGAAGTGAGCGACGTTCCCACTGGCTCTGCAGTCATTCTCAAGGGTAGACTTTATACAACTGTTGCCACTACCTCCCAAAGCGACATGAGTGGCAATGACCTGAAAACTTCCGATGGCGTTACTGCCGACGGTTCTCAATACATTCTGGCTGAGAAGGATAGCAAGGTTGGTTTCTATAAGGCTAAAGCTGGTACCACCATAGCTGCTGGCATAGGCTATCTCCAGTCCGACGGTGCAGGTGTCAAGGCATTCTATGGCTTTGAAGATGACGATGCAACAGGCATTGAATCAATTCAAAATTCAAAATTCAAAATTCAAAATGGTGAGGCCATCTACAATCTATCTGGTCAGCGCATGAACAAGATGCAGCGTGGCATCAATATTATTGGCAACAAGAAAATTCTAAAGTAAACAAGACTCAACAATAGTTAAACCATTATTCTAAAGATGAAGAACTATCATCGCGCCCTGACAGCGCTGCCAGCCTTGTTGCCGACATTAGCTTCTGCCCAGGGGCAGGCACAACGACCCAACATCATGCTCATCGTGGTGGACGACATGGGCTATTCCGACCTCGAATGCTTCGGTGGAGAAGTGGAAAGCCCTAACCTCAACGCGCTAGCCACCTCAGGTATGCGCTTCACACAGTTCTATAACTCTGGACGCAGCTGTCCATCGCGTGCACAACTCCTGACAGGACGCTATGCACAGACAGTAGGCATCACGGGTATGGGACTCAGTCTTACGCACGACTGCGTGACCATTCCAGAAGCGCTTCGAGATGCAGGCTATCATACAGGCATGAGCGGCAAGTGGCATCTCTCGCTCACACAAGGCATAGGCAACAGAGACGACCAGATGAAGTGGCTCTCCCATCAAAGCTATTTTGGCAATCGTCCCTTCGCTCCTATCGACACCTATCCCTGCAACCGTGGGTTCGACCAGCACTGGGGCACCATCTGGGGCGTTACAGACCACTTCGACCCATTCTCGCTCGTTCATAACGAGGAGCCTATCTTCACAGAAAGCATTCCAGAGGACTTCTACTATGCCGACTTCGTGGCAGACAAAGCCATCGATATGATGGACGAGATGACTGCCGACGGCAAGCCCTTCTTCATGTACGTCGCATTCCAGGAACCGCACTGGCCCGTTCAAGCCAAGCCTCAGGACATTGCGAAGTACAAGGGCAAGTTCGACGACGGCTGGGACGCCTTGCGCGAACGCCGCTATAACCGTATGCTGGAACTCGGCCTCATCAATCCTGACGAGATGCCCGTTGCCACCAATGCTTCTGGACGCAAATGGGAAGACGAGACGGACAAGGCCTTCCAGTCTGCCAATATGGAGGTACATGCAGCTATGATAGACTGCGTGGACCAGAACATAGGCCGTATCATCGACGAGTTGAAGCGCAGGGGCATCTATGACAACACCCTCATCATCTTCACCTCCGACAATGGTGCATCCAGCGAGAACTACAGCATTGGAGACTTCGACCGTCACGACCGCACTCGCAGCGGACAGATGGTGGTACACAACTCGCCTACGCCTGGCGGACAGCTCACTTACAACTATCTGCATACAGGTTGGGCAGGAGCTGTCAACACGCCCTATCGCTACTGGAAGACCACCCAGTTCCACGGTGGCACAGCGGCTCCCACCATCGTGCACTGGCCTGCAGGAATGGCTAAGGAGAAGGAGGGCACCATCATGGCGCAGCCCTGCAGTTTCCTTGACGTGATGCCAACATGTCTTGAGCTGGCTGGAGCTTCCTATCCATCTTTCTATGCTGGCAACAGCATCAAGCCTCTCTGTGACGAAGCCCGCAGCTTCGTCTCCCTGCTCCAGGACAAGAAGAGTTGGGATGACGAACGCACAATGTATTGGGAGCACGAGAACGGCAAAGCTATCCGCAAGGGCAACTGGCGACTCACAGCCCTCGCCAATGGCGGCTGGCAGCTCTTCGACCTTTCTCACGACCTCTCAGAGACAAACAATGTCGCAGCCGAATACCCAGAGAAGGTACGCGAAATGAAAACCCTCTGGAACAACTGGGCAAAGAGCGTCGGACTTAACGTCCCTGGGGATATCACAGAGACAAAGACCGAGCTTATCTTCCACTATCCTTTCGACGGCAGTCTGGACGACGCCTCGCCCTCAAAGTACGCCCTCACCCCAAGTGCCAACGGAGTCAGTTATGGTACGGGTAGATTGGGGAATGCCCTTCATCTGAACGGCGACGCACAATATGTTGACCTGAACACCACAGGCATCCTTGACACCCGAATCACTCAGAGCACCTTCTGTGCTTGGGTCTATGACGAGAATACCGCAGCTCCAGGTGCAGGCGGTCAGAGCGAGAATGGCACATACATCCGCGACGAGATTATCCTGGCACAAAAGGACAATGCAGGTACAGGACGTATCTATCTCTATGGCAGAGCCGAGGCACCGACAGGAGGGGGTGCACCCACCTTTCTTTACGACAACTTTCTCGGAGGCACACAGCATCGTGCATCGGCAGGCTCATTAAAACCAGGCACCTGGCAGCACGTAGCCGTAGTCTGTGACCCCGTAGATCAAAGCATCACCTTTTACATCGACGGGGAGCGTGACTGCACGTTGGCAACAGGAGCTTTCGAGACGTGTACTGGCGGCTTTCGCATTGGAGGACACAAGGCAGGCAAAGACTACTTCAAGGGCTACATAGACGATGCCTGGTTCTTCAAGGGTATCCTATCAGCCGATGAGATAAGGCAGATTAAGGCCGGCACCTTCGACCCCACGCCCTATTATCCCGATAACGGTGAAGAGCCGCCAGCAGAGAATTGGCCCCTGAAGGAACACGCCTATACCATTCGCAACTTTTCTGGCACTCCAGCCTATATGGTCGATAACGAAGAAAGTGATAACCGCATAGCATGTGAAGGGAGTGTGGGGGATGCCGCTTATTGGGTGTTCGAGCCCACGACCAATGCCCAGTGCTACTATGTCCGCAACGTCCTGACTGGTCGTTACATACAAGGTTATGCCAAGACTACCGAAACGATGGTCTGTATGGGAAACGAAGCTGTGGAATATTATGTGGCATCTCAGACGAGCGAGGGTGGCCGCTATGGATTCGCCTGCACCTCCGTCACACCTCACGACTTCTCGTCTGGAACCGTCGGTCTTAACCTGCGAGCCGAGAGCAACCAGGCAAATTGTCTGGTGCAGACATACGCAGCAGCAGCCGGAACGAACCATCGTTCCTTTTGGACGTTGAACAAAGTATCCGACGATATCATCACAGGAATAGAGGAAATGAAGAATGGACAAATGGTAAATGGCAAATCAATCATTTACGACCTCGCAGGCCGAAAAATAGCCAATAGACAAAAGAAGGGTATCTACATCGTCCCCATGAACGATGGAACTTCGAAAAAGATAATGACAAAGTAAAACACGTCACTCATTCATTGCAAAGTAAGATATAACAGACACTATTTTGAATTCAAGGTATTAACATTCTAAATTAAATTTTAGGTAAAAAGTATTAACCCATTAATCAAAAAAAACAAAAATGAAAAGAAAATTACTTTTCGTGGCGATTATGATCGCGCAGTGCATTAGGTGGAAACCTATATGCACAGATTGATTCTGAAAAGGTGTACACCATTCAGAATGCTAAGAACGATGGTGGTCAACCATTTATGCAGGACAATGGCACAGGTGGCGTGGTTTTGGACGTCCTGAACGATAATTCGTATTGGAAGTTTATCCCAACGGAGAATACTGATTGTTACTACATTCAAAATGCTACAACAGGAAAGTACATTCAAGGTTATGACGTAAAGGAACAGGAAGTAGCTACTGGCAATGCTGGTGTAGAATATTATGTAAAGGCAGATGCCTCGGGAGAACATTCTGGCAAATATCGTATGTCATGTACAGCGAATACCCCCTATGACTTCAGCGATGGCACATTAGGTCTTAATTGGAAGGGGGAGATTCCTGGTACAGTGCAGAGTTATACATCTGTAGCTGGTGCGAACCCCCGTTCTGCCTGGATTGTAACCGTGGTGACACCACCTATGGTCATCAGCACAAGCAAGGTCTATACTATTTCAAACGGAGCCGGTGCTTATGCCGGCTATTATATAAAAGACAAGGGAGAAACAAACTTGGCGGCAGAAGAAAGCCTTGACAACGCTTGTCTTTGGCAGTTCGAAGATGCCGGAAGCGATCAGTTCTATGTTAAGAACGTGAAGACAGGTCGCTATGCTCAGGCTTGCAGCAATACACCCGAAGTGGCTGTCACAATGGGTGATACTCCTGTTGCATACGCTGTGGTGAATTGTAGTGATAAAGAGGGTGTGGCAAACTGCTTCGGCCTTACCTCTGCAGACCATTCAAATACAGCATTTACAGATGGATGTGTAGGTTGGAATTTGCAAAATGACAACAAAGTGGTTCAGAGCTATGCTGCAAAGGCGGGAACAAACCATAAATCTTTCTGGAAGTTTACGGAATACGAACCTCAGGCCATCACAGCCGGCTATGCGTCTTATGGCAATACTTCGGAGGATGTTATTATCCTTGGTGCCCAGGCTTACAAGGGAACTGTCAACTCATCTTCTATTTTGTTGTCTGAGGTAAGCGATGTGCCTGCCAACAACGGTGTTATCATCAAAGGGTCTCTCTATGCGGTTGCTTCCATAGCATCTGCTAGTTCGAACATGGACGACAATGACCTGCTTGTTTCTAATGGCTTAATTAAGGGCGATGGCACAAGCTACTATGCTCTTTCAACCCTTAAAGGAACCGAACCAATCGGCTTCTATCCTGTAGGAGTTGGTGTTACCATTCCCGCAGGTAAGGCATATATTGATACAAGTGCCGGTGTTAAGGGCTTCACCTTCATCTTCGACGACGACGCAACTGGCATAAATGCAATTGATAATGGAGAATTGACTATTGATAATGCCGCTATCTATAACCTCGCTGGTCAGCGTCTGAACAAAGTTCAGAAGGGCATCAACATCGTGAATGGAAAGAAGATTCTGAAATAGGTTTGGAAGAGTCTTCAAATGGTAAATGTTTAAATAGTAAATGTAAGATGAAAAAGATATATAACCAGCCAACCTGCTTAGTAGTTAAGCTTGGCACGACTAGAAATATGATGCAAGCGACATCACTTCAATTATACAACGACGAGATTAGTGATGCTGAAGACATCCTTGTAAAGGGAACTGTCACGACCGATATCGACCTTTGGGACGAAGAGTGGTAATGAATATACTATTCGTATAGCTTTGGAAGGGGTGTCAAGATCTTGGCACCTCTTCTTTTTATATTATAGCTACGACTCGGCTTGTTCAAAAGTTTATATGATTGTAAAGATATTTCCTATTTAAAGACAGAGATAGCAAACTGCCTGTTAATGATAGGAATTGCGTCTATTAATAGTAGCAAGATTTTCTATTAATACTTGCAGTTGGGGTTGTTTTTATTTCTTCAGCCGAAGAGAAAATTTTCCTCAGCCGAGGAAATAAATCTGTCCAGCTGGGTGTCATTTCCGGATTGACAATGCAAAGTTACGACAATCCCCGAGACCGATGTCCGCTTGTGTCCGTTTCCTTCCGGATTTGTCCGGATTTTTCCTATATAAATATATCTTTAATACAAAATGTAACATGTAACTGTTACAAAAAACACACACCCTCACACCCACTTCTGTTGGCTACTCTTTAATTATATATATTATTTATAATAATATATATAATTAAAGAGTAGAACTCCAATCTTCTGGTAGGTCACATAATTTTGTAACAGTTACATGTTACATTTTCCCAGTTGATTGCGTCCTTTGTCCTTCCCTAGAAAAAGTTGAATGGATTTTACCTTAACCCTGCCATGGGTTGAATGCCTATCTGGTACCTTAATCCTTATCCCTGGCAGAAGTTGAATCATTGCGGACAAAACCATTCTGCAAAGACTATGCCTTCATCCAGACACCCTCTAAAACGCGCAGAAACGGCCCTTAAATCGATTTCAACCCTTTCGATGGGTAATTGTCCACCCCAATCCGAAAAACGCGATTAGAATGGCTTTAAACGCGAAATTAAAATTCTTTGAATTTTAGCGTTCTGATATTCCTGACAGTACCCATCAGGGGAAGGTAATTGCAAGTCACCCAAAAGAGCCAAAAAAATATTCTAAAAATAATGAGGGGCATGTCTGTTTGACACACCCTCATTTGGATTATCAGGGAATCTGGTGGATTATTCGTCGGCCCAGATGTTCCAGTTGTCGTCTTCCTTGGTGAGGGCATCGCTGCCATCGACGGTGGTGAAGACCCCTCCAAACCTCCCCGTGAGGGGAGGCTTTTTGATTCTCCCCATTACGGGGGCAATTGCCCGTTGGTAGCGGAGCAATTGGGGAGCCCAGCGACGGGGGAAAGAGAGGGGGTCTGTTATTTTATTATCTTCTTACCACCTACGATATTGACTCCACGCTGCATCATATTCAGACGCTGACCAGCAAGATTGTAGATAGCGGCATTATCAATTGTCAATTCTCCATTATCAATTGCCTCAAGGCCTGTTGCATCTTCCTCGAAGAGGTATGCCTTGACTCCGGAAGCGTCGAACTGGAGGTAGCCCTTGCCAGCGGCGAGGGTGGTTCCTGCTATTGCCTTGTAGAAAGCAACGCCTTCTGAACCGTCTGCCAGGATGTACTGGCTGCCGTCACAGGTGACTTCTGTCGTAGCGGGCTTCAGCAGGTTGCCTGCGAGGGGTGCGGGTGCAGCGGCGGCAGTCGGCAATACGTATGCGCCTGCCTCAGCCTTCAAGAGAACGGCCTCGCCAGCGGGTGCAGCGGTAATGGGTTCGAGACGGACATAGTTTGCAGAGGTGGATTCAGTGACAGCAAAGGCCTCGACAGAGGTGCCGGTGAAGTCCACATCCTTCTCTGCGACGTATGTTGCATAGCCTGTGGAAGCAACGAATGCGACATTCTTCTCGGGCAGTACTTCTGTGCCCTCGGCTCCGAAGTTGTCGAAGCAGAAGTAGGCGGGTGTGTTCATGCCCCAGTCGCCTGTATCGGTGCTGCTGAGCTCGAAGCCAAGTTTGGCAACTGCGCCAAGGCAGGAGAGGTCAACGTAGCGCCAG
>JAILRU010000032.1 GCA_024697945.1 Bacteroidaceae bacterium
CCGTGCTGACTGCTTTGCCTGGCGTGATGGGCATGTACATGTCGCTCGGACGCTCGGTGAAGCTGGACGGCATTGGCTCGTTCCAATACACCATCGGTTGTAAGGGCAATGAGGTCGATAGCCCTGACAAGGTCTCTACCAGTCAGATAACGGATGTCCGCGTCCGCTTCCAGCCCGAACGCACCTTCACGGCAGGCCACTCAGGCATGACCCGTGCTATGGTCGATAGTACCAACGGTATCGAGTGGATCGATATCGACTCTCTTCTTGCAACTGATGATGAGAATCCTACTCCACCCCCACTCCCAGCGGTTCCGTAGCAGCTCCCACCATCAGCGGTACTACGCCGTTCGAAACGAGCACTTCGGTAACGATGAGCGGCCCCACTGGTGCTGAGATTCGCTACACCACGGACGGCTCTACTCCTACCAGCAGCAGCTCTCTCTACAGCTCAGCCATCACTCTCTCTGCTACAACCACCGTAAAGGCCATCGCCATCAAAGACGGTGTGAGCAGCGAAGTGACGACCAAGGTGTTTACCAAGAGCGGAGGAGGTGGTGATGCAGATTAAAAGAGTGCCATTCGGGGCGCTCTTTTAATAATTGATAATTGACAATAGATAATTGATAATTAGGCGGCAGCGGTTCGGAAACGAGTCGCTGCTGCTCTCACTTAATCGCGATCTTGACTTTGTCGAAATTGCTTTTATCCAGCATCGACTATGGACTATGAACTATGGACTATGAACTATGGACTATGGACTATGGAATTACCCAAGGCTTAGCTCCAGTTCCTCAATCTCTCGCGCGGTAGTGGCCCAGCTGGTGACGAAGCGGCAGGCGGTATGCCCCTCATCTACAGGACACCACACCTCGAAGCCGATGTGACGGCGCAACAGCTTCAGGTCTTCATTCGGGATGACGTAAAACTGCTGATTCGTGGGCGAGTCGATGAAGGGCCGGTAGCCCAGACGCTCTACAAAGAGACGGTGCAGCTGCATCGCCAACTGGACTGCATGGCGGCCGATGGTCATATACAGAGTCTCGTTGCCTGCCTTCGAAAACAATGCCTCGAACTGGACTCCCACGACACGGCTCTTGGCCAGCAGGGCTCCGTGACGCTTGATGCGGCTGAGCATGTGAGAGGGACATTGACCATCAGGAAATACCACAGCTTCGCCGCAGAGGGTACCGCATTTCGTACCGCCTATGTAGAAGACATCGGCCAACCGAGCCAGCAACGGCAGCGTGACGTCCGTACTTGCTGCCAATCCGTAGGCCAGACGTGCGCCGTCCACGTAAAGCAGCAGGCCATATTCCTGACAGACAGCATGCAGGGCTCTCAGCTCCTCTGCCGTATAGAGCGTGCCCAATTCAGTAGGGAAGGTGATATAGACCATACCCGGGCGCACCATGTGCTCGGCTGTATCGTCAGCATAATAGGCCTTGAGCCACGTCCGCAGTTCCTCGACGTCGAGTTTTCCCTCGTGAGCCGGCAGCGCAATGACTTTGTGTCCTGTGAACTCCACTGCCCCTGCCTCGTGTACGTTGATATGTGCTGTCTCAGCGCACAACACGCCCTCGTAGGGTTGCAGCGTGCAGTCGATGATGGTGGCATTGGTCTGTGTGCCTCCGGCGAGGAACCATATCTGTGCATCGGGAGCTTCCAGGGCCTCACGTATCAGTTTGCGGGCCTGTTGGCTGAAGCGGTCGTCGCCATAGCTCTGTGTCCGTTCGTCGTTGGTTTCCACAAGATGCCTCAGCACCGCCTCGTGTGCACCGTTATTATAATCACTTTCAAAATGTACCAAAACTCTATAATTGTGAAATCGTGAATAAATTGTAAATCGTAAATGAACCTAGAGTTGTCCTGTTTCCACTTGGCGGACAACACGTTCTATCAGTTTGTCCTCATCCTCGGGACGGTATTCCTTCTTGAGGCTGGCACGGAAGGTCCAGGCGAAGACCTGATAGAAGGCTGCCTTGGCTGGACCGAAGAATGCCTGCACTATCTCGTAGGAGGACTGGTTGCATTCCCTATCCACAAGCTTGATGAGCAGTTTGCCCTGGGAATAAGTAAGCTTCTTCATTTCGGGCTTGTAGGTTTCGTAAATATCGTGTTCCACAGCCTTGATGAGTGCGTCCTTCTCCTTTTGGGTGGGCAGCCTGTCCAGAGTCTCGCACGTCTCCTGGATGAGGCCGTTCACCTGCTGCGCGATGGGCAGCACCTTCTTCACGTTATAGACGAGGCGGTTGTAGGCACGGCGCTGCTTCTCGTTCTTGAACTTCATCGGCGGATAGACCCACAACTCAGGCAGGAGGTAGCACCACATCGTGTCGCCATGCTCTACGATGGGCTTCACATAGCGGAACCTCTGCAGCTTGAGCTTGTAGTTGACGGGCTCTTCGGGCAACAGCTCGTCTTCCTCCTGTGCATACAAATTGGCACTCAGAAGCACGGAAATAGTGAGTATTATCGCCTTTTTTATCATAATCCGCTGCAAAAATACGATTTTTTAGTTCATAATTCACAATTCGTAATTCATAATTATGTTTTTTTAATTCTTTGACGCTGTGTTTAATTGTATATATCGTTTACGGTTTTTTTATTTTGTATTTTCATTCTTTCATTCTTTCATTTTTTCATTTTTTGTTGTACCTTTGCAAAAGTTATGAGCACTATTATCTATGATTCGCCCATATTTGGGCCGATACACAGCCGGCGTTTAGGGATTTCGCTGGGCATCAACCTGCTGCCAAAGGGAGGCAAGTTTTGCAGCTTCGACTGCATCTATTGCGAGTGCGGACTGAACAGCGAACGTCGCACCAAGAATCCCCTGCCCACAGCCGACGAGGTGGAGGACGGCCTTCGGGAAAAGCTGAAGGCCCTGCGGCAGGAAGGCATCGTGCCAGATGTCCTGACCTTTGCCGGAAACGGTGAACCAACCCTCAATCCGCACTTCCCAGAGATAGTTGACAGGGTGTTGAAAGTCAGGGACATCTATTGCCCGTCCGCCAAGCTGAGCATCCTGAGCAACGCCACCCAGATACGACGTCCGGAGATTCGCGAGGCCCTGCTGCGCTTCGACAACAACATCCTGAAGCTCGACACCGTCAATCCTACGTATATAAATAATGTAGATAGGCCGCAGGGACACTACGATGTGGAGGAACAGATAAAGTGTCTCGCACTCTTCAAGGGCAAATGTATC
This sequence comes from Bacteroidaceae bacterium, assembly GCA_024697945.1. Taxonomy (GTDB): domain Bacteria; phylum Bacteroidota; class Bacteroidia; order Bacteroidales; family Bacteroidaceae; genus Physcousia. Next base: position 3,212 of record JAILRU010000032.1, read on the forward strand.
ATCCAGACCATGCTCATGAAGGGAGAATACGAGGGTCACAACCTCGACAATACAACAGAGCAGTACATCGCGCCTTACATAGAAGCCTTAGGGCGCATCAAACCCCGTGCCGTAATGCTCTACACATTAGACCGCGAGACACCCGTCAGCGGCCTCGAGAAAGCAGACCCCGAAGTTATGGAAGCCATTGCCACCCGCATCCGCGCCCTCGGCATCGAAGTCTCTGTCAGCTATTAAATTTAGGGTGTAAAAAATAACAAAAATTTACACCCCAACAGAAAACAAAGGAAAAACCGATAAACGTAAGTACTTAATTTTCTTGCGTCTTATCGGTTTTTTTACTTCTTTTGATTTCCATCAAAAGTGCCCGGAACGGGAATCGAACCCGTACGGCCATCACTGGCCAAGGGATTTTAAGTCCCTCGTGTCTACCAATTCCACCATCTGGGCATTTGCGGTGCAAAGGTACGACAAAAAATGAAAAGTGGAAAGTGAAAAGTGAAAAATTTTTCTTTTTCCCTTCAGATTGAAGATTTGACCTACGTCAGTATGAAGTAGATGACACTGGCAGGGATGGCGAGGAGGGCGCTGTCGAAGCGGTCGAGCAAACCGCCGTGACCTGGAAGGACCTTGCCGCTGTCCTTGATGCCGAACTGCCGCTTGATGAGACTCTCCACCAAATCGCCCCATGTGCCAAAGAAGACAACGACAAGGGCAAAGCCCAGCCATCGCCAGAGGGGCATTGAACCTAGACCATTATCCATTGGCCATTGACCATTGACCATTGACCATTGACCATTGATCATTGTCTGTTGTCCATCCACCAACCACCAAATGATGACGGCGGCAAGCAAGGTGAAGACGGCACCGCCAATGCTGCCTATCCACGACTTCTTGGGCGAGATACGCGGAAAGAGCTTGAAGGGGATGAAGCGTTGCAACGTGCAGCCGAAGATGTAGGCAAAGGTATCGTTCACCCAAAGGAAAATGAAGAGGGCGAGGGGATATATCCAGGAATAGACGAGTTCGCCCGTTTCTGGATTATAGACGATGCTGAGCAACGGAAGCAAGGCAAACGGCAAGGCCACATAGACCTGCGATGCGAAGCAGAATGCCCAGTTACGCAATGGGGTCTTGGCATGACGATAGAGTTCGCTCACGATGATGTAGATGAGCAACAGGCCATAGAGGGCAAACATCTGTGCCGTCTGGGGGCTGGCAATGGTACTGAGCCACACGGCAGCCACGAGTACGACACCTGCCATCACATTGACAGGGCGCACCATTCCTGTATGGACATGGGCGTTCATGAGCGAACCGAACTCCCACAGCGTTGCTGCGGTTATGACAGCAAAGAAGAAGAAGGCACTGACGGGACTATAGATGGTGCAGCCGACAAGCAGCGCCACATAAATGGCACCGGTAATAGTACGAATGATGAGGCTATGTAAGTTCATAGTTCACAGTTATGAGTTCATAGTTTTTTCTCCCTCTGTGGTAGGTTCGGGAGAGTCTGACAGGAGTTCTTCTGTACGGCTTGACCAGGGACGGGGACCAAAGATGCGCTCCACGTCCTCAGCAAAGATGACTTCACGTTCGATGAGCAGCTCGGCAAGGGCTGCGTGTCCTTCGGAATTCTTAGCCAAAATATCCTTGGCACGGGCATATTGCTCAGCAATCATTGCCTTGGTCTCTTCGTCAATGAGCTGTGCCGTAGCTTCGGAGTATGGGCGCTGGAAGCCGTATTCCTGATTATCATAGTAGCAAAGATTGGGGAGCTTTTCGCCCATACCCATGTAGGCTATCATGCTGTAGGCCTGCTTGGTGACGCGCTCCAAGTCGTTCATAGCACCGCTGCTGATCTGTCCGCAGAAGAGTTCCTCCGCAGCACGGCCTCCCAGAGTGGCACACATCTCGTCGAGCATCTGTTCGCGGGTGGTTATCTGCCGTTCCTCGGGCAGATACCAAGCAGCACCCAAGGCGCGGCCTCTAGGTACAATGGTGACCTTGACCAACGGGTTGGCGTATTGCAACAGCCAGCTGATGGTGGCGTGACCAGCCTCGTGGAGGGCGATTGTACGCTTTTCCTCGGCTGTCATCACCTTGTTCTTCTTCTCCAATCCGCCGATGATGCGGTCAACGGCAGCAAGGAAATCGTCCTTATCGACAGCCTTCTTCCCACCTCGGGCTGCGATGAGTGCTGCCTCGTTGCAGACATTGGCTATATCGGCTCCGCTGAAGCCCGGAGTCTGTCGGGCGAGGAAATCAATGTCGAGCGAGTCATCGGTCTTGATAGGTTTGAGGTGAACCTGGAAGATAGCCTTCCGCTCGCTCACATCGGGCAGGTCAACATATATCTGGCGGTCGAAACGTCCGGCTCGGAGCAGCGCCTTGTCCAGGATGTCGGCACGGTTGGTGGCAGCCATGATGATGACACCGCTGTTGGTTCCGAAGCCGTCCATTTCGGTCAGGAGCTGGTTGAGGGTGCTCTCGCGCTCATCGTTAGCACCAACCTGTACCCCACGGCTGCGAGCACGTCCGACGGCGTCGATTTCATCGATGAAGATGATGCAGGGAGCTTTCTCCTTCGCCTGACGGAACAGATCGCGGACACGGCTGGCACCCACACCTACGAACATCTCCACGAAGTCACTGCCCGACATACTGAAGAAGGGCACATCGGCTTCACCAGCAACAGCTTTCGCCAAGAGCGTCTTACCCGTTCCTGGAGGGCCAACCAAGAGAGCGCCCTTAGGTATCTTGCCGCCCAGTTCCGTGTAGCGCGCAGGATTCTTGAGGAACTCCACAATTTCCTGCACCTCGAGTTTGGCACCTTCCTGACCCGCGACATCGGCAAAGGTCACCTTGTTTTCTTCGTCCTTCTCGACCAGCCTGGCGCGACTCTTACCGACATTGAAGATGCCCATCGGGCCACTTACATCGCCGCCAGAACCACCCATGCGACGCATGAGGAATATCCAGAAGAACACAATGAGGATGAGGGGACCGAAGCTCCAAAAGAAGTGCAAGAAGTCGTCATCCCCAAGACGGTATTCTATTTCGCCAGAGAAATTTTTCTGTTCCTGCTGCTCGCTGATGAAGTCCTCGAGTTTGTCGGCTGAAGGGTATTGTACAATCACCGAATAGCGTACTCCCTGGTCTATCTTCTGGTCGCGAAAGACATCGCGAATATGACTCGGCTCGATGAACATCTGAAGCGAACCCTCTTTTTTATTGACGATGATGCGGGAAGCATAGCCCTGCTCCACAAAGTTCTTGAACTCGCTATAGGTTGCGTTGCGCGAGGAGGCGCCTGAGAGAAGAGAATTGTCGCCATTCATGAGCATATAGCCCAAAGCGACAGCAATAATTATGTATATCCAGGTAAGGCTTATTTGCGGCCGCTCTTTCTTGTTTTTGTTTTTGCCGCTGTTATTCTTGTCGTAGCTCATATCATTAGGAGTCAATCGAGATTAGGAATGTTGCGAAGGTCGGCATCGGCCCATAGATGCTCAATGTCGTAGAAGGCACGCAGATCGGGCAAGAAGATGTGCACGATGACGTCGGCATAGTCCATAGCGACCCAAGCGGCACTCCGCAGGCCATCAACCGCCAAAGGCTTTGTGGCAACTTTGGTGCGACAAGTCTCGCCCACCGAATGTGCCAGAGCCTGAATCTGGAGGGGCGATCCGCCCGAACAGATAACAAAGTAGCCGCATACGGCATCGGGGATATTGGTGAGGTCGGCTACTACAATGTCGCGTCCCTTCTTGTCCTGCAATCCGGCCACAATGGCCTCGACCAGTTCATTCTTTCCTTTCATTCGCATTAAATAATATAATAATGTGTGCAAAGGTACGAATAAAAAGTGAAAAGTGAAAAGTGAAAAATGAAAAATGAAGGCTTCAGACTTAAGATTTAAGATTTATTGTGATTTTTTTGGCATAAAGATTTGTGAGTTTACAAAAAAGCTGTAACTTTGCACCGCTTTTTGCAAGCGTACAGCGATACGTACGCAGATATTGGGCTATGGTGTAATGGTAACACTGCAGATTCTGGTCCTGCCTTTCCTGGTTCGAGTCCGGGTAGCCCAACAAAAGATGAAACGGTGAAGAGGTGAAGAGGTGAAAAAATTAAAACATTGGGCTATGGTGTAATGGTAACACTGCAGATTCTGGTCCTGCCTTTCCTGGTTCGAGTCCGGGTAGCCCAACACATTTAAGACAAGCTACTATACAAATAATAACAACAATGGACGACTATCACGCGGATAATTACAATTCTTAGCGCTCCGGAGTCTGCATCGTCATGCATGCTCCCGATGGAGCAAAAGGATTATGTGCATGTACCCCATCCTAAACAGAGGAGGAAAAAGAACGATGCGAACATACTGGAACACTTCGAATGGTCTGCGTACCATTGAGGAATGGCAGCCTGGCTGCTGGGTGCAAGTAACCTGCCCCACCGAGGAAGATGTTAACTTCCTCGAAACAACACTCAACATCCCCGATTACTACATCAGCGATATCGCCGATACCGACGAACGTGCCCGTTACGACATTGACGACGGATGGGTGCTCATCATCCTGCGTATCCCGTATATCAAGGAAACCAAGAGCCGCACGCCCTACACCACCATCCCGTTGGGTATCATCATGAAGGGCAATGTGCTCATCACTGTCTGCAATTTCGAGACGAACATGATGATTGACTTCGTTTCCTATCAGCAGAAACGCGGATTGGGTTTCGTTGATTCCGTAGATATGATATTCCGCCTCTTCCTCTGTTGTGCCGTTTGGTACCTGAAGCGACTCAAGCAGATCAGCACCCTCATCGACAAGGCTAAGCAGAATCTTGACCGCAAAGTCGATAATGCCGACCTCATCTCCCTGAGCCGTCTGCAGGACAGCCTCACCTACTTCGTCACCTCCATCCGAGGCAACGAGAACCTTCTCTCCAAGCTCAAATTCAAGTTGCCTATCGACGAACTGGATGCTGATATGATAGAGGACGTAGGCATCGAGATGAGTCAGGCGCGTGAGACCACCAACATCTACGCCAACATCCTCGATTCTACGATGGACACCTATGCGAATATCATCAACAACAACATGAGCTCGGTGATGAAGATGCTCACCAGTATCAGCATTATCCTGATGTTCCCCACACTCATTGCCAGCCTCTTCGGCATGAACCTGGTGAACGGCATGGAACAGGCTTCCTGGGGATTTCCCCTTGCGCTATTCCTCTCGATAGGTGTCACCGTCTTGTTCATGTGGTATTTCAAGCGCAAAACTTGGATATAATCCCCAATTCATAATTCATAATTCATAATTCATAATTGAATTTTCAACAAACGTAAGAAAAAACGGGCTCTTTCCTTGCAGGTTAGGGCTTTTTTTGCTTACTTTGCGTCCGCTATTTTAGATAACACTAATTTTTAACCATTAATTCTAAATTCTTTTGATGGACTCTTTAGAGACTAACGAGACTACTGCCATTGAGCAGTCTTCTGAGATTACAACTGAGCAGGCAAGCGAACCAGTAGCCGAGCAAGTAAGTGAACCAGTAGCCGAAGAGGCAAGTGAACCAGCAGCCGAACAGGCAAGCGAACCAACAGCCGAACAGGCAAGCGAACCGGTAGCCGAACAGGAACCAGAGCAGTTGCCTGAAGTCGAGCAACATATCGCTGAACAGACCTTCCAAACGAAGGAAGAAGTTGTGGCACGTGTGCAGGAAATTGCCCAAAGCGGTGAAGTAGGCGACAAGACAGAACTCAACCTGCTCAAACAACTCTTCTACAAGTTCCACAACGCCGAACTGCAGGAAGCCTTCAATGCCTTCATCGAGGCAGGCGGCGAAGAAGACAAGTTTGTGCCGCAGATTGATTCTGCAGAGCCAACCTTCCGCGAAGCAATGCAAACCATTCGCGAGCGTCGCGCCGCTCTCCAGGAAACACTGGAAAAGCAGAAACAGGAAAACCTGAAGCGCAAACTTGAAATACTGGAGCGCATACAACAGCTCGCCTCCACACCCGAAGAGGCTAACAAAAACTTCGACGAGTTCAAGGCTCTCCAGAATGAATGGAAGGAGATAAAGGCCGTCCCTGCTGAACGCGCCACAGAACTTTGGAAGAACTATCAGCTCTACGTGGAGCAATTCTACGACCTGCTAAAGCTCGGACATGAGTTGCGCGACTATGACTTCAAGAAGAACCTTGAGATTAAGTCCCGCCTCATCGAACAGGCAGAGGCTCTTGCCGAGAATCCCGACGTCCTGCAAGCCTTCAACCAATTACAGGCCCTCCACCAGGAATGGAAGGAAACAGGACCCGTCGCCAAAGAGATTCGCGAAGATGTATGGGCTAAGTTCAAAGAGGCTTCCACCATCATCAACAAGAAGCACCAAGCATACTTCGAGGCTATCAAGGCACGCGAAGAGGAGAACCTGACAAAGAAGACTGCCCTCTGCGAACAGCTCGAAGCCATCGAGACAGAGGGACTCAAGACCTTTGCCGACTGGGATGCCATCACGCAAAAGATAAAGGAACTGCAGGCAGAATGGAAGACCATCGGCTTCGCTCCACAGAAGATGAATACAGCCATCTTCGAACGTTTCCGTCAGGGCTGTGACACCTTCTTCGAAAAGAAAACAGCCTTCTTCCATAACCTCAAGGAAGAGCTTAATGCCAACCTTGCCAAGAAGAAAGAACTGGTAGAAAAGGCCGAGGCTCTCATGGAAAGCACCGAGTGGCGCTCAACAGGCGACATCCTCATCAACCTGCAGAAGCAATGGAAGGAAATCGGCACCGTTCCCCGCAAATATAGCGAAGACCTCTGGAAGCGTTTCACAGCTGCCTGCGACCACTTCTTCGAAGCAAGACAAGCCGCTACAGCCGACACGCGCAACGAAGAGAAAGCCAACAAGGAACAGAAACTCGGCATCATTGCACAGCTCAAGGAACTAGCTGAGACTGAGGGCGAAAACATCATCGCACAGGTCAGGGAGCTCCAGCAGAAATGGAACGAAGTGGGACATGTTCCCTTCCGCGACAAGGAAACTCTCTACAAGGAATATCGTGCCATTTGCGACAAAATCTATGATGCCTATGGTGTCAGTCAGGCAAAGCGCCGCCTCAACAACTTCCGCGCTAACTTGCAGCAGAGAATCGAAAAAGAAGCCGGTTCGCTCGACACAGAACGTCAGCGCATGCAACGTGCCTACGAACGTATGCTGACCGAAATCAAAACCTACGAGAATAACATCGGCTTCCTTTCGTCAAGCAGCAAGAAGGGCAACTCCCTGGTTGAGGCAATGAACAAGAAAGTGGAGAAACTCCGCGATGAACTCAACCTCCTGGCACAAAAGATAAAGATGCTTGATGCTCCGGCTTTAACACCTGAGCAAAGCGAAGAACAGACGGCAGACGAACAAGCCTAAACACCGCCTGTCCGACACTTAATACAGCGAAAAGAGGCGGGAGTTTGCAACAGAACCAATCAATATCTGTTGTAAACTCCTGCCTCTTTTTTGTCCCTTCTCTTATTCCACATTGCATAAAAAGCCTCATTATCTCACCAAAAAGAGTACATTTTCACAAATTTACCATATTATATAATGTGATTTCGGATAATTATTCGTATCTTTGCACCCGATTATTGCGTCCTATACGCGCACACATGAGAAATTATAAGTTCTAAGAATATACTTCTAAAAATACACGCATGAAATGCTCTGTTGAGACAGTTCAGACCAAACGTCAGATGAACGACTTTTTGGCTCTTCCCAAAAAGATTTACAAAGACAACCCATACTATGTACCAGACATAGAATCGGACGTACGAGGTTGGTTTGACCCCAAGCATAACCCAGGTCTGAAACATTGTGAGATAGCTCCCTTCGTTGCCTACAACGAAAAAGGTGAGGTGGTAGGTCGTATTGTGGGCTTTATCAACCATAACGCCAATCAAATCTGGAAATGCAAGTGTGCGCGCTTTAGCTGGATAGAGTTTGTGGACGATGCCGACGTCTCAGGTGCCCTCCTGAAAGCTGTAGAAGACTGGGGCCGAAGCAAAGGGATGGAAGCTGTCCAGGGACCCTTAGGCATCTCCGACTACGAAAAGGAAGGTATGCTCATCGAGGACTTCGACAAGTTGGGGTCAGCCGTCACCATCTACAATCCCTCCTACTATCCCGAGCACATGACCCTGCACGGTTATGGCAAGGAAGTGGATTGGGTACAGATGCGAGTGGAAGTTCCCCAAGATGTTCCAGAACGCTTTGTCCGTGTCCATAGGATTGTGACCAACATGTATGGGCTGAAGGTTCGGAAACTCACACCCCACGAAGTACAGAAAGAGGGCTACGGCCATAAGATATTCAAGCTGTTCAACTTAGCCTATAGTAACCTCTTCGGTTATACGCCTTATTCCGACGAAGAGGCTGACGCTTTCATCTCTCAATACATCAACATGCTCGATTTGCGTATGTTGCCGATGGTAGAGGACAGCGAAGGCAATCTCGTTTCATGCTGCGTAACTATGCCGAGCATCTCAAAGGCTATGCAGAAGGCTGGAGGAAAGCTGTTCCCCTTCGGATGGTATCACCTGCTTCGTGCACTGAAGTACAAACGCGACGAAGTTGTGGAACTGCTACTCATTGCCGTTCATCCCGACTGGCAGGCAATGGGCATCAATGCACTGCTCTTTGTTGACCTCATTCCCATCTTCAACGAAATGGGATTCCGTTGGGCCGAGACAGGTCCGATGCTCGAGGACAACTCGAAAGTACTTTCGCAATGGAAAGTGTTCAACCATATTGAACACAAACGCCGCCGCTGCTTTAGTAAAAAAATAAAGGAAGATTAATTTGTAATTTGTAAATCATAAAATAGTAAATGAACAGAGTAGTTATAACAGGCATGGGCATTTGGTCCTGCATTGGTACATCTCTTGACGAAGTGCGTGATGCACTTTATCAGGGCAAAAGTGGTATCATTTTCAGCCAAGAACGCAAGGATGCCGGCTTCCGCTCGGCACTTGTTGGCAACGTTCCCAAGGTTGACCTCAAGGCTTACGTTCCCCGCAACCTCCGCAATTTCATGCCCGAGGAAGCGCAGTATGGTTATATTGCCACCAAGCAAGCCCTCGACAACGCCGGTATCGATGAAGACTATCTCTCCACACATGAGGTGGGCATCATCTATGGCAATGATTCTGTAGCAGAGGCTACTATGACAAGCCTCGACAAGTTCCGTCAGGCAAACAGTACTGTAGCTTGCGGTAGCGGCGCCATTTTCCAGAGCATGAATTCTAACATCACCATGAATTTGGCATGTCTCTTCAAGCTGCGTGGCATCAATCTCACAGCTGCGGCTGCATGTGCCTCCGGTTCGCAGAGCATCGGTCTCGGTGCATTGCTCATCGCACAAGGACTACAGGATTGTGTGGTATGTGGCGGTGCAGAGGAGAACAACATGTATGGCATTGCATCCTTCGACGGCATCCAGGCCTTCACCATTCGCGAAGATGAGCCTGCGAAAGCCAGTCGCCCCTTCGATGCAAGCCGCGATGGTCTTGTTCCCAGCGGCGGTGGTGCGACAGTCATTTTGGAGAACTACGAACACGCTGTCAAGCGCGGAGCCAAAATTATTGCCGAGGTGGTAAGCTGGGGCTTCTCAGGCAACGGCGACCACATATCGACACCCAACGTGGAAGGTCCTGCACGCTCGCTTGAGCTCTGCCTCCGCAACGGCGGTGTTGACCCGAAGCAGATAGGATATATCAATGCACATGCCACCAGTACAGTCATTGGCGACCAGCGTGAAGCACAAGCCATCGCTCAGATCTTTGGCGAACGCGCTGTCCCCGTCACCTCCACCAAGAGCCAGACAGGTCATGAGATGTGGATGGCCGGTGCAAGTGAAATCATCTACTCAACGCTGATGATGAAAAACGACTTCATAGCCGGCAACATCAATTTCGAGAAGCCAGACGATGTGACCTCGTGCATCGATGTTTTGCCCGAGACAAAGGAACAGCATTTCGACATATTCCTCTCCAACAGCTTCGGCTTCGGTGGCACCAACTCCACTTTAATCATTAAGAACGTATAACATTAATTATTATATTAACGCATCACACTTTAACCAAAACATAACGATATGACAAGAGAAGAAATTATTGCTGAGATCAATGCTGAATTGGCAGAAGAATTTGAAATTGATGAGTCAGTCATCACTCCTGATGCTCCCATCTACCAGACACTTGAACTTGATAGCCTGAGTCTCGTGGACCTCATTGGTATCGTACAGACGAGATACGGCGTACTCATCTCAAAGGCAGAGCTCCCCTCCATCAAGACTTTTGCTCAGCTCTACGATTTCATCGAGCAGCACCAGAAGTAAATGCATGATGTCCTGATTATCGGCAGCGGACTTGGCGGATTGGAGTGTGGAGCATTGCTTGCCCAACGAGGGCTTAAAGTGCTCGTACTGGAAAGCTCCCATCAGCCAGGCGGCTGCATGCAAAGCTTCCGCAGAGGCGGACAGCACTACGATACAGGACTACACTACGTTGGCGGGCTGGCTCCCGGACAGGCATTGCACAAAGCCTTCGGACAACTTGGGCTTTTGGATTTGCCTTGGCAACGGATGGACGAAGACTTCGACCACGTTATCATCGGTGGCCGGCATTTCGCCTTTCATCAGGGCTATGATGCATTCGTTGAGAGTTTGGCAAAGGACTTTCCGCATCAACGCGAGGCGCTCAAAAGCTACGTACAACGACTGCAGAACATTATAGCGAGCGACATGGAAGTCTGCGCATACGACTATCTGCGCCAGACATTTTCCGACGATTTGCTCCTGAACGTGGTCAGCGCAGCAGCCATGAAGACGGAACTCCGACGCGATACGCTTCCGCTCTTCAACTTCGCCCACACCTGCTCCAGTTACATTGAGAGCAGTTGGCGACTCAGAGGAGATGGTAACTTGTTGGTAAACAGGCTTATCAGCATCATCAGTGAAGCTGACGGCGAGGTGCGGACAAACAGCAAAGTCGTACATTTGACAGAGGAAGACGGTCGTATCACGAAAGCTACCTGCGCAGATGGCTCATCCTACGAGGCCGGTTACTTCATCTCCGACATCCATCCCGCCATGCTCTGTCAACTACTCGAGGAATGTCCATCGGTGCGCAAAGCCTTCCGCAGAAGGATGACTGCCGCAGAGAATACGTGCGGCATGTTCACGGTGCAGCTCTGCATCAAGCCTGATGCCCTGCGCTATTTCGCCCACAATGTCTTTGTCTATGACAAGCCTAACGTATGGACGATGACGGAAGAAAACGAGCCCGTGAAAGGTGTTATGATTAGTTCAAGGGTTCCGGAGGATGGTTCGGACGTGCTTCGGCAGATTGACCTCCTCACGCCGATGCCCTGGTACGAATGCGAGGAATGGACAGATACCAAGGTCGGTCACCGCGGCGATGACTACAAGGCTTTCTGTCAACGAAAGGCCAAGCAGTGCATCGAGTTGGCAGAACAATACACCCCAGATCTCCACGATATGGTGGAGCAGTGCTACACCAGCACACCGCTTACCTATCGCGACTATTTGGGAACTCCGGAAGGAGGCGCTTTCGGGATGCGAAAAGACTGCCGCATGCCAATGCTCAGTTTCCACTCCGTGAATACGCCGCTTCCCAACCTGCTGCTCACGGGACAAAGCATCATCCTCCCCGGCATCGAGGGCGTTACCATGACAGCCTTTGAGACGTGCAACAAGATAATAAAATTTAATATATGAGAAAAAAGCTCTTTGCGACCCTTGTTCTGCTTTTGACATTCACCTTGAATGTCCTGGGACAGAAAATCACCGGTGTCATCCTCGATGCCTCCACCGGCGATAGTCTTTCTCTTGCAGGCGTAACATACAAGGATCGCAAAGTCTCTACCATAGCCGATTTGGACGGCAAATTCACCATCGCACGTATCAACGGCTCCACGCTTTCCTTCTCCTGCATGGGTTACAAGGAGGAGAAGGTGAACATCACCAAGGCCACGCCCAGCCGACTTACCATTAAGCTCAAACCCGACACAAAGCAACTCAACGAGGTTGTCATCAAGGCCGAGAGGAAGCGCTATGTGCGCAAGGACAATCCTGCAATCGACCTCATGAAGCGCGTGATTGAAGCCAAAAAGGAATCTCGGCTCGAGAATCACGACTACTACATGTACAACAAGTACCAGAAGCTATCCATGTCCTTGAACAACTATAAGATCAAGGAGCAGGACAGTGTCGAAACAGACAAGGTGAAGTTCAGGCAACTCGCCGAGCTCAGCCCCTACAATGGCAAGATGGTGGTGCCCATCTCCCTCGACGAGACGGTTACGCAGCACATCTACCGCAAAGACCCAAGGTCGGAGAAGGACATCATCCAAGGTGAGCAGAGCACCGGTTTGAACCAGCTTATCGCAACCGGCGAGATGGTAAACACGACACTGAAGGAGGTCTTTCAGGACGTGGATATCTACGACAACTACGTCAAGCTGCTCAAGTTCCCCTTCCTGAGCCCCATCGGCGCAGGCGCTACGTCCTTCTACAGATACTATATCGTCGATACGGTGCTCGTGGAACGTGACTCCTGCTATCACCTGCAATTCACACCCAACAATCCGCAGGATATCGGTTTCAATGGCGACATCTACATACTGAAGGACTCAACGCTTCACGTCAAGAAGTGTCACCTTTCCATACCGCCAAAGAGCGACGTGAACTTCGTCAGCTCTCTGCACATTGACCAAGTTTATAGCCAATTACCAAACGAAGAGTGGGCACTGACCACCGATGACATGTGGGCAGAGATGACCCTTCTGGGCAAGAGCATCTTGGTGGTGCGCAACACTCGGCTTTCCGACTACAGTTTCGAGCCGTTGCATAAGAACCTGTTCAAGGGACAGGCAAAGGTCAAACGTATGGCTGACTCGCGCAACCAGGATGAAGAGTTCTGGGACCAGTACCGTGCCGTTGAACTGTCGCAGAAGGAGGGCGGCTTGGGTGATTTCATGACGGCGATGTCCAAGTCCAAGAACATGCGCATACCGCTGCTTGTGGTCAAGACGCTTTTCGAGAACTTCATTGAGACATCCAAACCGGGCAAACCCAGTAAGTTCGACATCGGTCCCGTCATCAGCACCTTCTCGAAGAACTTCGAAGACGGATTCCGTGCACGCATCGGCGGCAAGACAACCGGGGCCTTGAACAAGCATTTCTTCGCGGAAGGCTACTACACCCACGGCTTCAAGTCGGGAGGCAACTATTACGGCATCACCACCAACTATTGCTTCAACAAGAAGAAGAATTCCTCGTTCGAGTTCCCGCAGCGTATGATTGTCTTCGAGAGCACGTACGATGTCACCTCCGTATCCGATAAATTCCTGAAGAACAGCAAGGATAACCTCTTTGTCAACTTCAAGACAGAGACGGTAAGAATGCTCTACAAGAACAACAAGCAGAGGCTCGGTTTTGTCTGGGAGACAGATTACGGCTTGAACTTCAAGACGAACTTCATCGCGGAAAGCAACGAGGTTTGCGGCGACTTGCGTTTCATACACGTCAATGACGACTCCGAAATCAAAAAGATACGCACCACTGAATGGAATGCACAGGTGAAGTTCTGCCCCGGTCAGACGTACATCAACACGAAGCAGGACCGTTGGCCCATCAACAAGGACGCACCTGAGTTCACCATTCGTCATGCCATCTGTTTCAACGGCATTCTGGGAGGACAATACAACTCCAACCAGACAGAAGTGGGCATCTTCAAGCGCCAGTGGTTAGGCAGTTGGGGCCGTATCGACCTCTATGCCTCCGCCTCCATGCAGTGGAACCAGGTTCCCTTCCCACTCCTCATCACCCCGCCCACATGTATCTCCTACATTGAGCAGGAAGGCACGCTCAACATGCTTCACAACATGGAGTTCTTCATGGACAGACGCGTTTTTTGGTCAGTGGCCTGGAATATGAACGGCAAGATATTCAATCGCATTCCGCTCTTCAAGAAGCTCAAGTTCCGCGAATACATCGCCTTCCGAGGCGTATGGGGTTCGCTCACCGACAAGAACAATCCGGAAATGAACCCGAACGACGGCATGATCTTCAAGTTCCCCGAGGGCTCGTACCCCATTCAGGGTAACAGGCCCTACATGGAGATGGCTGTCGGCATTCGCAACATCTTCAAGATATTCGGCGTTGACTATGTACGCCGCCTCAACTATCACGGCGAAGGCATCAAGAAAAACGGTGTCCGCTTCAATCTGACATTCTCCTTCTAAGCAACACATATTATATATATAATATATATGTCAACCCGACAACTCATAAGTTTTTTGTGTGCGCTGTTCTGCATTACAGTCCAAGCTATTACAATCCCCAAGGAGCATGTCTTTGTGTTCGAGCGCAGTACAAACTCCAACTTCGTCTGCTATGACATCAACCTGGAGGATGGCATGCTGAACCAAAAGCAGCCGCTCAATGCCTATTGGGTGCTGGCCGAAAAGACCAGAATAGAGAGCTTAACCTTCCTGGATCGCAAGATGGCTTACGGCGTCAAGGTGATTAGCTCAAAGAAGAACGAGGCGCAGGTGCACTTGACTGCCTACAAAGACCTGAGCTTCCGCATCTGCAAGCACAAAGGCAAATGGGTTGCCATCGCCAAGCTGCATGGCCATGAGATAGTCATTCAGAAGATGTTTGCCCAGATGAAGCCGCCACTCTCCGTCAAATGCGAGTATGTTGACATCATCGGTTCTGACATCGAGACAGGCGAAAAGCTGAGCGAAAGAATCACACCGTAGGGACCTAAAGCAGTCCCTCTATCGCTGCTTCCAAATCCGGAATAGTTTCTTGTCGTGCCTGAAGGTCGCAATTGCGGTCAATCAGGAAATAGCAGGGCAGTTGCTGCACGTTGTAGAGCCGCAGCATGTCGCTTTCCAAACCTTCCTCACAATAGACACTCACCCAGGGCAGGGCCTCGCAGCGCTGCTTCCACAGATGCTGACTCGGGTCAAGGCTTACCTGATAAATCTCGAACCCGCGCTCATGGTATTTGTTGTAGAGTTCTCGCAGCAGCAGAGTGCGCTCCGTGCTTCCGTCCATCGAGAAAGCCATGAAGTCGAGCAGGACGACATTGCCGCGAAGGCTGCTCAGCTCCCGTTCCTGACCGTTGATGTCGGGGAAGGTCATATCGATGATGCCCAGTTCGCGCACCTTGTCGCCATCTATGTCGAGCACAATCTCGTGCGGCTTGGCGAGACGGCGGCGGCATTCATGAATGATGTTGCAGATGTTTTCCGTGCGCTGACAACCAGGATATTTCTCATTCCAGGCATTGGCAACAGCTTGCAGCCACGTCAGGTCGTTCCTGTTGAGCAGCGGGTCGAAGATGAGTTGGGTGCCGAGCGTCTGGAAGCAGGCATAGTAGCTGTACGCGGCATCGTAGTGGTTCTGCATGTAGTCGCGCTTCACCTCATTCTTGTATTGCTCCACGAGAAGTCCGATTAGGCTGTCGCGCTCCTCCAGGGTGTAGTTGCGGTCAGCGGAGATACGCCGTGCCTTACGCTCCACGTCGGCAAGCTTGATACAGAGCAGGCGTATCGTGTCGCAGATGCCGCTACCCTCCACGCGGTAGCCGAACGACATGCTGTCAAGGCTTGCCGTCACACAAACCGTCTCGATGCTGTCGATGGCGAGGTTGATGGCTTGGCGACCAATACGGAGGCGATAAAACTCGGGATTGCCAGGAGCCTCAGCGTGGAAACAAAATGCACCGTCCTGCTTCAGACGGACGCTGTCGATGGCGACCGACCCTTTGTCCAAAGACAGATGTTCCAAGTAGAGCACCGTGTCTGCCGCACCGGAGATGTTTCCCGTCACGCAGAACGTATTCCGCCGCTGACAACAACTAAGGGAACCGACGAGAACAACCAGCAGTAATATATGCTTCCATTCACTAATGTCCAGCGCTTGACGCTTAACTTCCATTTTTACTTCCACTTTAACTTCCAATTATTTTACGTAATTTCAGTGCAAAGTTAAGGAAATTTTCGTAACTTTGCATGCATAAAGCAAAGAAAACACGATGCCTGACGACAATTTTTACATGAAACAGGCTTTGGCGGAGGCGAAGGAAGCCTATCGACAAGGCGAGATACCCATCGGAGCCGTGGTGGTGTGTCGCGACCGCATCATCGCCAGGAGCCACAACCTGACAGAACTGCTCCGCGATGTCACCGCCCATGCTGAGATGCAAGCCATCACCTCTGCGGCTGAACATTTAGGGGGAAAGTACCTCAACGACTGCACGCTCTACGTGACGGTGGAACCCTGTGTGATGTGTGCCGGAGCCCTTGGATGGTCGCAGATAAGTCGCATCGTCTATGGCGCTCCCGACGAGAAACGGGGTTACAGCCGCTTTGGTCCTGGAGCCCTTCATCCCCGCACCGAAGTCACCTCCGGCATCATGGCGGAAGAGTGTGCCGAACTCATACAACGCTTCTTCGGAGAAAGGAGAGGCTGAATCCAAATTTCAGAGTCTGTGAGTTTGTGAGTCTCCCAATCCGCTTCCTCACGTTTTTTCATTGGAACCTGAGGAATTTATGAGAGCGGAACGTAAGACGTGGACTATGCACTATGGACTATGCACTATGGACTATGCACTATGGACTATGGACTAATATAGTATCTTTTTCCCATTCTCAATGTAGATAGCAAAACATATTAGAGTTTTTTGAAAATACTCTGAAAACCCCGTCATTATTCATTTTACATTATGCAATTCTCATAATGCAAATTAAATAATCCAAAAAAAATAATGATTCTAGGGTATTTCTTTGTATCTTTTAGAAAGAATACCTATATTTGCAGGCAAAATGCTTGATTATGAACAATCCATTTATTACAACAGGCAAAATCCCTGCAGAACTATTCTGTGATAGGAAAGAGGAATCCAAACGCCTTCTTCAAAGTCTAACTAATGGAGCAAATGTCGTCCTCATTGCACCTCGCCGTGTAGGGAAAACCCAGCTTATGTATTATTGTTTTGACAAACATACAGTCAGCGATAATTACATTACTTTTTTTATAGATATCTTAAAGACATCAACTTTACAGGAATTCACCTACGAACTTGGCAAAGCAGTCTTTAACACCCTTGCCTCACGAGGTCAGAAGATGCAGAAATTGGCAATTGCCACAATGCGCTCTCTAACAGGTAACATTGGTTTTGACCCAGTAACTTCCCTACCTACCTTTGGTATAGCCATCGGCGACATTCAGAATCCCACTTACTCTTTAGAGGAGATATTCCGGACCTTGGAAAGCGCAGGTAAGAAATGCCTTGTTGCCATTGACGAATTCCAGCAAATCACTAATTATCCGGAAAAGAACATAGAGGCAGAGCTCCGTTCGCACATTCAGAAACTGACCAATACGCAGTTTATTTTCTCTGGAAGTGAGCGTCACCTGTTAGAAGAGATGTTCCGCGATTCAGCACGACCATTCTATAACAGTGCTGATATTCAGAGCCTCGATGTCATCGAAGAAGAAAAGTATGCCGAGTTTGTCCATCATCATTTCCTCGTTAATGGGAAACGGATATCCGATGATGCCATCAGCCACGTGTATCACACCTTTGATGGTAACACCTATTATAATCAGAAAACCATGCGCGAGGCTTTTGCGGAAACGGCATCAGATACCCTTTGTACGAAAGAGACGACAGAACAGGTAATAATCCAGATAATCAGGGAAGCTAACAGGCACTACAGTGAAATCATGGCTCGCCTCACTTTACCTCAGAAAGAACTGCTATACGCCATCGCTAAAGAACACTGGGCTCAGCAGATCACATCTGGCGCCTTCATTCGCCGACACAGCCTCAAGTCAGCCAGCAGCGTCCAGAGTTCAATTAAGAAATTGCAAGAAATCGGATTGGTTTCATTTGACTCTGGCAACTACTACATCGCCGACCAACTGATGAGGCTTTGGCTCATAACTTAGAAGGCTGAAGCCCACCGAGGGGAATTGTAACCCGTGGGTGTGGCGGATGAGGCAATAAGCAAAAAATTTCAATAATCCTTGCATTGTATCGTGTATTTTCGTACCTTTGCAGCGGAAAAGTGTTCTTATGACTAAAGAAGAAAAGGTGCAATACTGGCTCGACATCGTGGCTGAAGACCCGACAGATTGTAGAACAAACCAAACAGATGCAACAATGGATACTTCAAAAGTGCTCACTCGCGACGAAGCCCTCCAACTCGTCAGAGAATATAAGCGAGTGATTTCCCCTCGCTTCAATGGTCAGGCCAAAGTCATTATGTTTGGTTCCTATTCCAAGGGAACCGCAAACAAGTGGAGCGACATTGATGTAGCTGTCATTGTGCCTAAGATAGATGATGACGAGTGGTTTGAGACCTCCGTGGCTCTTGGCGAAGACGTTGATAAGGTTAGTTTCCTCATCGAGCCTGTCCTCATGACCGAAGACCGCTGGTCGCCACTCTATGAAGACGTCATGCGAACCGGTGTCGCCGTGTAAGAAATATAAAGTAAAACAGCATCGGGAGGTCCCGCTGGTTTGCAGCAGGGCCTCCCGTAGTTGTTTTATGAGAGCGGAACGTAAGACGTGGACTATGGACTAACGCACGATCTTTTTCCCATTCTCGATGTAGATGCCGCGAGGCAATTTTGAATTATCTATGCGGCGGCCTTGGAGGTCGAATAATTTACGATTTGACGATTTAACATTTACCATTTCTTTATCTGAAGGATTAAGGGGGGATACTATTTTTGTTGTTTTCTCCTTTTGGGGCCAAACATCATACAGCACCTCGCCGTCGCGTTCGAAATGAACAAGCATGGAAAGATAGTGGCGTCCGGGGTAACTATAACCATAATTAAACATTGATAAAGCAGAATATAGGTTTGACGGCCCGAACAGGCATTCTCCATCATTCCATTCCGTAATGCCTATTCCATAAATAATACGGCCACCATTTGAACTACTAATCCACGGTTTTTCTGTATCAACAGGAGCTTTACCATCTAAATCTACGTACTTCAGTGGTCTTACACCTCCGAAATCCCCTTCTTTTATTTCTTTCATAACTCCGTAATAATACATATCACAAGGAGGGAAACATGTTGCATTAGCTCCGAGGATTTCTTGGTAATATAGTTTTGTTCCTACGCTCCAATCAAATTGATATGTTTCTCCTGGCCATAGTGTCCGGACATCACTGTCATACTCGCGCACTAACACTGATGCATGAACACGTTTTCTACCTTCATCCCCATCGCGTATCAAAATTGTAAGAGAGTCTACCCATTCTGGACCATTGGTATATACACATTTGTATATGTCACCAAACTTATCAGTATAATCTCCTTTTACAGAATACTCTATTGTTTCAAAGTTTGGCACCCATTCGCCGTCAATCTTTGAGTACCAACTATCATACTTCAAAGTGTCCAAACGTATTTCTGTCCACTTTGTTCCCTCTGGGAAATATGGTTGAGCAAAGAGACTTGCTTGTAAAGCAAAAACAAATAAAAGTAATAATGTCTTTTTCATAGTCGTATAGTTTAATAGTTAATTTCTGAAGGTGTTACTTTTAATTGCGCACCTTGTTTTATTTTTACACCTTTTGTTAACTTAAATTTCCCTTTTGTTTCAAAGGTATAATTGGAGTTTTCATCAAAAAACACATTTCCTTGAT
>JAILRU010000049.1 GCA_024697945.1 Bacteroidaceae bacterium
TGTTAACCTTTTGCTTGTTTTTGTCATAAAAGGGCAGAAACAAACAAATAGGTTAGCATTATGAAGAACACAGAATTCAAAATTGACTCGACGAATGTCGAACAACAAAAGGCTTTCGACCTCGTAGAAAATACTAACACCAGCCTCTTTATCACCGGTAAGGCAGGTACCGGTAAGACCACTTTTATTAAGGGTATTCAAAAGCTCATCAAGAAGAATTTCTTGGTGCTGGCTCCTACTGGCATTGCCGCAATGAATGTCGGAGGACAAACCCTTCACTCATTCTTCGGCCTTCCGTTTACAGCCATGGGACCTAAGGACTGGCCGAAAGTAAATGATGATCATCGAGACCTATTGACAAAGGTCGACTCGATAATTATAGATGAGGCTTCAATGGTGAGATGCGACTGGGTGGATGCCATCGACCGAGTTCTTCGTCATCTGATGCAAAACCATCTGCCCTTTGGTGGCAAACAGATGATTTTCGTAGGAGACCTATTCCAGCTGCCGCCAGTGGTGAAAAGCGGTTCTGCCGACGAAGAGTTGCTGTGCAAGTTGTACGGCAGCGGAACGCCTTACTTCTACAAGGCCAACGTGATGAAGCGCATCAACCTTCCCATGATTGAATTCTTGAAGGTGTACCGCCAGAATGATACCGATTTTTTGGAGATATTGGACCGTATGCGTTTGGGTGAGAATACAGATGCCGATTTGGCAACGCTGAACAGCCATGTGAGCAGCGACGATAAGGTTGGCAACTATGCCGTCACGCTAACAGCATATAACAAGGTGGCAGACAATCTCAATAACATGAAACTTGCTGATATTGATACCGAAGAATACTGCTACGAGGGTGAAATTGAAGGAGACTTCCGCATGAGTGATTCTCCGGTGCCGATGCAACTGCGGCTTAAAGAAGGTGCACAAGTGATTATTTGTCGAAACGATTTCTCGCAAGAATGTGTGAATGGGACAATAGCTATTGTGTCCAATCTTGACGAAGACGGAATTCAGGTTCGCCTTAAGAATGGTAAACAGATCGCTATGAAGAAAATGGTATGGGCTAGCTACGATAGCGTGTACAATGAAGAGACAGGCAAAGTGGAGAGTGAAGAGGTGGGAACTTTTACCCAATACCCTTTGAAACTGGCGTGGGCCATTACTATCCATAAATCACAGGGAATGACATTCGACCGCATGCACCTCGATCTTACCCGCGGCACCTTCGCCCCCGGTCAGACATACGTTGCTGTGAGTCGTATGCGGACGCTGGAAGGCCTCACCATCAGCAATAAGCTGCAACGCCACCACATAATTCAGAACGCGGAGATAAAAGCCTACTCCAACTCCTTCAACAATATGGCGGTGATTGATGAAGAATTGTTGTTCGGCCAGATGCTCTACAAATGCTATCAAGCGAACGACTACGATGGTGCTGTCAAGGTATGCATGCACCGCAGCCTTGAAATGATGAAGGCTGGCGACTATCGCAACGCTGCCCTGATGGCTAAAAAAATGTATGATGTGATGCTGGACGACAAATGTCTGATGGGAATGACCGACGGCATCTCGCCGCTGAAGGACTGCAGTACGACGTGTAATTTTCTGAACGCCATAATTTGCTTATACGGAAATCGGTTGGAGGAGGCTGTTGGGTATGCCAACATGGTACTTGACCGTCGTGCTTGCCCAGAGGCGATGTTCGTCAAAGGAAAAGCTCTGCAACGGTTAGGACGATACGAGGAGGTATGTGAAATGAATATGGTACAACAGATATTTAAAGGCGTAATGGAAACGGATGAAAGTGTCGTTGTGGACATGAAGCAGTATCTCTTTGTGGCGGAACTCAATGATCAAATGAGCAAACCCAACATCAGCATTTGCATGCGACTTCTTAAACTTGTTCCCGGTTATTTGCCTGCATTCTCAATGATTCGCAAAGAGGCTCTTGCAAACGGTATAACTATTGAGAAAGATGATGTGGAAGATGAGAATGACCTTATAAATGCCTTTAATGATGCAACGGTTACTGATGGCGATTTCAGGAAAATGCTTGAGGACTCGGATCAAAACACGGCATTGTTCAGACAGTTTTATCAAAAAGTTCGCATAATAAAAAATGAAGCTTGTTAACCTTTGATGTCTTTTTGTCACTAAGAAGTGAAATAAACAAAAAACAACAAGAAAATGGAAACAATCATTTTGTTAGCAATCGCGGTAAGTCTCGCGTATGGAGTCGGATGCATGGGTCGCTCCAGAAAAATCGGTTTCGGATTGGCATTTGTCATCTCGCTCTTCAATGTCTTCATCGGCATGATAGCGGTGCTGTGCTCAAAGAAAATCGAGAATGTAGAATCTAACGAAAAGGAGGGCTGAATCATGAAGATAGCAGGATGGATACTCGTCGTTCTGGGAGGCCTCTCATTGTTGGGGGCAGCATGTGCCGGGCATAGTGTCTTTGGACCTATATTCTGGCTTGGAGTGGGGATAACCCTGCTGTATTTCGGCAATCGAAAGAAAAACAATGAAGATGATAAAGAACAATAAAAACACATGGATTATGAAAAAAGAAAATTTGACACCGGAGAAAATACAGGAGTTCAACAATAAGGTTGAGTACAATGAGAGTGCTGCCAGCTGGATGATTGACATCGTCGCTACCCTTATTGCCTGGCCAATGATTATCCTCGCTATTCGCCGGAGAGCGAAATACCACGAGAGGATTAAACTGAATAATGAAGAAATACCTGTGGAACAATAATAACAGAAACAAACAATAAACATGGAGGAATCAAAAATGAAAAGAACTATCTTTATTATGTTGCTCTCAACTTTGTTGTTTTCATGCAATAATAGCGAAAAGGAACCGGAACGCGAAGGGATGAATACGTCAAATATGTCGCGGGCAATGGAGGCTCTAGAAAAAGAGGATATTGCTGAGATGACTTACTGGATAGGGAAAGAGATCGATGCTAACCCGGAAAACGGCTATGCATTTGCTCAACTCGCTTGGGCAGATGTCATCAACGAGGAGTATGGGAATGCTATCGCTCATGCTACTACGGCGCTGGAACACCTTCCGAAGAAAGATAAAGAGTATGTCGGATTTTCCTATGCTTCGCGTGCTGCGGCATACAATCATCTTGAGCAATACGATAAGGCGTTGGCTGATTACAACGCTGCCGTAAAAGCAGAGCCAGACAATGCCGGACGCTTTTATCAACGTGGCGAATTTCATTACGGTCGAAAACAATATGAACTTTCCGACAAGGATTTTAAGGAATGCATACGCATAAAGCCAGGTGAGCCTTTAGGCTATGTCGCAATGGGACGGAACGCCAAGATGCAAGGACATTATAAAAAGGCAGTGGAACTGTATGACAAAGCCATTGAATTGCAGAATGATTACTCCGTAGCGTATGCTTTCAGGGCAGAATCGTATATCGCCCTCGGACGATTTGAAGAGGCGGCTGCGGATGTGGTCACTTCCCTCAGTATTGATGGTGGAGACAAGGCGTTCCAGCACATGCGAGAACTTGGTGACTCGTCGTATGCGACCATCGTTAGCCGTCTGAAGGTACAGCTGAACATGGAACCCAATAATCCATATTGGTTCTACTGTCTGGGAGTTGTGTCGGAGGATGCCGAAAGATATGATTCAGCTATTGAGTATTATGGCCAAGCCATAGCGAAAGATAAAGATGCCGCTTTGTACGATGCAGCGGCTCGCTGCTACCAAAAAATGGGGAGATACAATGATGCGCTGCATAATATCAATATGGCCATTGAATTAGCTCCTGATGATTTAGAGTACCGTGAAAGAAGATATGGTATCTACTACGAATTAAAGAAGCGTGAGGCGTTGTTCAAGGAGATAGAATATTGTATCGAACGAGAGCCAGATAACGCGTGGTATTATCATGAACGTGGTTGGTTTAAAGATCTCTATGGCGACGTTGACGGTGCTATTGAGGACCTTACGGCCAGCATCACACTTGATCCCACCTACGCCTACAACTATCTCGTCAGAGGATGCGCCTATAGAAAACTTGGCAATATGACAGCAGCACAGAAAGACTTTAGCCGTTGTATTGATATGGATACTGCTGATATGGAGGAACTGTCGTGCGCGCACTTCGCTTATCATTACCTGGGTGATGATGTCAATGCAATTCGGTTACTTGACACCGTGCTACGTTATGATTATGAGGGAAACCTGTATGATGCCGCTTGCCTTTATTCTCTGATGGGTGATAAAGAACAGGCGATAAACTACCTACGGCTGGCACTTGAACATGGATATAACCGATTTACACATATAGAGAAGGACGATGATATGGACAATATTCGTAACGAGAAAGAATTCAAACAACTTATAGAGAAGTATAGAAAGAATCAAAACCGCGATAATGCAAAAAATGGAAAGCATTCAATTCAGTATGTTCAACGGACAACTAACATTCCATTCAACCTTCGTAATGGTGTAAATGAGGTGAAATGTACAGTCAATGGACTACCTCTATACTTCATATTAGACACGGGAGCAAGCGACATTACTATCTCGTCCGTTGAGGCTGCCTTTATGTTAAAGAATGGCTACTTGTCAGACAAAGACGTTATAGGCAGCAAAGCCTATCGTACCGCCTCAGGCGATATCATTGCTGGTACAGTAGTTAATCTTAAGAAAATAACCATAGGAGAACTTGAGTTAGAGAATGTTCACGCCAGTGTTGTGAAAGGTCAAGCTGCACCATTACTCCTCGGACAATCTGCACTCGGCAAGTTGGGCAAGATTGAGATTGACAATTTCCAGCAAGCGATAAAAATAACCTATCCTACAAGTGAATAATATTATGTGTTTCAAAAAAAGGCGTTAAGCAAGGAAATAATGAATGGCATAAAAGGACACCCGATGGGGCCGTCCTTTGCCGATAATGCTGCGGGGCTTAACCGTTGGCTGTAGGCCTACGAGGAAGCCGCCGCAGAGGAAGAGTAAACGCGTGCTCGCGGAGAGCAATATTGCTACGCAGGCTTTATTGTCTGCATATACATAAGAGAATCCCCACCTGTGAGATGGGGATTCTCTTGTATGGTTGT
>JAILRU010000056.1 GCA_024697945.1 Bacteroidaceae bacterium
TAACGTTGCAGGCTTGTATTGGTATTGGTTGTTAAACACCACCATGTAGTCAATATCCGACCCTTCATCTACCTTTCGTGGAAGTATCGTTTCGCGCACACTTGACCCGAATCTGAAATGTTTTGTGACTTCATTGCCAAAATAAATGTTAAGCTTTGACTGGAGGGTTGAGATAGACGTGGCTATGCGCCCATTCTCCATATCAGTTAGAATCAAGTTTCTGGCCACTGCCACTAAATGTGTATTGAGTGTTTCCATATCAAGTTTTATATTTCTTCAAAAACTCACTGACCGAATAGGCTGCCCTTTGTTCCGAACGTTTTCTTTTCCATCTATAAAACCAACTCGGTATCAAATATCCTGATTTACGGTGTAGAAACAGCAGATTCTGTATTTTCTGTAATGATTTCTTTGATACCGTTCCACCTGACAACGCTTTCTCTGTTTCACTTTTTACCAAATCCTCCAAACTCAGCAAATGCTCGCTATCAGCTGCATTGTCCTGAAAAATAGCAGTAAACCATTCAACAATAGGTATGGCCGGTAGCACACCGAATACGAGGATTTTCATTATATCCCATCCTTCAACAAAAGACAAGGCGATTACGAGAATAGCTAAGATGCTTGCCACCCAGGCACACAAGATTACATACCAATGCCTCAAACCAGAATCGTAGGATATGTTTTCCCTTTGACATAGTAGAATAGCAACCCTATCGTCTTCAATGCTTCCTATTCCCACATCATACCAATTCTTCAGTTTTTCATCTACAAGGCTGTCTTTTAGGTCACATATCAGTTCGTCGGATGGTTCTCTTCCACAGACGCAATCATCCCATTCGAGGCCATACAACTCGTTGTCCAAACGCTGTTGAATCTGTGCAGCTAAGACACGACGCTTATTAATAGTTGATTCAAGAAGAGGTTCAGCAATCAAAGCTACAGCAGTTGCAATAATCAATGCAGTATCAACAATCTCACAATCAGCCCATATCAGCCTGGAAACTGACAAACATACAATAAGAAAGACACCAAGACCGAACCGAACACCTCTAAGTGTTTTCGCTTTGTTGTACAGATTACGTTGAGCACTCAGTTTATCCAGAATGCTCTGGTCATTTTGATGTGAGATTATTGCGTTCATCATCCTTACAAACTCATTATTTCCTCTTCTCTCAGCGGCTCATACTTGCCGTCTTTGCTTTCAAAGAGCACACTGCCGCTCTCAAGGCATTCCAGCGAATGCCATCTTGCTTTCTCCACATTGATGCAACGAACATCGCCATTGGCATCCAACACGACGCTTTCAGTCTCTTTACCAGCATCGTCATAGAAATGCCAGCGGATCTTGCCACGAAGCATGGTGACAGTCTCACTTGAAGCCATGTGTCTGTGTCTAGGCATTATTGTCCCTGGCTCCAAAGCATTGAGCATACGCTGCGACAAATCATCTGGGCTATTACGCAAGTCCATTGCTTGTCGCAAACGAGGATTAGCCTTAGCTTGGGCAGACAGCGAATCAAGTATATTGTTATCTATAACCATATCTATGCATTCTTTGTATTATCACTTCCAACGAAGCCAAAACAAATAGCTACAAAATTGCCAAACCCCATTCAATCCGTTCTTTATCATATCACACGTATTGGTTCTTCCGTTTGTACCTCTCCATAGACGTGAGAAGTTCTTGGAACATCTCCACTCGCTCAGGCTTTAGCTCCCACGCATTCATCTTTTTTTTCTTGTGGACTTAACCCAATTCAGCATATCATGCTCTTCTATTCTGTGACGCGATGGATTATGGTTAGTTTCGATGAATTCAACCACCTCATTATAAGGTGCAAGCCAACGCTCTTCTTGCGTCCTAGGCCTCCCATTCCTCATCTCAGTTCTTCAGGAAACAAACATCTGAGTCCGTTCACAACATCCTCTGGCGCAACTTTCAGATATTCCAAGGCTTTATTGTGATAGTCCCTAATACCAAACTCTTTTTCTACCACCGAATGTAGTCCCTTGTTATTATACACAGCTATCACCTTAGCATAATTCTTGCGCTGAATTAATAATTCTAGTTCCCTCATCCTATTATCATACCAGTCATCTATCTTGATATAATCGTTAAACTCCTCCACCTTTTTTACGACATCAGCCTTCGTATTACCTTTCGCCACATGGTTCTTCCTATAGAAATAATCTATGCGGGACGAAATATAGTTGGCACACTGCATTTCCCTATTCTTATCCAACATATCAATTATGCCGGCTTTAATCCTATCCACATCCCCGCCCCAATGATGATAGTCCTTGAATGCCTTAATAAAGTTCTCCTCCAGAAATACATTCTCAATCTCCGCCACATGATAGGTGAAGATGTTGTTAGCTTTCAGATCTTCAATTTCCTGAGGTGTCCTAAAATCGCTATCCACCAGTCCAAAAGCCTTAGTGTTCGTATTGGGTAAAGCATTATACGCTTTGGTGTAATTGATAACGTCTTTACACGATTCCAATGGATAGATGATATAATTGGGAAACAGCACATCAAATATCTTCTTGTCCAAGCTGGTTGTCGATGTACCCTCGCAGAACAATATCTGCTTGCAACTACCCAACAGTTCCATCAGCAGCTGCTCTGGTATTTCATTTTCATCTATAATCCGTATATCCCAAGTTGCAGGATATTCGTATGACCTGATCCAACTCTTCACGCCAACCCTTGACGTTGCGAACTGCAAGTCATGAGTCATATATATAAACGTACAGTCATCACGCTCTTTTTCTAGTCTGTTCCAAAGCTTATCTACCACGGTCCTGTGCAGATATACTTCAGGTTCGTCCACGATAATCAATCCATTCTTTGGTGCTTGCATAATTCTACCCACAAGATAGAGTATGATTCTTTCCCCATCGCTCATCCTGTAGGCTTCATATTGTTTTACTTCACCATCACTTTTATAGCGGATTACTAGATTACAATCCGTATCAACAGACATCTCTCTGTGTGGGATTAACTCATTCCAGATTTCAATCACCGTGTCGATAGTCGTCTTTATCTCTCTCTTATTATACAACGTACCGTCTTCTTTATTATCCAGGAATTCGTTACGCTTGGCATTTCGTTCTGCGATGAGCAATGCAAGTACCTTTCTATATTCGCTGCCGTACTCCATTGCCATATCATACGGAAAGTCATTCTGATCCTTTGCTCTAAAAGTCCTTTTGTCATCCAGAATTCTTTTTTGGTATTCTACAAAAGGATCCTTTTCTGCCTTGTATGTAGGTATATTGTCAAACGTAGGCACCACCAATAGTTTCTGAGCTGGTATAACAATACCATCTGCCATATTCAGGGATTCTTTCAACTTATTAGCCAGTGTTGTCTTACCACTACCATTTGCCCCAACTATCACAGTATTTCTCTGTACGTAACCTACAGATTTATATAACTTGTAAGTCTGATAGTAATTCTGACATTTAAGAATCACTTTCAGCCTATTATTCTCATATCGCTTAACAGTTTCTGGCCTATTCCAATCATAATGCTCTGCTAACAAACCATGCAGATTTAATCCATCAAGATTATGACCAATAATATCTATAATCTTTTCAGGAATCCTATCATCGGCCAAATCTTTCCCCACCTCGTCTGTCCATTCAACCAAAGCCGTGTTGGGTTTCAATCCAACATTATATAAAGCCTCGAACTTCTCATTCAGTTCTCGGCATTCCTGAATCTTCTGCAATAACGCTTCTTTCGTCATAGCATTACTATTTCATCAAATTATTACTTTTTACCCAATAGTTTTCAAACTGTAATTCAGCGCAATGTCCTTCGGCCGTCTTTGTGGCGCAAACAAAAAAAGCAAAAAAAATCCCTTTCGCAATTGATTTCAATTTTTTTCACTCTTCATTTTTTCTCAAATTCTCGACAACCGTGAACCATGAACCAAATTAATTCCACTTCTCGTCTTGTGTCATAACCTGCAATCCCTAACTCTTTACTGCACTCTCGCTGCCAGCCTCTCTCACCCTTCTGTACGACCAGCCCGTGTACGTCATCACCTGACGGATAGAAGCACCCTCCTCGTGTGCAAGCCTCACAACATCAGCCTGTTCCTCCAGAGTCAGCCGCTGAAACTCAGCCACACTCTTCGCGCCACACTGCTCGATAATAAAATCCTTCACCTCCGAATCCTGCAGCCGTCGCGTGTTGTCCACGTCCACACAGTTCGCATTGCACGGCTCATTCACCAGGGCGGTCAGCTCTTCCAGCGAAATGCGTTTCAGCACCGACCTCACATGGCTGATGGGCCAGCCCAACTCGTCAGGGTCGCGCAGGTAGTCCAGCTTCCAGCTGCTCCATTCGTAATCCGCAGCATCCTCCACGATGCCCGCCTTCACGGGGTTCTGGTGGATGTAGCGCAGCAGCATCGTGAAATACCCCATGTCGTTGCATGGCTCGCTCTTGAACCGTTCCTGAAACAGGTGGCCGATGCGCTCGTTCTTCTTGTTGTAGTAATACACATAGCTGCTCGCCAGACTCTTGATCACATCCGCAATCTTCCAGTCCTTCTCCATCACCAGCAGGTGAAAGTGGTTCGTCATCAAGCACCACGCATATATCACGCAAGTGCGGATGGGCAGCAACATCCCGTCGTCGTCATGCTGGAACGGAAGGTCGGCAAGAATATGCACAAACCGCCGGCAATCCTCATCGTCATCGAAGATAGCCTGACGATTTATCCCACGCATCATCACATGATAGATGCCATATCCACTTTCTTTCCTTGCACTTCGAGGCATGATATGACAATCTCAATCTTCGTTATCCTCCTCTTCCGGCAGCGCCTGTACATCCCCTGCTGGTGGCAAGTAGTCCGCCGCCTTGGAGGGCGAGATGACGGAGTGGCCCAGCTGCTGCTCCAGCTTGTCGCGGGCGGCCTTGGCCACACTGCCTCCTTTCTTGGCCACACGGGCACTCTGGTTGTAGCCCTGCGGATGCTGCTCGCGCGACAGGTCGGTGGCGGCACTCTCGGCCAGCATATTGAGGATGAGCTCGGTATTGGTCATATTGTCGCGCAGGCTCTCCTTCTTCAGGCCCTTGAACTGCTTGTAC
>JAILRU010000064.1 GCA_024697945.1 Bacteroidaceae bacterium
TATTCCCCTTCTCTAATAGTCCAAATGTTGGCAAAGTCCCAGTTCAGCGTACTGGTGTAGAAACTTTTTGTGCGGAACACAGCATCGTCCATCTCGCGAATGGTGCCTGCAGGAATCTGTCCGCCTACTCCTTTATCAGCATAATATACCAGCTGGATTCCTTTCCTGACATACAGCCCGGACATATACTCGATGACGTTATAGGGCGCAGCAGGCAAGCGACGGGAATAATAATAGTTAGGCGTCGCTCCCGTAATGCTGTTTGCCAGGACAAGAACATCCTGCAAGCGGACATTCCTATTATTGTCTGTGAAGCCTATCACGCCTGCAGCACAACCGGATTTGTGGGTGTTTTGACTGGTGGAGACATTGCCTGCAAAATAGGTTCGAGTGATATCCAGCTTAGCAACACTCGTGCCGTTGTTGGAATGTATGAATCCCACGATGCCTCCTGCACAAGATGGAGCATTCATGTCTGTGCTCATTCTTGTGGCTTTGACGTCAGCCATGACATAGCAGTCGCGGATGCTGTTGTATTCGGTATTCGTGCCATCTCGCGCTACTCGACCTGCCAAACCGCCCACTTCGCTGTCGCTTGTAATCTTGCCTGTCACAGCAACTCGTTCCACTGTACAAGCTCCTATCATGGCTCCGGTGATGCCTCCTGTCGGAGCTTTGCCGGTGATGTCCACGTCTTCGAGAATCAGGTTCCTAATCGTCGCATGTTCCATTCGTCCGAACAACCCCTTGAAGGCTGTGCCGTTCTTTATCTTAAGACCTTTTATGGTGTGTCCTCTGCCGTCCAAGATGCCGGCGAAACGTGCCGGATTGCTATCGTCTTTGTCCGATGCTCCGATTGGCACCCATTCCTCTCCTTCGGGTATTTCTATGTCGCAAGCAAGGTAATAGTTGTTTGTCAAATCCTCTCGAATGGCATTCAACTCCTCGAAAGAGCTGACGGGCTGCGGCGTCTTCAGCGACGCATCTTCTGGATTCTTCGTGTCCATCAACACGCCTCTGTCGCCCTGCTCTTCCATCCAGCGATGCAACTCACGATGCATCGTCTCTATCCGCTCTTTGTGTTCTGGAACATCTGCAAGGTTGTTGAGTTCCCAGGGGTCTGTCTCATGGTCGTAAAACTCGATGGCGGGACGATGGACGAATCGGTTGACAAGCCAATTAGCCCATTCGTTCGTCTGAGCAGTCTGCAGCCACGACTGCCACATGTTGTCGCCCTCCCTCATCATGTGCTTCTCATAATAGGAGCTATCCGGCAAGAGGTTCTCGATAAGCTTGTATCGCTTGTCCTGAATGCTGCGAATGGGATACGACGGACCCTCGGGATTATTGTTGTGCAAGCCATATACCCATTCGCGTTTGTCACTTTGCTTCCCTAAGAACACATCAAGCTGGCTGATGCCATCAAGGCCTTGCACAGGTTCTCCTCCTGCCGCTTCGATGAGGGTTGGCAGGATGTCTTCATACTGAACAAGTGCGTCGCTCGTACTCCCGGCTGCCACTTTTCCCGGGTAGCGGACTATCATCGCACTCGACTGCCCATAGCGATAGCATGTCCATTTGCCAAAAGGCATCTGAGGACCTTGCTCGCTAAGCAGAATGACGAGCGTGTTCTCGTCTGCTCCAGCTTCTTTAAGGGCAGACATCGTCATGCCAACCTCGTCGTCGAAAAGCCGTATCTCGGCCAGATATTTGCAGAAATCTTCGCGTGTCTTAGCGTTATCCACACAATTGGCAGGCAACTTGAGGTCTGAAGGATTGAAGTCCGACGGGTCACCAGCATCCCAAGGCATATGACTGTTGATGCTGCAAACGAAGAGGCAGAAGGGCTGACTGCTGTCGCGCTGCATAAACTCGAGAATGCCTTCGGGCGTGGACTTCTTAGGATGCGAGACTGTGCATCCGACCACAAAGCCAGGTATCTTCTCGAAGCCATACACCTTGGGCTGGTTCACCGGATGGTCTTTTCCCGCCCTGCCTACACGATAGCCGAGGTCGGAGAGGTAATGTGTCACGCTCTTCACCCTCGGATATGTGGCTTTGTGATTCAAGAACGAACCATGATGGGCGGGATAAAGACCAGTATACATTGAGGCACGAATCGGCACACTCATTGCCATCGAAGCAAAGTTGTTGGTCATAAGCATACCTTCGCTGGCCACTCGGTCGATATTGGGCGTAGCAAGGTTCTGTCCTCCATAACAGCCCAATTCGCATCGAGCCATGTCATCAGCTATGATGACAAGAATGTTAGGTTTCTGCGCCATAGCAGAAGTCACTCCTAACGGCAATAATGTCAATGCATACTTCCTCATAATCTTTTTACCTTAAAACTGCTTATTGTTTCATCATTATATTTAGTTAAATCAATAGATTTTGTGCTGCAAAGTTAGCTGTTTTTACGTCAACTTATACATGGCTACAAAAATATATACTCAAAATATAACGTAATATAACACCTATATTATTAGTTTAAAATAATATACACGAATATAAAAGAGTATATTTTATGGGTGATATATATATGAAATATAGAAGCAGAAGCGAAGCAAAAGAATGCCTTATAAGCCTATTTCCTGGACATCTTGCTCAAAAGTGTCGGCGTTAATGGCCATTGCTCGAGTACGAACCCGATAGTTGAGTATGGTGTTGTATGAGTAGTTCAGCACGCGTGCTATCTGGTGATTGCTTGTTATCCCAAGCCGAATAAGGGCAAAAATGCGCATGGAGGGAGTCAGGAGCGTATCCCCTTCATGCTTTCTATATTCAGGCAGAAGCAGCGCATTGAAATCGGCACTGAAGGTCGGGAACATAGACATAAGCAGCTCGTCAAGCCTATCCAGCTGCTCCTTCTTGCTGAAACTCTTCTGCAGCTCCCTAATGGATTTCTGTACCTGCTCGTATTGCGCCTTCTTCAGTTTCTGCTCTGCTTTGATGGCAAACTCCTCGAACATGTTCGTTAGCTCGCTGTTCGACTCAAGGAGCTTACCCAGATACGCGTCTTTCAGCCGATTGGAGTCGCGCAACAATGCATTGGCTCTGGACAGGCTTTCGTTCTCGCCATGAAGGAGCGTGTTCTCGCTATTCACCTTTTCAGTCAAATCAATATGATTCTTCAGCAGCTTCAGGTTCTTCTCGCTGCGAAACAGAATATACAGAATATGCAAGAAGAAAAGGGAGACTGTGGCAATCAAGAAGACAATCAGGATGGCATTCTGCCTGGATTTCTCTTTCGTAATGTCTGGAATGATTTTGTCGATGTGGGTAATCTGCGAACGCATCCCATAGAACTCGCCGTTTTCTATGGCAATGTTTACGTATTTGCTCACATTGTGAGTCAGATGATATTGCCTGTACAAATGCTCTGTCAGGTCGATGATGGATATAGAGGAGTTCTGTGCATTCAGTATATCATTCTTGGTGGCCTCGATATAATAAAGTGTGGCCTGTTCGTGCTTGCCCTGATGCTTGAAGCACTTTCCCAAAGAGGCATTGGCGAGCGTGTAGAGGATGTTGTCATCCTTCCTGATATACTTCAAAGCCTCTTCGAAATACTTTTGTGCCACATCATACTTTTCTTGCCTGCCATACACTCTTCCCAAAACGAAATTGTTCATTCCCTGGTCTTTTGAATAGTCCAGACTTTTACGGAACATTTCTATGCCCAGATTGTTGTATCTTTTGGCATTGATGGAGTCATTCACATATACTGCAAGGCGCTGGTAGGTTATGCCATAATAAAAATAGTAGAGGCCGAGAATGCTGTCGTTCACATTGGGGAATTCCAAATCGACAGACTTCAGCATGTCCAGCGCTTCGACAAACAGACAGGCCTGCGCCATGTTGAAGCTGGAGAGGATGCGTGACTCTGCCTTCAAGTTTCCATCGCCTATTCTGTCGGAAAGCATACGCATCTTCCGAGAGAACTCGCTGGCATAGTCATACGAGAACATCTGAGCATCCTGCAGCATACGGCGGTTGGTATAATACCTGAAATCGTCATTGTAATCAGTATGTTTATGGAGCTGCAGCATGACAGAGTCCATCTGGCACTTCAGGCTGTCGCGAAAGAAAAGTTTTTTCTTAATGAGTCCATTCAGGATATTCAATTCGCGGCGATTGTCGTCACTCATTTCTTTTTGGCCGTTTCCAGTGATATAGAGATAGGCGCC
>JAILRU010000097.1 GCA_024697945.1 Bacteroidaceae bacterium
GCTGGCTTCCTTCGTGGAACTCATCAACGAGGAGTGCAGCCAGTCCATGCGCATCAAGCTGACTGACGAGAAGGGACAGAAGTTCGTCTCCATCTATCCCAAGGTCAGCGGCTCCATCTCCGACAAGGAGGTTCAGGCTAATCCCCAGAAGTATGAGGGACGTCAGACTGCTCTGGAGAGTGACCTGACAGCCGACATGCTGACTGTGACCCTGGCAGCTACTGTGGGTGTCAATGCCTCCAAGCAGTTCGCCAAGAACAGCCACATCGAGAAGGCTACGGCACTGACCAACTCTGTTGCTGATGAGGATGATGAAGAGAACGGCTCAGGTGGTTCAAACGGTTCAAGTGGTTCAAGCAGTTCAAGTGGTTCACAGAGCCAGACTTCTCTGACGGCTCCAAGCATCAGTGGTACTACTCCATTCACTGAGAGTACCTCTGTGACGATGAGTGGTCCTTCTGGGGCTGAGATTCGCTACACAACTGATGGCTCTACTCCTACCAGCAGCAGCTCTCTCTACAGCTCGGCTCTGTCTCTCTCTGCAACCACTACTGTGAAGGCTATTGCCATCAAGAATGGTCAGAGCAGTGAAGTGACTACCAAGGTGTTCACGAAGAACTCAGGCAGCGGAGACGCTGACTAAACAGACCCACCCCCGACCCCTCCCGTAATGGAGGGGAGTTTTTGCTGCTTAAATTTAAGTGAAAAATTAAAGACCTCTCCCCAGCCCCTCCCCTTATTAAAGGGAGTTTTTGCTGCTTAAATTTAAGTGAAAAATTAAAGACCTCTCCCCAGCCCCTCCCCTTATTAAATGGAGGGGAGTTTTTGCTGCTTAAATTTAAGTGAAAAATTAAAGACCTCTCCCCAGCCCCTCCCCTTATTAAAGGGAGGGGAGTTTTTTAGTATTTGATGTCAACAAGGAAGAGGGCTTTGCCTGGGACACTCTCACCGGCAGTGCATCTGTCTTGGGCTTCTGTGATGCTACGCAGGTCTTCTATGCTTATCCTGCCACGACCTACATCTATGAGGGTTCCCACAATGGCCCGTACCATGTTGCGGAGGAAACGGTTGGCTGTGATGGTGAAACGCCATTGACCTGGGGCCACTTCATCCCAATGGGCTTCCTTGATGTCGCAGAGGTTTGTCTTTGTGTCTGTGTTCACCTTCGAGAAGCTGGTGAAGTCCTTGTACTCAAGCAATACCTGTGCTGCCTGGTTCATCTTCCCAAAGTCGAGCTTATAGGGTATCTGCCAACTGTAGGCAGAGAGGAAGGGGTCTTTTTGTGTGTGAATGAAGTAGTGGTAGGTACGCGAGGTGGCTGAGAAACGTGCATGCAAGTCATCTGGAACCTGATGGATATCCTGCACAGCTATGTCTTGTGGAAGGAGCCTGTTGAGTTTGTAGGTCAAGTCCATCTCATCCAAGGGGGAGGTACTATCGAAGTGAGCTACCATCATACGGGCATGGACTCCTGTGTCTGTGCGACCTGCACCTACTACCTCAATGGGTTGACGGAGTAGGATAGAGAGTGCTTCCTGCAGCCGTTGCTGTATGCTGTCACCATTTGGCTGAATCTGCCAGCCATGATAGTGAGTGCCGTCGTAGGAAAGTGTGATGAAATATCGCATAGACCCCCTGACCCCCTTTGGGGGCAAAATAGGTTATTGGTTATTGGTTATAGGTTATTGAAAAGGTTATAGGTTATTGAAAAGGTTATTGATTAGGGTTTAGAGATGATGGTTTTCTTGTTATTCTGGATGATTATTCTATGAGGAACTTTTTGGTTATCTACTCTACGGCCGCTCAAATCATAAATGCCATTTTGAATTTTGAATTCTGAATTTTGAATTGACTCGATGCCATCTGGGTCTTCCCAGTCACTCATCTGTATGTTGTCTATGTTCACACGTTTGTTACCAGTATTATCATTCTCGAACTTGAGACGGATATTGCCATCTTTGTTGAGTTTATAGCCATAGCGCTTCATGGATCCAACTGTGAGTCCTGAGACTACCTTGGTCCAGGTCTTTCCTCCATCTATGCTGTAGCTGACACTCATCTTCACACCTGTATCACTACCATAACTTCCTGCATAGAACCAGAGGCTGTCACAACCATTCACCTTGTCTGTGAGCATCATGATGTGGGCTGGTGTGGTTATCTCGCCTCCAGACTTGACATATCCCTTCATGCGGACACACTTCTTGTCCTGTGCATTGTCATCGCCTGCTATCAGGGCATTGCTCATCTCCCAGGTGGCTGCTGAACAGGTGACCTCAGCTGAAGCGTAAGCTCCCTTTGAGCCAGTCTCGAAGTCCTCGAAGAAGGACTTGCTGGCATCTACACTACAGCTGACGGAGATAACTCTGTCGTCCAGTCCCTCGGTACTTACAATGACTTCTCCTTCATAGTCACCCTCTTCTTCTGCCCCTCCAAAGCGTACAAAGAAGTCTGCACTCTGTCCCTTGAGGGTGAGCTGCTGAGACCATTCCTCTCCGTCTGTGCTGAGCTCAAACGGAGCACTTGTGACGACATCTGTCACATACTTAGGTACAGCCATAGCTGTGACAGAAACCTGGGTCTTGGAACTGGGCTTGCCAGGTGTGGCAGAGAAGGCAATCTCGTCTGTGCTGACAGTGAAGACAGGTGCTACGTCTGGCATCTCCACCATGACTTCATTGCTGCTGATGGTCTCCTGTCCTTCCTGAATGATGCTAACCCTGTAATAATAGGTTGTGCTGGGCGTGACATTCTTCACCTGATAGGTTGTGTCGGTGGTGGTGTATGTGCCAAAGGTCTTGGGCTGTCCCTGTGCATCCTTTGTATAGACATCCAGGGTGTAGGTGGCTCCAGGCAGATAGTTCATCCAGTTGGCATTGAAACGACGACTGCTTACTGCACAGACTATGTCTGTTGCTGCATAGGCTGGGATGCCATCTACGAAGTCAATGAGCAATGGGGTTTGCTGCACATAGCCACTACCTTCGAGCAGGAGCATGGTGGAGTAGGGACCTGCTTCAGTGGGTGAAACAGAGACAATGACATCTGTGCCTTCTGTGATTTCCTCGGCAGAGAGGTTTGTTTTGGCGAGGGAAAAGGCCTCGCCCACTACGGCAAGGGTTGCACCTTCACTCAGGCCTCTGCCTCGCACTTGTACCTTAGCACTGAAGGGACGTGAGAGGGGTTGCAGTCCGAAGTCTATCTCCTCACCAGCCAGTGGTACAAAGATTTCCGCTCCACTCTCCTCGTTGCAATAGAACTGTTCGTCTGTCTTGTCTCCCCAGATGTATTGGCAGAGCTCAGGATAATCCACAAAGGGATTTCGGTTGCCCTGTATGCTGTAGATGGCTTCACACCGCTCCTGTTCTATCTCGTCGAGAGGGTCTGCTTCAGCCCATTCAAGCATCAGGTTATAGACCCAGGGCCGCATCAGTAGTGGGCTGTTGGGGTCAACGGTAAGCAGGCCTTCTGTAGTGGTCCACAGGGAAGTCATGTGGCTGTAGCAGGTAGCCATATAGAAATAGGTACGTGCAAAATCGCCCTTCCATTCATCAGCTGGTTCCCAAACGGTTATGAGGCTGTCAGCACGGTAACTGGTGCTCTTGCCTACCTTTGTGACACCATTTGTGTAGGACACATTGCCATCCACCACTCCAATCGGGTTGTTGCTCTTCCTGCCGTTTGCTGTTGCATCAGCAGGATAGAGGTTGAAGAGGTCACAGTAGGCATTGTTCTTCAGGTGTCCCCACCAACTGTTGGCCCAGATGTGCTCGATGTTCATGTTGTTCACAGCACTCATGTCTGGGTTGAGGTAGCGTACCACATTGCTGTAACGGTCACGCACCTGCATGTCCTCCATCTGGTCAGTCAGCCAGAAACCGTTCCATGTCCTGCCCACACCACCTCCATAGTCCAGCACTTGGTCGGGCTGGATGATGTCATGCAGGGCAGCCTTGAGCTGTGTGCAACGAAGTCCCTCTGCCTTGCGGTAGTACTGGTCTTGCGCTAAGGCTGAATGAAAAATTAAAAATGAAAAATTAAAAATGAAAAGGATTATCAGACGTTTCATTATCTTTGCAGTGTCTTTTTACCGTTCTTGATGACAATTCCCTTTGTGTTCCAAGGAACCATCCTGCCGCTCAAATCATAAATGCCATTTTGAATTTTGGATTTTGAATTTTGAATTGACTCGATGCCATCGGGCACTGTATAGGCAGTCACCTTGACATTCCTTACCTCCCAGCAGTAGGCGGCATTGTCGTTGCTCTGGAAACGGAAGGCCAGTGTTATCACCTTCCCACTGTAAGCAGAGAGGTTGATGTCGCCAGAGGAAACGAAGCTGGTGAAGTTGCTTTTTGATGGAAGTGGTGGGAAATTGGCATCAAGTGAGGTCCATGTGGCATCTTCTGGCACTCCGTCGTAGTTCTCACTGACGAGCACCTGGAAGTAGGTGTCCTTCACAGCTTCTGTCTTGTTGTAGCCCGTAGCATGGTCGAAGGTGAGTGTGGCTGTCAGGGAGTGTGTCAAGTCCAGATTCAGCATCAGGTACTCGTCTGCTTCCCTGTTAGGCAGATTGTAAGCAGTGGCTTTTGCTCCATACTTGGAATCGCTCATCCAAGCTTCACCCTCACAACCATCATAGGTACGGACAAAGAAGGGAGCCAAGCCTGATTGCAGCGTGCAGTCAACCAAGGTGGTAAAGTCTGGAATGGGGTCATCTCCCTGACCGC
Source organism: Bacteroidaceae bacterium (assembly GCA_024697945.1). GTDB lineage: Bacteria > Bacteroidota > Bacteroidia > Bacteroidales > Bacteroidaceae > Physcousia. The sequence goes on from JAILRU010000097.1 coordinate 4,731, forward strand.
CTCCAGAAGAAGAGCCATCAGTATTGAAGGCAAAGTCTATGCTGTCGCCCCAGATGTACTCAGCAAGATTGGGGAAATCAATGAAGGGATTGCGGTTCTTCTGTTCAACATAGACACGTTCATTACGTGTTCTTTCCCAATCACATACAGGGTCGTTCTTAGACCATTGCAACAACATGGGCAGGATGTCTTCCTTCAGTGTGGGATAGTCTTCACGCCTGAAAGAGACATTCACATCACTGCGTTCCTCCCAGTTGACATCAGGGTAGCAGGTTGCCACATAGAAGAAGATGCGAGCAAAGTCCCCTTTATACTCATCGCAAGGTTCAAACACCATGTCGCCATTTTTGTCCTTTCCCGTCTTCATGCGTGGATTGGAGTATGACACAGAGCCTTTCACCACACCCAATGGATAGTTGCCCTTCGCACTGTTGGCTTTCGATTCTGAAGGTATCACCTGGAAGAGGTCACACCCCACATTTATGCCTGTTCCTCCGCCCCACCAGCTCTGGGGAGCCACATGCTCTTTGTTCATGCCACTCACAGCTGAGCCGGTTCCTGTGAAGTAAAACACCTTGTCGTTGTAATAGTCCATCACCTGGTGCTGTCCCTGTGAATTTGTCTTGGGCAGATAGTCCACTTTCTCGTAAGAAATCCACAGGTCGCCGTATTTTATCTTTGTGTGGTCTGAAATCAAATCATACATGGCAGCCTTGAGTGCGGCTTTCTTCTTGCCATTTACATTTATATAATAGTCCTCGGGAATGCCTGCCATAGCCAAATAGGGTAGGGACAGGAAAAAGGAAAGCAGTAGTAGGGACGACTTTTTCATGATAATTACATTAATTCTGCTACAAAGGTACGACTTTGCAAGCAATATTCAAAAGAAATAACCCATTTCTTGCTTGAATGAGTAGGAATGTTAACCATAATCCCTAATAGCCGCTGAAGGCAACATCCTCGAAGGCAATGGTAGGGATGATTTCTGTTTCCCAAGGGTCGGCATCATTACATACATGGCTCAGACGTTGCCACACATCGAGCATATTGCCTGTAATGTTCATGCCACTGACAGGCTGAACAATGCATCCATTCTCAATGAGGAAGCCCTCTATGCCGTAGGAGAAGTTGCCTGTCACAGGGTCACAGTTACCACCATTGAAGTCCGTGACAAGGATGGCATGATGGGAGTCGGCGATGAGTTGCTCCATGCCCTCTGCTCCCTGCTTCATAATCAGATGATGTATGCCTTGTGTGGTAGGTTTCATGCCCAGTTTCTTACTCATAGGCGTATCTATGAAGTAGGTCTGCAAGCATCCATCTGTGAAGAGTTCCCTCCGCTTTGTGGCTACTCCATCATAGTCGAAGAGTGCTGCTCCACGTGTGCTTGGCTGGAGTGGGTCATCTACAATGTTTACAAGAGGAGAGGCAACCTGCTGTCCAAGTTTGCCCAAGAGGAATGATGTGCGTTGCTGCAAGGCCTGCCCGTTCATGGCATTCAGTATGGGCTGCAGGAAGTTACCAGCACAAGGAGATTCCAATATCATACGATAGTGCCCACCTGGAGCTGGTTTCTGACCTATTTTGTTCAGTGTCCGTTTGAGGGCTGTGGGAGCAATCCCTGTGTGAGGCATGTCATGGAAGAACAATCTTGTCTCGCCCCATCCATCCATAGGATGCTGCCCTCTTTCTCCCTCCACGGTGATGATGCTGGTGAGGGTACAGTAACTGCTCTGCTCCTTGCCATCGAAGCCATTGCTGATGAGATAGTGTGCCTGATGCTGCCGGTCCATGTAGCGTGTCTGCATACTGATAATGCGTTTGTCTGCACCCTCCACCTCCTTTGCCGTGTCCTGCAACAGCTGGAGTTTCTCACCTGGGTCTATTTCTGAGAGTGAGGCATCAAAGTTCTTCAAGTCCGGGCCTCCACCTTTGTAATATCTGGCTGGGTCAGCAAGGGTACGGCTCTCATCAGGTTCCAACAATCTGGTTGTCTCATAAGCCTTCAGGATGAAGTCCTTGACAGACTCAGGTCGCAAGTCATTGGTATAGAAGAACCCATCCCTGCCATCAAGGTAGAGATTTATGGCAAGAGAAAGGGATGTGGCACGAAGCATCTTCTCCACTTTGCCATCACGCAGGGTGATATTGTCCTCATTGTTCTCCAACAGGACAAGCTTGTAGTCGAGCTTTGCAGGAAGCTTTCGAATATATTCTTCTGCATGGTATATCATCCTACTATCAATTTATCTATCAATACTGTAGGCAGACCTTGACTGACAGCTACCTTCTGTCCCTCCTTGCCACACATACTGGCACTATGGTCGATGCTGAGATTGCCTGCCACCATACTGATGCGGCGAAGTGCCTCAGGACCATTGCCAATGATGTTAAGGTCTCGCAAAGGACGTGTCAGATGGCCATCCTCTATGAGATAACCTGTTTTCATGAAGAAGGTGAAGTCGCCAGCCCCTATCTGCACCTGACCATTGGTGAAGGACTGAGCATAGATGCCGCGTTTCACACTACGGATAATGTCCTCCTCCTTTGCTTCACCAGGTAGCATATAGGTGGAACGCATACGTGGAATGGGCATACATCTGAAACTCTCACGACGGCCATTACCTGTAGGCTTGACACCAAAATGACTGGCACTGATGCGGTCATACAGGTAGCTGTTGAGACGTCCATGTTCTACAAGTGTTGTGCATTGCCCTGGAATCCCCTCATCGTCATAGCGCAGCATCCCAGCATCACCTGGAAGAGTGCCATCATCCACAATACTGATGTTCGGATGACAGATTTGCTTGCCCAGCTGTCCGGTGAAGATGCTGTCACCTGTACGGATGAAGTCTGCCTCGAAAGCATGTCCTATGGCTTCATGCAACAGGATTCCGCTGCTACCTGCTGCCATTACTACAGGCATCTCACCACCCTCAATCTGAGTGGCAGAGAAGAGGAAGTCAGTACGCTCAATAGCCTCACGAACCACTTCCTCTATGAGGGCATCAGACAGGAACTCTCCACCCATCTGCATCATGCGCGAGGCAAAACCCATCTGTGTCTGGCCACCCCTCTCCATAACAATATTCACAGAAAGAGAGGTACGTGGACGGAAGTCATGGAATGCAGTTCCATCACTTGCAGCAAACTCAACCTCCTGCATTCGTTGAGAGACGTATGCCTTGACCTTGACAATGGAATCATCAAGCACATGGGCTTTCTCCTCAACTTTCAGGAGGAATTGGCGGAGAGCCTCACCCCCAACTTCTTTCTTGGGAGAACGGAGGAATGGCTGCTTATATTTATGCAAGGGAAGCCCCTCTCCTGGGTTGTTTTTTGGAGAGAAGCTTCTTCCTGCAAATCTTGCTGCCTTTAGCAAAGACTCTTCGCTAAGGTCCATCGTATAGGCATAACCAGTCTCTGTACCATTGACAGCCCTGATGCCAGCACCATAAAGACAGACCTGCTGTGCCTGGCTCACCTTGCCATCCTGCAGCACCATGCTGCTGATGTCGGTGTCCTCAATAAAGATATCGGCGTAGTTACTCCCCAAGGTATTCTGCCAATGTCTTGCCAAGTTCTTCACCACGAAGGTTGGCCTTGATGACCTTTCCGTCAGGACCAAAGAGAACTGTTGCGGGAATGGCCTTGATGTTATACAGGTCACTGGCTGCGCACTCCCAACCCTTCAGGTCGCTAATCTGTGGCCAGGTGATGCCAAGGTCCTTTACGCACTTTGCCCATGCTTCCTTGTTATCATCGAAGGAGATACCTACTACCTCGAAGCCTTTCTCATGGTACTTCTCATAGTTGGCCTTTACATTGGGCATCTCTGCTTTGCAAGGACCACACCAGCTTGCCCAGAAGTCAACGAGGACATACTGACCCTTGCCAACATAGTCGGTCAGGTGGCACTCCTTGTCATCAAGGTCCTTGCCTACGAAGTCCACAACAGGTGCACCAGGCTGCTTGTTTTTCTCACCACCAATAGAGGCCACTATGGATGCAAGTGCCTTGCAGTCCTTGTACTTGTAGTCCTTCAGGAAGTTCTCAACAAACTCCACGCCGAGGGCATCAATACCACCAGTACGCATGAAATAGACAGGTACCAGATTGTCCTTGTTCTCCGAGATGATTTGTTTCTTGACAGCGTTGATTTCCTCAGAGATTTCATCATAGCGCTTATCAAAGCCTTTCATCTCTTCATCGGGAATCTGTCCATTATACTTCTCGTGAGCCTCGCTGTAGTCCTTCATGAGCTGTTCCATTGGGTCGCTGGCAAGCTTCACGCGCTCCATTGCCTCAGCAAACTTCATGTTGCTGTCAGAGCCTTTCGTTATCTCTGCCTCTTCACCCTTGATGGTTACTTCAATGGGACTGCCATCCAGAATGACTGTACATACAGGCTGGCGTCTGTCTGCACTGCGGCCAATCATAGCGATGACAGGCTCTATGGTATCCACAACAAAAGTGACTACACCATCAGCCACTTGTCCGTCGGCAAATGTTTTACCATCGAACATGCTGTAGAGGAATGTCGGCTGTGGGTCGCCCAGGTCACCTATAACCTTGATTTCAGTCTTTGTCTGTGTCTCTGCACAAGCTACCAAACAAATGGCAGCAAGCAATGTCAATAGAAAATTCTTTTTCATATGTTTTATAGTTTAACGGTTTAAAATTTGAAGTATCGCTTTGCATTATAATATGAGATGTCTCGTACCATCTGCTCTATGAAAGGCATTTCCTCAGCTGGGAGCTTGCCATCCTCCACATCCTGGCCTATGAGGTTACATAGACAACGACGGAAATACTCGTGACGAGGGTAGGAGAGGAATGAACGGCTGTCTGTAAGCATTCCTACGAAACGACTCAAGAGACCCAGTACACTCAGGGCATTCATTTGCCGCTCCATACCATCAAGCTGGTCGTTGAACCACCAACCACTGCCGAACTGAATCTTGCCAGGAGTGGGACCTTCCTGGAAGTTGCCAATCATGGTAGCAATCATCTCATTGTCTGAAGGATTGATACAATAGAGAATGGTTTTGGCCAGGTTGCCTTCGCTGTCCAAGTGGTCAAGGAAACGAGACATTGCTTCGCTGGTGTTAAAGGTGCCTATACTATCATATCCAGTGTCTGGTCCCAACTTCATGAACATCCGTGTGTTATTGTTGCGCATGGGACCATAGTGGAATTGCTGTGTCCATCCAGAACGGGCATCCATGCGTCCGCCCTCAAGCAACAGGGCAGAACGGAACTTACGAACCTCCTTTTCTGTGGGAAGTTTGCCATCCATTACATTCAGGAAAATATTGCTTATTTCTGATTCCGTGTAGTTGTCTGCATAGAACTCATTCACACCGTGGTCTGAGAGACGGCATCCGACGCTGTTGAAGAAATCATGACGGATTTGCAGGGCTTCAAGTAAGTCAGAATAGGAACGGATGGTCTTGTTTGCAGCTGCACTTAGCTGTTCAACATAGGCACGATAGGCAATGGGATTGTCAATAGCCATTGCTTTGTCTGGACGCCATGTTGGGAGTACCTTTGTCTCAAAATCACTGTAACGCGTAGCAATGTGATACTTCAGGTCATCTGCTGGGTCGTCGGTTGTGCACACGACTTCCACATTATAACGGCGCATGAGACCTCTGGCAGAAAACTCTGGCTGCTTCAACTTTTCGTTACATTCATCGAATATCTCTCTGGCTGTGTTGGGATTCAGTAATTTATTGATACCAAAGGCTGTTCGGAGCTCAAGGTGTGTCCAATGGTAGAGGGGATTGCGCATACAATAGGGCATTGTCTCTGCCCACTTTTGGAATTTTTCCCAGTCAGATGCGTCGCCTGTAATGTATTTCTCCTCCACACCATTGCTACGCATAGCACGCCACTTATAATGGTCGCCGCCCAACCACAGTTCGGTAATGGAGTTGAATCGGTGGTCTTCTGCTATCTCCTGAGGGCTCAGGTGACAATGATAATCTATGATAGGAAGGTTCTCGGCCTGCTCGTGAAACAGTTTTTTTGCAGTCTCTGTCTGGAGCAGGAAGTCTTTATCCATGAATGGTTTCATACTAGATGGGGATAATGGGGTTAATAGGCTTAATGGGGTTTATAGGCTTGTTACATGGCAAATGCATTGAAACCTCCATCTACAACGGCAACGGTGCCTGTGACGAAGCTGCTGGCATCACTAATAAGATAATGTATGGTGCCGAAGAGTTCTTCGGGTTTGCCAAAACGCTGGAAGGGAGTCTGGCGTATAACATCTGCTCCGCGTTCTGTAAGACTACCATCCTCGTTTGTAAGTAGGGCACGGTTCTGGTTGGTCAGGAAGAAACCTGGGGCAATGGCATTGACGCGAATACCGGTGGTGAACTTCTTAGCCACTTCGGTAGCAAGGAAGGCTGTGAAGTTACTGATACCCGCCTTTGCTGCGGCATAGCCCATAACACGAGTCATGGGACGGAATGCAGCCATACTACTAAAGTTGACAATGCTGCCCTTACCAGCCTCAACCATAGGTTTCAAGAATATCTGTGTGGGGATAACCGTTCCAGTGAGATTTAGGTTGAGCACCTTCTGAAACTCCTCAATTTTCAGGTCGAAGAAGGTTCCGGTTGGGCTAATGGTTGCACCTGGCATATTGCCTCCTGCAGCATTCAGCAACGCGTCAACTTTGCCGTATTTTTCCAAAACGGCCTTACATACCTGTTCGCAAGATTCCAGATTCATCACATCGCATTGCATGAACATAGCGTCACCGCCCTGCTGCTGAATATCGGAAACAATCTCTTTTCCCACTTCCTCCTTGCGGCCCAACAATACAACATGTGCACCCAGAAGGGCAAGATATTTGCCGATTTCACATCCCAGAACACCAGTTCCGCCCGTGATAACAACAACATAGTCTTTTATATCGAATAGATTCTTCATAACTTCTTTAACTTCTCATCACTTGATTCCTAATTCATTGTCAACTACGGCCATCACACCCTCAACCTGACCTAAAGCTAACATTCGTCCGTGGAAACTGTAACCTGCATTGTAGCCCATCTTCTCGTCACCAAGCATCAGGGGAGCATGGTCAACACGCATAGGAAGTCCGGGTTTCTGCTTCTGGAAAATGCGAACCAACTCTATGATATTGGCTCGTCCACCCAGGTGGCTGGCCTCCTTGAAGTCTCCATTGGGGAAGACGTTGGTGCTGCGCAGATGCACGAAGTGTGTGCGTTTGGCATACTTCTCGGCCAAAGCGGGCACATCGTTGTGAGCGCCTGCACTGAGAGAACCTGCACAGAAGGTGAGTCCGTTGTGTTCGTTGGGAACGGCATTGAGGAACCACTCTATATCTTTGTCGCAAGTCACAATGCGTGGCAAACCCAAAATCTGCAAAGGAGGGTCGTCGGGATGAACACACATATTCATGTCCCACTCATCGCAGACAGGCATAATAGCTTCGAGGAAATACTTCATATTCTCGCGCAGCTTATCGGGTGTAATATCCTTATAAAGTTCAAGTAGAGAACGGAATATCTCAACGGGTTTCTCATCGTCTTCCTTGATGTTCCCGTTTACAAAGCCTTGCGTCTTAACGATGATATTCTCCACCAGACGATGTTCGTCTTCTGGAGTAAAGACCTTCTTCATTTCCTCGACTTTAGCCAGCGTTTCGGCTGTATAATCAGCCTCAGCACCAGTACGTTTGAGGATTTGGCAGTCGAAATAGGCAAACTCGGCATGATTAAAGTAAAGGCTGGATGTACCATCGCCATTAGGATTCTCCAAATCGGTTCGTGCCCAATCGAGTACGGGCATAAAGTTATAACAGATGGTATGGATGCCACATTTGCCCAGATTGGCCAGCGAAACCTTATATTTCTCAATCAGTTCGTCGCGATCAGGGCTGCCATATTTGATGCTCTCACACACGGGTAGGCTTTCAACAACACTCCAACGCAGACCGAAACTCTCGATAAAATCCCTAAGTTCAGTTATCTTCTCAACAGTCCATATCTCACCGTTAGGGACATCATGAAGAGCTGTTACAATACCCTCTACGCCAATTTGGCGCAACATATCTAATGTAATCTTATCCTTGCGTCCGAACCAACGCCATGTTTTTTTCATCATATCTCATCGCGTTTAAATTTCCACCTTCTTGTAACGTGGAACGAGAGTCTTCATGCAGGCCCATGCAATCAGGTAAGCTACGGCACAGTAGCAGAACACAATCATATAGGCAGCTTCTTTCCCTTCAAATCCTAATGCCTGGAAATCTGAGCCTCGGGCTGCACTGTAGTCAAAGAAGAGACCTGCCCCTTGATTGATGAGGAACGAGGCAATTCCACCCGTCATCGTACCTATGCCAGTGATGGTTGCAATAGCACTCTTTGGGAACATATCGCCGACGGTACTATACAAATTGGCAGACCAGGCTTGATGACCTGCACCGGCCAAGCCAATAACTATGGCGGGCCACCATGCACTCACTTGTCCCAAGGGCTGGGCCAAAAGAGCAAAGACAGGAAGCAGGGCAAAGAAGAACATGGCACGCAGACGACCAGAGTAAGCTTCCATCCCGCGACGCTCGATAAAGAATTTGGGAAGATAGCCTCCCACCAAAATGCTCACTACTGTTACGATAATGTACACCAAGAAGATGAGCGTGGCACCCATAGCACTATCTGAACGATAACCATACATCTCACTGAAGTAGGCTGGAGCCCAGAAAAGCAAGAACCACCAGACACCGTCGGTGAAGAACTTGCCGCAAATGTAGCTCCATGTATGGCGCAGACAGAAGCAACGCCATAGGGATATACCTTTCTCTTCTTTCTCTTTCTTTTCTTCTGTTATTGTTTCGACATCATCCTGATTTATATACGTTAATTCTGCCTTATTTACATGACTGTTCTTATTGGGTTTCTCATACACGAATATCCACAGGAACATCCACAGGAAGCCCAACGCACCGATGATGATGAAAGCCATCTCCCATCCGTAAGCACGTGCCAAGAATGGTATGGAGACAGGGGCAACCAAAGCTCCCACCGACGCTCCGCTATTGAAGATACTGGTTGCCAGGGCACGGTCCTTTTTGGGGAAATACTCAGCTGTTACCTTAATGGCAGCGGGGAAGTTTCCGCTCTCACCAAAGGCCAATACCACACGGCAAGCCATGAAAAGCAGTACGCTTGTCGTGCTCACAGCCAGCGCTGCCGTGCTCCCCACCTCGAGTGCGCGGAGTGCATCGGTGCTATCTATACCTTCTATTTGCATGGTGAGCCACCCACAAAGTGCGTGCATACAAGCTCCTATGCTCCAAATAAAAATGGCAATGACATAGCCTTTCTTTGTTCCTACCCAGTCGATGAACTTGCCGGAGAATAGGCTGATAAAGGCATAGAACAGCGAGAATGCTGCGGTAATGCTGCCGTAATTGGCATCGCTCCAGTGAAAGTCTGGTGCTATAAAATCCTTCCAAGTCAGGGACAAAACCTGACGGTCCATATAGTTGATTGTTGTTGCGAGAAAAAGCATACCGCAGATAATCCAGCGGTAGTTTGTCATCTTGTCTGAAGATTTGTTTTGCATGGATAATGTGTTATTTAATGATTTCTTCGTGCAAAGATAGCAAGAATTATCTTCTTACGCAATATCTTTACCGAAAAGTTATTTGGTTTTGTATTATCTTTGCGTATTCTTTGCTAAAAGGTTTGTTATCCTAACATTATTAACACAAAAAGTGGGCTACAAAAGGGAAAAAATGCTATCTTTGTCCTGTGAAAAGAAGATTATACTATGAAAAGACGTGAGTTTTTACGAAATGCTGCCATAGTTGCAGCTTCCAGCGGTATTGCTACCGATGTTATGGCAGCAGGTAAGTTTCTTCCTGCTGATGAGAATGCCAAATCCACAGGTGAAGAAAAGAAGGCTGAGTCGCTCATTGACAGTGAACCTGTTCTACAGAACTATGCTGCAACGAGCATGGGTATAGCCTTCAGTGTGACCGATTGGGCCAATGGATATGTCATCTATGGAGAGAGACCCGACTTGAGCGACGGAAAGAAGGTGTGGTGCGGTGGTTACCGTATGACTGCTATGGATAACGAAGTCATTCATGTCCGCCTGACAGGCCTGAAGCCCTATACATTATATTATTATAAGGTGGGTGCTGACCGCATAGAGTACAAGGACGGATACCATATCCGTATTATCGGCAATGAAGAGAAACCGAAAATCTACTCTTTCCGAACTGCAGGCAAGGAGGCGAAGGCACATTTCTGTGTCATCAACGATACACATGCCAGTTGGAAGGCTATCATTCCTACCATCAATAAGGTGATGGAACTGCAGCCTAGATGTGTTATCTGGAACGGTGATGCCTGCAATACGGAAGAAACAATTGAAGCACAGAAGCGTATCTTCTTCAAGCCCGAGATTAATCGCCAGGACTTTGCAGCCAATATTCCTTACCTGTTCTGCCCAGGCAATCATGACAACAGAGGTCTGGCAAACCGCCATTTGGAACGCATTTGGATGTATCGCCAACCTGAAGAACGACAGGCTCGTGACTGGGATTTGGGTCGTAACTTTGCTGTACGTATGGGTGACATTGCATTAATCGGCCTCGATACCGGTGAAGACAAACTGGACACAAACCCAAAATTTTGCAAACTCTTTGTCAGTGAACCATACCGTGTGGCTCAGCAGGCTTGGCTTCGTGATGCGCTCAAGCAATCAGAGATAGCAAGTGCGCCGTATCTCGTCGCTTTTTGCCACATTCCTCTCTACGACCCTCGGCCAGATGTGAATCCTGGCGATCTATATCCGGCTGATGTCAATGACAAGTATAAGGGCAACTTTGCAGAATGGCAACGCACCTGTGGAAAGCTTTGGGGGCCTCTACTCGAGGAAGCAGGTTGTCAGCTTTTGATTACCGCCCACCAGCATGTTTATCGGATTGACACACCAAACGAAGAACACAAATGGATGCAGATAGTGGGAGGTGGACCCAATATGACAGGTAAGGATGTAGGCCATTTCCCAACCGTGATAGACGGTGAGGTGAAAGACGGCAAACTCATCATTACCATTCACAATATCTACACGGGAAGGGTTTGCGGCACAGTAACCTTTAGTAAAAGGAGAGTATAGAAACTATAAGTCTCAAGGGTCATAAAAGACAATCCCCGAAGCGCATTTGCACCTCGGGGATTGCTTATTGAAGGGAGCTGTTTGTTATTCATCGCCCCAAATGTTCCAATCATCACTTTCTTTGGTGAGGGCTTCACTACCGTCAACGGTCGTTCCCTTGATAATTGGCAGACTCTCAGCCAACATCTGAGCAGCTTGTGCTTCTTCTACCTGAATTGCAGGCATCATATACGTCTTCTTCATAGTAATTTGCATTTAAATGAGTTACTCTTTGTTTCTAATTTAGCAATTTGCTGTAAGCCAGCCCTCTCTGTTCTCCCCCTTGCGGGGGAGTCAGAGTGGGTCTGTTTTATTACTTCAGCATCTTCTTGCTGCCTACGATGTTGATACCCTTCTGCATCTTGCTCAGACGCTGGCCGGCAACATTGTAGATAGGAGCATTCTCGCCTGCGAACTCTACGCTTTCAATGCCTGTTGGATCTTCATCTGCGAAGGGATAAAATTCCTTGACACCTGTTTCGCCAAATACCATGTAGCCCTTACCGGCTGCGATGGTGGTACCTGCGATTGCCTTGTGGAAGCCAACCTTATCATCTTTCTCAGCGAGGATGTACTGGGAACCGTTGGTAACAACGTCGGCAGTAGCAGCGATGAGTTCGTTTGTAGCTCCGAGAACTGCATCGGTAGTCTTAGGAACTGTGTAAGTGCCTTCCTCAGCCTTCACAACAACAGCTGTGCCGGCAGGAACTGTGGTAACAGGAGCGAGTTGAACATAAGTTCCATCGAATGTGGCAGCATTTGCTACTACGTCAGCACCTGTGAAGTCGATGTCGCAAGGAGCAACGAGTGTAGCATACTTAGCGTCTGTAACCTCGAAGGTAGCACCAAGCGTTGCGTAGAGACCGAAGTCGCAGTATGCACCGCCAAAGTTCTGCTCAATATAGACAGCCAGAACGTTGTTACCTGCAACGAGATCAGCAGGAGCAATTTCAACTGTTCTAAAGTCGTTTTCACCGCCTGTCCAGTTGAACTCATTCCATACCTTATTGCCATTGATGAATACAGCGCAGTCGTCATCGTGAGTAATCTTCAAAATCAACTTGGAGAACTCAGCAGGATTCTCAACGTAGAAGTTACGACGGAACCAGAAGGTGTTGTAGTCATTGACCCAGCGTGTGTGGTAAGGACCAAATGAGCCAAGAGGCATCATCAGCTCGTCCCATGCGGAGTCGTCGAAGTCTGCATTAGCCCAGCCTTCTTCAATGTCAACGTATTCAGCATCGGTTACGCCATCTGCATAGCGGAACTTAGCATAGTAAGGTGTGTTGTCGTCTCCACGTGTTGGCAGAAGCGTAACCTCAGAAGCCTTAGCGCTGCAGACTGTGCAGACACCGTTAGCGTACTCATGTGGAAGAGCGAAGGTTGGCTTGGCTAGCAGAGCGTGACAGTCGTCGCATTCGTAAACCACCTTACCCTCCTTAGTGCAAGTCGCTTCAACTTTCAGTTCTTCGTTTTCGGCATAGTTGTGTGGTTGAGCATTGATCCAGAATTCAGCCACCTGGAAGCCATCAGCAAGCTGAGTAGCAGAGAACTTGAAGAACTTGTAGGTCTCAGTGCCATTAACGGAGAATTCAAACTCTTCCTTGTTCTTAGCCTGGAGTTTGTAGCTCTTTACTTGTTCGTCAATGAGTGTCCAATTCTGGTTGTCGTTAGAACCTTCGAGCTTCCAGCTTACAGGATTGCGGCTGGGATAGTTGTAGGTGTCACCACCAGTTACAATAGAGTACTGCTGAACAGCAACGGGCTCGCTGGCAATCATGATTGCCCAGGCATCGCCTGTACCTGAGCAACCGAACTTGGTGTTGGCATCGTTGTCCACTAAGTTGGCAACAGGAGAGTCGCCCCAACCATTACCACCAGTAACGATTGCATAACCTACGTTGTTAGCATCTATGCGCTTGTAGTTAGGCTCAGCAACGGTCAGCTCATAGCTTGCTGTCCACTCTTCATAGGTAGAGGTAACGGTAATTGTCACCTTGCCAGCAGCCACACCAGTTACAGTACCGTCGGAGGCAACTGTAGCGATGGTCTCGTCGGAAGATGTCCAAGAGAACATTGCACTGGGGATGTTCTGGATGTCGGGCAGGAACTGAGCGGTTGTTCCTACAATAACAATACGAGTCTCGTTCGTGAAGGTCATGTAAGCCTCATCGTCGAGCTTCTTGTAGCCATAGCCGTCGAGTGTGCCCTTTGCAGGCATAACGAATACGCGTGAAGCCTTATCGTAGAAGCCGAATACACCATCGTGACGCATTACAGGCTTGAAGTTATAGACAGCTTCGCCTGCTTCGCTGATGTTGCAGTAGTAGAAGCGGCCACGCATTGGGTTATCCCATTCGGGGTTAGCGAAGAGAGACAGCTGACGTGTGGTAGCGTTGGTTACAGAGTTGCCTGTCTCGTAGGTTTCACCGTTAACAACCAGCTTTGTTACGTCGGCCTGAACCTCGTAGTCGGTATTGAGGCTGAAGGGAGCGAAGTTGTCGCCTGCGCCAGTTGTACCACCTGTGAAGTAGCCGAAGTGAGCACGGTCGTTACCATTCATGTAGAGAGAGATACCAGAACCTGCATAGACGTTACGTGCGCTGAAGATACCGCACCAGCCAGTAGATGTGTCATATACCTGGAACTTGGCGTCAATCTGTGTAGCGGTAACAGGAACGTAAGGCAGCGTGAAAGTGTTCTCGCGAGCCTGACTTGTGGCCTCGATGTACTCCAGAGCGGTGTACTTAACGGGATCTGCCCAGTCAATCTTGTTGTATGCCTGAGGCAGGACGCGCTTCTCAACATTGATGTTGCCGAAGCTGAATGCGAATGCAGGATCGTGGCTTCCGTCATCACAAACACCAAACTGGATGCAGAGGAGTGCATAGGTGTGGTTGGCTGTGAAGGCAGTAGAATAAGCCTGGTTAGTTGTCTCTGTGTTGGGAAGAGCAATGTAACCAAGTGCTGCATCGGGATTGTTGAATGCATTGTCCGGCATGTTCTCGTTGTCAAGAACGAAGAATGGCAGAACTGTGTAAGAGCTCCAAGAATGCCATGCTGTGCCAGAGTATACGAAGGATGCACGATAGGTTTCGCCCTTTGTCAGGCCCGTGAGCTTGAACGACAGGGGCTCCCATCCGCCCTGACCTTCGTAGGGGTTGAGTGTGTTCGTGGTTCCGTCGAATACGTTAACGCCAAATGTGCCATCGTAAGCAGAACCAGGATAGCTCCAGTTGGAGAGGTTCTTGTAGTCGGTGCCGATTTCAGGAACTGCCTTATAAGACATTTCGCCTCTGTCAACCCAGCTACCATTGAAGTACTCGTACTCATGGTTGTTGTAGATGACAATCTTGCCTTCGTAAGCAGTAATACCTGCCTGTCCAGCCATAGCTTGACCGTCGGCGCTGAGCTCGAACTCGGCACTGTTGGCAGAACCATAGAATGCGCCTGTGAGCTTGTCCTTCAAACCACCCTTACCTTCGCCGTTAACAGCAGGAACGAGGTCCATAACGAGGGTCTCGCCTTCATAGAGCTGCAGGCCGTAGAGGGTCATGTAGGGGTTGTAGCAATCGGTTGTTGCGCTGCCACCAGGAACGTCCTTGTTCTGTGCAAAGACATAAAGGGGAGTCTTACAGTCAGCAGTCTTGGGAGAGTCGGTGATTGTACCGATGAGGGTAGTGCCGTCAGCCTCGAAGATGTCCATCTTGCCTGCAACGGCATCCAGAACGGTGACAATCTTCTCGTTATAGCGCATTGCCTCGGTGTCGCCAGTCTCACCACCCAGGTTGATGGTAGCGTTGGTTGTGAAGAAGCAGAAACGATCCTTCCATCCATTCTGGTAATAGCCACAACCGTAGGCTGCCTTCCATGCGCCACCTTCCTCTGCAACCAGAGTGCATATAGCCTTAGAGTTAGCCTTGGGGATGTAGTTCAGATTGATGTAGGCGCCATTGGGGCTCTTGATGTACTCAATCTCTGTAACAGCATCGCCAGCCACTTTCAAAGTGTTGACCTCTTCAACGATACCATACTCCTCATACTGGCCATTGCTGTTGAGAGCATAGAACTTCAGAGCGGTCTTGTCATACACGTAGGGGTCGTTGCCTGTGTAGCTTGCGAGGTTGTCAACCGGCGTAGCTTCGAAGGGCTCTGTGAAGCCTTCGGCAGGAATGTCGGGTGTGTAGCCTTCATCTGGTGTGTAGTCCACGACGATTTTCGTCAAGCGGAATGTGCCAGTTGGGGTGAACGTAACGGAAGTGACTCCGCCCTCAGCGGGTGTCCATGTGCCGCCCTCATAAGAGCCGTTGCTGGCAGATACGTTAGCAGCTTGAGTTGTTGGGTTCGTGGAGATTGTTGCACCATCGAGAGAGCCTGCACCAGCGATGTTCACCGTCAAGGTGTAGTTCGTCAGGGTAGTGGTATTGGCAATAGCCAATGTTCCTGTCGTGCCATCCTTTTTAGCGATGGTGACTGACACATGATAGGGCGAAACCTTCCATGTGTAAGGTACCTCGACATTTGTGTTGCCTCCAGGCAATGTTTCCCTCAGGTCAGCTAAGCTAAATGTGACCTGATCAGCGAATACCTGACCTAAGCCTAACACAAGCGAAGCGAGAAATAGAAAATGTTTCTTCATACTTGTTGAATTTAGTTAATAAATAAGGTTAATTATACGTATTTTGCCCCAAAGTTACACATTATTTTATTATAATGCAAGAAAAACTTTAATAAATTTTGCCTTATTTAGGAAAAAAACCTTAAAAAAAATGAAAAAGCCCCTTCACTGCATCATAAAGAATGTGTGAAGGGGGTTACTAAATGAGAAGAAACGATTCTTCCTTGACTCTATTTGATATTTCCTACCTCGAGGAGGTATTCGGCAATCTGTACGGCATTGAGGGCCGCACCCTTCTTAATCTGGTCGCTGACGAGCCAGAAAGTAATGCCGTTGGGATTGGCGAGGTCCTTGCGGACGCGGCCTACAAAGACATCGTCGCAGTTCTCGTGGAAGAGGGGCATAGGGTAGGAGCGAGTGGAGGGATTGTCCTCCAGCTGCAAGCCTTTGCCTTCACGGACAGCCTGTTGGAACTCCTCGACGCTGACGGGTCGCTCTGTCTCTGCCCAGACGCTTTCGCTATGACAGCGAAGGGAAGGAACACGTACACACATCGCACTCACTTCGCAGTCTGTGTGCATAATCTTCTTCGTCTCGTTGTACATCTTCATTTCTTCCTTCGTGTAGCCGTTATCGCAGAAAACGTCAATCTGTGGAATCACGTTAAAGGCCAGCTGGTAAGCGAACTTCTCGACCGTAGGCTTCTCTCCAGCCAAGACCTGACGATATTGTTCGTAAAGCTCAGCCATTGCTGCTGCTCCGGCTCCACTGGCTGCCTGATAGCTGGCAACGTGGACGCGCTTGATGTGGGAGATGTTTTCCAAAGCCTGCAGAGCAACGACCATCATGATCGTTGTGCAGTTGGGATTGGCAATGATGCCGCGAGGACGTACAAGTGCGTCTTCGGCATTGCACTCAGGCACGACCAAAGGCACATCCTCGTCCATTCGGAAGGCACTCGAGTTGTCGATCATCACAGCTCCGTGCTTTGTGATGGTCTCTGCAAACTCTTTGCTGGTGCCGCCTCCAGCACTGGCGAAGGCAATATCCACGCCCTTGAAATCGTCGTTGTGCTGCAGGAGCTTGACTTCAATCTCCTTACCTCGGAAGGTATATTTCCGTCCAGCGCTACGCTGGCTTCCGAATAACAGAAGTTCATCAATCGGGAAGTTTCTCTCATCAAGCACTCGCAGGAATTCCTGCCCTACGGCACCACTGGCGCCTACTATTGCTACCTTCATCTTATGGAATTCAAAATTTATAAATTCTAAAATTCAAAATCGAATGTGATTGCAAAGGTACGGAAAAAGATTGGTAATTAGGGATTAAAGAAAAAAGTTTTTTCTTGATGAAGTACTTTTTTGACAAATGTCAAAGGGAACAAAACATATTAGTATAGGAACAAAACTTTTTTTATACCCGTAGCAAAAATATCTCCTCCTAAGGGAAAACTTTCTTTCGAGCTTTGAAAATATATTATAAAGCCTTGAAAATATATTATCCAACCCTGAAAATAAATTCTCAAACTTGGAAAATAACTTTTGTCTTAGTAGTAAATCTTTTTAATTCCCATTGCAAATATTTTTAATCCCCGTAGTAATTATTTTCAGAACCTGTGGTAGAATAATTGTGTGGAAATAAATATAAAAAGTTATGCAGGAAAAACCCAAATAAATTTGGTTTTTCGCTTGCTTAATCGTACCTTTGCATTTTGAAACATGAATTCGTCTGCTCTTATAACCGACCCTACATGGATTTTCTCGGTGGTGCTCGGCATCATCCTGATTGTTCCTTTGTTGTTCCGACAGTTCCGTATGCCGCCGGTCATTGGTCTTATTCTGGCAGGTGTTCTTGTAGGTCCCTATGGCTTTAACCTCTTGGCACACGACAGCTCCTTCAAGTTGTTTGGGCAGGTGGGCATCTACTATATCATGTTCCTTGCCGGCTTAGAACTGGAAATGGGAAGTATTGAGCATTACGGCAGCACAGGCCTCCGCTTCGGCATCCTAACCTTCAGCATTCCATTCGTGCTCGGCATAGCATCCAGCTTGTTTTTGCTCGACTGCAAATTATCTACCAGCATTCTGTTGGCCTGTATCTACGCGAGCCATACCCTCGTTACCTATCCAATCGTAGGTCGATACGGCCTGAGTCGCCATCGGTTGGTGGTCGTCAGCGTCGTTGCAACGGCTTTTGCTCTCTTTGCAGCCTTGCTCGTGCTTGCTGTCATGGTGGGTAGCAAGGAATCCAATGCTCTGTGGATTACTTGGTTGCTGTTTGGTTTGCGTTGTGCAGCTTATGTTGGCTTCGTCATCTTTTTCTTTCCTCGCATCGGACGGTGGTTCCTGCGTCGTGTTGAGGATAGCGTTATGCAGTATATCTTCATCCTGACGCTTGTCTTCATCAGCGCTTCGTTAGCTAAGATGGTGGGGCTCGAAGGCTTGCTCGGCGCTTTCCTTGCAGGCTTGATAGTCAACCGTCTCATCCCCAAGACCAGTCCCCTGATGTCGCGTCTGGAGTTTGTCGGCAATGCCCTGTTCATTCCCTACTTCCTTATCGGAGTGGGCATGATTATCGACTTTGGCATCCTGGCCCGTCATCCTGAGACGTACTGGCTGGTGTTGGTAATGGTGGTGACGGGCATCTTATCCAAGTTGATTGCCTCGGCTATTATGGCCTGGACGATGGGCGAGAACCGACACGGGATGTGGCTCATGTTCGGACTGACCAATGCCCATGCCGCTGGTGCTTTGGCTATCGTCACCATTGGTACGGCTCAAAACGTACAGCTCATGAACAGCGAAATGTTGAGCGGCACAGTCATGCTGATTCTCATCAGTTGCATCATAAGCGGCTTTGCCACCAGTCGTGGAGCGAAGGAGATAGCTCTGAGCGATACCTCCCTCGAAGACAACCGAGGCTCCTATCACGGCAAATGCCTCATCACCTATAGCCAGGAAGACAATGTGGATGTGATGACACAACTCGCCATCCTCATCCGCAATCCTTTCATCCCTGATAGTCTGATGGGACTCTGTGTCTCCTATGACAATGGAGAAGAGACGACGGCCAACAGTCATCGTCTTGGACGCCTGTTGCTTGAGAAGGCACAGATGATTGCTGCTGCTGCCGATGTGCCTATGGCAACGCTCAACCGCATGAGCACAAACATAGCGGGCGGCATCCTGCATACGATGAACGAGTACGACTGTGGTGAGGTCATCTTATGCCTGAACGACCGTACGAACGAAGGAACGAAGTCCTCGCTCGGCACCGTTATAGATAATGTAGTGAGCGGCAGCCATCGCGAAGTGATGTTGGTTCGCAACATTATGCCGCCTGGAACAATCCGACGTGTGGTTGTCGCTGTCCCACAGAAGGCAGAATATGAGGTCGGCTTCTACAAATGGCTGGAACACATCTGCCGTATTGGCGAAGAGATTGATTGCCATTTGGAATATCATGCACATCCTGACACCCTACCTTATATAAAAGGATATATGGAACAGAAGCATAGCCACGTTCGCTCGCACTATGTCGAGATGGAACAATGGATGCAGTTCCTCGAGCTCAAAGACGATATGAGACTGAACTGCATGCTTGTGGTCGTGATATCAAGGCCAGGCTTTATTTCCTATCAGAATTGTTTCGAAGAGTTGCCGCCGCTCATTCATCGTAACTTCAGCCATACGAACGTTATGCTCCTCTTCCCTGACCAATGGGGAGAGCCCCAAGAGAGCATCTCCGTCTTTACGCCAAATGGTACTGCTGTTCAGCGACAGCCGCGCTCTCTTAGCGGCTTGATTCGTCGCTTGTTCTTTACTGCCCGACGCTCGGCAGCAGTTCTGTTGGTTATGCTGATTCCATTCCTTGCGGCGGCCCAAAGACCTCGATACGACAAGATGTCGCCTATGGTGAGGCTTGCCGCTTTGCAGCAATCCAAAAATCAAAATTCTGGGATTCTTAGGAACCAAGGCGCGCTGACAAGGCGCGGAGCAAAATCCAAAGCGCAGGAGCAGAATCCTGATAAAATGCTTGCTCTTATTGAGAGTAGCGACGAGGACATTCTCAAAGAGCACGGGTGCCGCACCTACGCTCGTTGGGGAAACATTTATGCTGCAACCATACCCAAGTCGGAACTTGCGGCACTCTCGCTTTGTCCGGAAGTGACGCGCATAGAATGTGGAAGACTTTCCGAAGCCCTGACAGATACCTCTGCAATTATCACACGTTCAGATGTCCTTCGTACTGCTACGCCTTTTCGTTCAGCCTATACAGGCAAGGGCGTTGTCGTCGGAGTGATGGATATTGGCTTCGACTTGACCAATCCCACGTTCTATAGTCGCGACCTGGGAACCTATCGCATCCGTTCTTTCTGGGATATGTTGGATTTTGAAGGACAACAGTCAACGGAGAATGGACAACAGACTATGGTCAATGGTATGGAACTGCCTTTTGGCGCGGCCTATACTTCCACCCAAGATTTGCTTCGCAAGGCTTGTTCCTCGGACAGCCGTTTGCAGTTTCACGGCACACATACAGCCAGTACAGCTGTAGGCAGCGGATATGACTCGCCCTATATCGGTATGGCTCCAGATGCTGATATCTGTCTGGTTTCCAACGCTGTTTCCGATGACAAGGAACTTGTGCCGGATTCTCTATGGGATTTCTATGGCCCAGTTGCTGACTTGCTTGGCTTCGAATACATCTTCCGCTATGCTGACAAGGTCAATAAACCTTGTGTTATAAGCTTCAGCGAAGGTTCGCACGAAGACCTTTATGGCGAGGCACAGCTTTTCAGCATTGTTCTCGACAGCCTTGTACGCCCAGGACGACTCATCTGTGCTGCAGCAGGCAACCAAAGTATCTGGGGCACTTATATGCGAAAACCTGTCGGCAGGGAGCGTATCGCCTCCCTCATCTTGCCAACGGGTAATACTACCTACATGATGCTTCGCAGTCGTGGTGACTTCATGGTCCGCCTTGATTTCATGAAATCCCCTTCTGAGACTCACCTCAGTTATGAAATGCCTTTGGGCGACATCCTTGCCACAGAGGATAGCTTGCTCATCGATACGATTACTGCAGGTGACCTTACATTTGAACTCCAGTTCGGCTGTTATCCAAGCTGTTATGACGATAGCCAGTTGGCGACCGATGTTGTGATAAGGAAGATAGGCAAGGGCATCCTGACCACAATAGAAATGGGAATTGGTGTCTATGGAGCAGAATCGGAGGTTGAAATGTTTCAGGAGATTGGATGGCTCACGTCGAAGCCGGAATATCCTGACTATCAAGATGCCGAATCCACACACAACATCCACTTCCCAGGCTCCGACCCAAGTGTCATTTGCGTCGGCGCTACATCCTATAGGACAGGATTCATGAATTGTGACGGCGTTTGGATGGACTACGACAGAGGCCGTGGTGGTGAGGTCGCAAACTATAGCAGCAGAGGTCCTACGCTATCTGGAAGCATCAAGCCCGATGTGATGGCTCCAGGTACGTGTGTTGTGGCTGGCTTCAACAGTTATTACACAGAAATGAATCCTGACGACTATATGCTGGATTATGATGTCGACCGATATACCTTCAAAGGACGAGACTATTCCTGGTCTTCACAGAGAGGAACCAGTATGGCGTGTCCCATCGTGGCAGGTATTATCGCCCAGTGGATGGAGGCTGTGCCGACATTGACCCGCGAACAGGTTATCGAGGTTTTCGAGGCTACGTGCACTCACCATGACCCCTCCCTCACATATCCTAACAACGACTACGGCTACGGCGAGATAGATGCTGAGGCAGGACTAAACTACCTGATGTCTCATTACGATGGAATCGAGATTATTCAGAATCCAGATGAAGAAAACGTAAATTGTAAATGGCTAAATGATAAATGTTATAATCTTTCGGGTCAACGTTTAAGCAAACCTCAGAAGGGCATTAATATAATCAACGGAAAGAAAGTATTAAGATGATACAGGTTCAAGGCATAAAGAAGAGCTTCGGCAGTCTCGAAGTACTAAAAGGTATTGACCTCGACATAGAGCAGGGCAAAGTAGTCAGCATCGTCGGCCCAAGTGGTGCAGGCAAGACGACTTTGTTACAGATTATGGGAACACTTGATAAACCCGACTGCGGAAGCGTCATTATCGACGGAGTTGATGTGATGAAGCTTAGTGATGCCAAACGTTCTGTCTTTCGCAACAAGCACATGGGCTTCGTCTTCCAGTTTCACCAACTTCTGCCGGAGTTTACTGCCTTGGAGAATGTTATGATGCCAGCTCTCATCGGCGGAACTTCGAAGCGCGAGGCCAGAAAGCGTGCAGAGGAACTTCTCGCCTTCATGGGACTCTCGGATAGGGCTTCGCACAAACCCAATGAACTCTCAGGCGGCGAAAAACAACGCGTAGCTGTTGCCCGTGCCCTTGTCAACAAACCAGATGTGGTCTTTGCCGATGAACCCAGCGGTTCCCTCGATACCCACAACAAAGAGGAATTGCATCGTCTCTTCTTCGACCTGCGCGACCAAATGGGGCAGACCTTTGTCATTGTGACTCACGACGAACAGCTTGCTGACCTCGCCGACCAGAAAATCTGCATGCGCGACGGCCTGATCGTTACCTCATAACCACCCTATAACCTAATAACCTTAAAACCTAATAACCTCAAGTTAGTTTTATTTTCCTCATTAAATAGTGCAGGAAGCAGGACGGCATCAGCGGACATAGCATAATGGTAAGCCGGTCGGAGAGGCAGGGAATGAGGGTGGCCTTACGATGGAACATAGCCTTGAGAGCCTTGCTTGTTGCCTTCTCAGGTGATATCATGAAACCTAAGCGCATGAGAAGCTTGCGGTAACGCATAAAAGGCAGATTAGTCAATAGAGGCGTATCTACGGCTCCGAAGATGGCTGTCGTGACACTAACAGGACTATCCTTGCACTCTATACGCAATGCTTTGGAGTATCCCTTCACAAATCGTTTGGTACATCCGTACATGCCTATGACTGGCCAATCCATCCATGCCGTAATGGATGAGATGTTGAGGATAAAGCCCTTGCCCTGCTCCTTCATGAGCGGAACCAGCAAGCGACAAAGCAGCAGGGGAGTGGTGCAATGCAGGGCTATGATGCGCTGAAGTCTGTCTGATTCCGTCTCTTCAATGGGTGTGGTAATAAGCATTCCTGCATTATTGATAAGTATTTCCACGCACCAGTTATTCTCTTTGCAAAGGCTCACAATCTGCTCTGCAGCATGAGGTAATGTGAGGTCTATGCATAAAACAGGAGCCGATACATTATATAAATGGGTAAGTTGGAGTGAAAGTTCCTGTGCCGCATCTCCGTTGATATCTATCAGAAGAATGTTATAACCCTTTTCTGCTAGCAGGAGAGCATAACAACGGCCCATCCCTGAAGCGGCACCTGTTACAATTGCATATGATTTCATTTAACCAGAAGCTTCTTTCCATCAATTATGTTGATACCATTTTGTGCTTTGTTTAGACGCTGACCGACAATATTATAAATAGCACCCTCATTTTTATCATTTATCTTTTGTCCTTTATCATTTGGATGCGAAGCGTCGCCAATTCCAGTCGGGTCAACCGCAACAATGTCAAGCAACTGGATTTCTCCTATCTGTAGTTGGTTGGCACCATTTGTGGCGGTAATGTTAAGACGATAATGGCTATAGGACTCTGAAGCCTCTACGGAATAGAATTGAGTAGCATAGCGATTGGAGAAAGGCTGAGCGGCGCGGCTGTCAAGTTGTGTCCATGTGGTTCCGTCGTTACTTCCTTCGAATGTCCAGTCGGCCGGATCGCGTGTGGGCTCATTCTTAGCGGCTGTGATGCCATAAGTGTTGATGCTAACGGGCTGGTCATAAGTGAATGTAATGCTTACGGATTCGGTGAAGGCAGCACGATAGCAGGTTGTTCTGTTGCCGTCGTTGATGCGTCCGATGAGTTCTGAGTTGGTAAGCCCTATGGCAGAGGCCTCAACAAGAGACGGTGCCAAGAGACTTGGGTCGCCTGTCTCGGCAATGGCAGCTCCGTATAGTTCGAAGTCTGCAAGTCGTACACTTCCGCCGTTTTCTTCGCCTACTTGAAGCTTGAAACTCTTGAAGAGTTTGGTCGTGGAAGTCGTAAATGTGAGACGTGAACCGCGAGCTGGAAAAGTCAATTCTTTGTTTGAAATCTGGGTTTCTTCACCACTTTCGTTATAGCCAAAGAGGGTGATGCTCTGAGGGTCGAGGTTCGCATCGTCGGCACAGACAAGAGAATAGCCAAGTACTTTGACAGGCAAAGGCGTGGCGAAATTCCATGATAGGTTACTGCCGCTGAGTGTGGAGTAAGTTGTCCCATCATCGTCGATGAGAGATTCAGCATCGCTTCCGTCACCTCCTATGATGGAGGAAATGCTTGTTGCGTCGGCATAATAGGTGCCATAGTCGGGCTTTCCAAAGAGCTGCCATTGGCAGATTTGACTATTATCTGCTGTCTCTTGTCCGTTGTCATTAACGGTCAGTCGATAATAGAGATAGGAAGTACTGGGATTGACACGGAACACATTAGTATAGTTGTCATAAGGGAAGACTGCTTCTGTCTGTTGGTCGATGAGCTTCCAACCACTGCTACCATTGGCAGAACCCTCAAGAACCCATGATACGGGAGCCTTCGAGGCAACATTTGCGGTAATGCTGTAAGCTGTAAGCGTGTAATTCCCAGTAGGATGGTAGATGGCAGAGATGGGCGTTGGGACGCGTGTGGTGCCTACATGATCGATGAGCGCTTCGCATCCTTCAGAAATAGCTCCACCGTCAGCCGTCAGGTCGTAGTCATCTATACAACGTCCCATGAGTTGCCATTCAGATACAGAAATCTGCGTTTGGGTGTCGTAGCAGTTGAAGAGTAAACGGTAATGTGTGTATTCTTTTGTGGTCTGCACATCGGCATTATAGCGCTGGGCATTAACGCTGAAGGAGACTGTGTCTGTCTCATGGTGAAGCGTCTCCCAATTCTGACCGTCATTGGAGGCTTGCAATGACCAGTTTATCGGGTCGCCTAAACGATTGTTGCCAGAAAAGAATTGGTAGCCATAGATGCGCATGGGCGAAGGGCTACGGTATTGTATCCAGGTCTCTGCACCAGCTTCGATATCGGCTGTACAGGATGTCGTAAGGTCGTTGTCGGTAAGGGCGGATAGGTCGTCGGTAAACTGTATACCGTAAGCCGTGAGCTCACCGTTGCCGTTGGTCAGGTCGGCATAGACGGGATTGAGGCTCTGGAACTGCCACCAGTTGATGTTGGTCCCAGTACCTGAAGATACAAAATAAATATCGTGTGTGCCTGTGACGGGCTGGTTAATCATCTTGCGAATAGTGTCCCAGGTCTTAAGGGCGGAAAGTTCGCCTCCTTTGATGGAGCAGAGCAAGATACCCTTTGTGGCGTTGGGCTGGTCGAGGAATACATTGATGCTCGAAGCGCCATGCGAAATGTTGGCACGCAGGTCGAGGTGTGAAGCAGGCTTGTCGCCGAAGTTGACACGACGATAACCAATGTAGTTGTTGTTCTTCATAGGCCCAACCATTCCGCTTCCATCGTCGGTATTGCCGCTATCAGTTACCTGGGCACTCCTGACATAGTTGAAGTCTTCTGCCTCGTTCATGGCATAGGCATCGTGGCTCTCTACAGCACCCAGATGACAATTGAAGGCAGCCGATACGCAGGTCATGTTGCCATCGTGTCCGAAGTCCTTGTATTCGTCTCCTTCCTTATGCTTGAAGTTCTCTTCCGATTTTGTCAGCCAAGCAGAAGATGTGATACCGGCAGAGTTACGGTTGTTCCAGGCATGATAGGCATTCTTTGCTATCCAGGCATAATGGGAAGGTTCATTAAAATCCTCGGCATACTTGCGTATATAGCGGAGCATGATGCCTTTGAATCCGCATAGGTCGCCTCGGACTGTCTGGCAGACATGTATGATGCCTTTGGAGTTGGCCATATTTGCTTCGGACCATTTGATAATGGCATCGGCATCGTCCTTGAACATTTGTTCTCCGTAGTGGTTGTAGAGCATGATAGCAGCACCAAGATTGGTACCTTGGTTATAAGTCGACGCCCAGTAGTTGTAGGTGTTCTTGCCGATATCATAGCTGTCCCATATCTTACCTGTTGGCTTACCATTCGACATCTCAAAAAGTGTAGAACGCTCTGCTATATAAGTCTTTCGTGCTTTTTGATAGTAACTGGTATCTGCTTGAGCAATGGCGAGATAGCAGGCACATACGGCAGCAGGGCCGTTAATACAAGAATTTGTACCTGTGCCACTGTTGTGCTTCCATTGCAGCAGGTCGTTCCCATAGCAGTCAGCACGCTTGAACATTCCATCGAAGTTTTTCTTCGCTGTGGTAAGGTATTTCCTGGTTCCTGTAAGGAGATATGCACGAACACAGGCAATGCACATCCAGGCAATGTCATCATTATATTCATTGTAACCGCTGACACCCTTTTGATACCAAGTGTCTTTGTTGCGGTCAATGAAGTTGATGTAAAGGTTCTCAAACATTGTGGCATACTGCTGGTCGCCTGTTGTCTCGAGAGCATCTAAGACAATCTCGAACATCTCTGCATCTCCCCACCAGCCTCCATTTCCAATGACCCAACCTGTACTTGCCTGCCTATATGCGCGAGCTTTCCATTTGTTCATCATGTCGTCTCGCTTATCCTTGGTGAACGCTTGTGCCATCGGTTCAACAACTTCAACGGTCCAGGTGATGCGAGCTAAATCAACAATGAGTTCGTTATCTTTATTAATTGTGTTGACAATTGTCAGTTTACTTCCTTCTGAAGGGTCTTCTTCGGCAGCAAGAGCATATTTCCGTGTCGTTCCTTGATAGATAATATATTGGTTGGTGGTGCCTTCTACAGGAACAAACTCCCATGAACCGCGAGAATTTGCCACGCTTTTGCTCGTTTGACCAACGCTCCCTCCCGTTCCTGATGTAATCCCGCCAAGATAGAAGTTGGTGTAGTCGTTGGAAAGGAGAAATGTACCGTTACTCTTGGAAGTAAGTGTCCAGCGTTGGGCATTGACGTTGGTCTCAGTCCAAAGGACAGCTCTCTGATTCTCGTCAAGTGATGAGTTCTCCACGAAAACAGATTTGTCGTTGTGGATAAGACGAATAGTCAGGCCTGTCTCTATAGCATTTGCATTGAAAGTAGTCACCAACAGAAAGAGGATGAACAAGAGTCGGAAGAGCTTCATATAATTGATAATTAAAAGTTAAGATAAGGCAAAGATTGTATTATTATTTCAATATGACAAGGATTGTTGACAAAAATATCTGTTTTCTGCTCCGCAATGTGGACATTTCCCCAGCCCTTGAAGTCTTTCACCACAAGAACCACAAAGATAATGTGCTCTGGAATGTCGATAATAACGTAGTATCAGCACCATAGCAAAAAGAGCAAAGAGAATATAACTCGCTCCAGGACTTAGAAATGCTAATGTGAAAAGGAGATAGCAGAGAATGCAGCAGCCGAGCAGGGACAAAAGATAGAGCATAGCCTCTCCGATGGGAAGCTGTCGATACACTTCCTCGATTGTAGCTACAGCCAGAACGAGTAGTATCCAAACAGAACACAGGAAAAGACTTAGGATGGGTGGAAGCCCGAATGGATTGAGCGTAGGATGATAATAGTATAGGACCCAAGTATCGGGTACATAATGTTGGATACCGGCATAGAGAAGGGCAGAGACGGCAAGCGTGATGAGCAGGAACGTGGGGTAGGGCGATAGAATATCGCGCAGGAAAAAGACATGTGGCCGTTTTCGACTGAATACTTGATAAAGCAAGACGAACAGGGAAATGGCAAACAGGATGGCGAAAAATCCTAAATGACGGATGCTGAATAGGTGAATGAAGCGGGAAATGGGGTCATCTGGTACCACGCTTTCAAGGAAATTGTGTTGGTGCGTCCATCCCATTGTGAACTGGTCTCGAGCCAATTTCACCCAGACACTATCTACAGAATCTTCTGGAATGATAAGTGTTTCTGCTACTACCAAAGGGTCTCCGAAATAAACACTCAACTGCTCGCACAGCGTATCGACGGGCATATTGTGTAACGGCTGACT
Source organism: Bacteroidaceae bacterium (assembly GCA_024697945.1). Classification (GTDB taxonomy): domain Bacteria; phylum Bacteroidota; class Bacteroidia; order Bacteroidales; family Bacteroidaceae; genus Physcousia. The sequence continues at coordinate 32,696 of JAILRU010000097.1, forward strand.
GCTTTGTAGCATTAGGGTGTCAATGCATAATTCAAAGTTGTCCCCAACATCATAGAGTGTTGCATCTTCTCCCTGATAGTAACAGGAGGTCAGAAGCAGTGTAAGTGACAATATCCAAGTGATTCTCATTATAATGGATTGTAACTATGTGCTCAAGACTTTCATCTCACACTTTTGGCAGTCAAATTCGAGACGGAAACGGCGTTTGTCAGAAAGGACAAGATAAAGCGGGTCATGAGGAGCGTCTTTACTCTGCTTTTCTTTCTTACACCAGCCCCAGGCATGTCGAATGCAGAAACGGCAGGTCATGAGGGGGTCATCATTTCGCTTCTCCATCGGAGAAGTGTCTTTGGAGAGTTTTTTATCCTGAACTTCGTGATTTCCTTGCTTTGTATCCGTCTCCAATGAAATGGTCGGGGAGGCGGTCAAATTCCTTCTCCATTCTGCCAAGCAACTTTTAGGGATGAACCAAGGTCGGGAAAAGTGCATAGAGATGTCTGTGCAGATGTAGGGTGTGTCGCCAAGCTTACTGAGCACATCACGAATTGTGGCTGTCTGGTCGGTGCGTGCTTCCTGATGGTTAGCAAGAAAATCTTCACTTCTTTTTGTACCGTCGTCGGCAGAGAAGGTCAAACGAAATCCTTGTTCTATTTCTTCAATATGGAATCGTGCTGCGATGCGTCGTTCTGCCGTCTTCCCACTCATGAGTCGTTCCCATTGCTGGTCATAGCTGCGCCAAAGCCGGTCCCCTTTCCTAATGTTTGGCATGGAAGCAGGATAGAGGTGATTGACATCGGCTCGATTCACGCGAAATCCCTGCAAACGTCCCTCTACATCAAAGAAACAAAGGCCATCCCCATTACTGAATGCTTCTGAGGAAGAGACAATAATATAGCCTTGTCTTACCTCTTTTACGAGTCCTACTTCGCGTCCTTTACTCTTCGGTGTGTCGGGGGAAGCAAGGTCGTCTGTCCTGTCATCAAGAAAATATTCAGTATTGCCTCTGGAGAAGCTGCGCGAAAGATCTGGCTGGAAGGCGTAGGTCGATATGCCGAACGAGGAGCGGACGAATTCCGGCCTTCTCTTCATGATGGCATCAAGAGCCTGTCTATAGCTGGCTGTGACGTTTTTGACATACGAGATGTCTTTAAGCCGTCCTTCTATCTTGAAGCTTCCTACACCAACATCCAGCATCTCTTCGAGGCGGTTCTGGCGATTCATATCTCGTAGTGATAGTAGGTATTTATCCTTGATGAGTGTGTACCCTTTGCTATCTTCGAGCGAAAAGGGCAGACGGCAGAACTGTGCACATTCACCGCGATTGGCAGAACGCCCGAAGCAGTACTCCGAGGCATAGCATCTTCCGCTGTAAGATACACAAAGCGCGCCATGTACGAATACCTCCAGATTCACTTCCGGAATGGCTTTGTGAATATTGCGAATTTGTTCGAGTGATAATTCACGTGCAAGAACTATTTGATTGAATCCCTGTTCTTTAAGATTTCGACATTGTTCCATTGTTCGGTTGTCCATCTGGGTACTTGCATGGAGTGGAATCGGTGGTAAGTCCATCTCCAAAAAGACCATGTCCTGAACAATCAATGCATCGACTCCTGCATGGTAGAGGTCCCATACCAAGAGACATGCTTCTTCCCGTTCGTTCTCGTAGAGAAGCGTATTGACTGCTGCAAAGACCTTAGCACCATAACGATGCGCGTAGTCGCATAGCTTGGCAATGTCTTCGGTCGGATTACCAGCAGCAGCCCTCGCACCAAAGCGTGATGCACCGATATAGACAGCATCTGCGCCATGGTCGATGGCAGCTATGCCGCACTCAAGGTTCCGTGCAGGTGAAAGAAGCTCAATGTATCTCATCGATATTGTATGGCGTTTCCTGATAGACGTAGTAGTTAAGCCAGTTTTGGAAAAGCAGGTTTCCGTGTCCACGCCAGGTGACGAGCGGTCCCTCCTCGGGATTGTCATTGCGATAATAGTTGTAGGGCTTTTGGATGGGAAGTCCCTTCCCGAGGTCGCGTTTATATTCTATGTCAAGCGTCATGGGTGAATACTCAGAGTGGCCTGTGATGTAGATTTCACGCCCTTCCCGCGCCATCACCATTGAGACTCCGCACCTGGGCCCTTCGGCAATGATTGTCAGTTCAGGTACAGACAGAATGTCCTCTTTCCTTATTTCCGTATGACGACTATGCGGCATGTTGAACACATCGTCAAAGCCCCTGAAAATAGGTAGTAGGGGTAGGAGTGGCACTTGTGGAAAAATGCCAAACTTCTTTTCTGGAAGCGGGTACTTGGGCACGCCGTAGTGATAGTATAGACCAGCTTGGGCAGCCCAGCAAATGTACATTGTACTGGTGACGTGTGTCCGGGCCCAGGCGAAGATGCCGCACAACTCCTCCCAATAGTTTACCTCCTCGAATTCGAGGTGCTCTACTGGGGCGCCGGTAATAATAAATCCGTCGAACTTCTCGTGACGCATTGCTTCAAAATTGCGGTAAAAGGCTTTCATGTGCTCAATTGGCGTGTTCTTGCTCGTATGCGCCTTGACCTTCATTAGATGTACTTCCAACTGAAGAGGACTATTGGAGAGCAGTCGTATGAGGTCTGTCTCAGTAGTGATTTTCAGCGGCATAAGGTTCAGTATGGCGATGCGTAAAGGTCGGATGTCCTGTGCGTTTGCTCTTTCATCGCCCAGAACGAAGATGTTCTCGTTCTTGAGGAATTCTATGGCTGGCAGTCTGTCGGGAAGTCTTAATGGCATATCATGAGTTTATGGGTTGAAGAGTATATTATCGTTGGGTTATTTCGACATTGCCCAACCAAGCTTCAGACCAGTGTAGCTCTGGAGCAGGGAAGAGAGGGAACTGGTGCTCTTGGAACTGATTGAGGTAGCCACGGCGAGTAGTTTGTCGGCCTCAAAGAGCATCATGAGTTGCCCCGTCTGAACGGAAGCAGTACAAGTCATCTGTCCGAGACCAAGCACATCGGTCAGAGTCAATTTATGGCTACTTGCGTCATAAGCATAGGTTCCGTCCAATGTCTTTGAACCCAATGTCAGGGTACAGGTTCCGTCGTTGTTAAGGGTAAATACTGACTTGCCGGCTGAGAACCCCATCTTGCTCAGCTGAGTACCAAGCTTTGACTCAAAATTGCTACTGATGACTTGTCCGCCAAGTTGAGAGAGGATGTTCTCGCTCTCAAAAACAACCTTTGGACCGGAATAGGTCCAGGCACCTACGAGAGACTGCTGGGACGTGGTATTACCCAAAATGCTGGAGAGCACTGTGCCAAGTATATCTGCACCTGCTTGCTGAAGAGCAGCGTTGCTGTCGTTGGTTGTTGTGCCTGTTGTACCTGTTGTGCCGAATCCACAGGATACGAGTGTAAGACTTACAGCGACTATAGCTGCGAAAGAACGAAGTTTTTTCATAATGGTTAATTGGCTTTTGAATTTTGTTTTGGTTAGAAAGTTCAAGAGTTTATAAGTTCATGAGTTTGCGAGTTAAAAAGTCTTGTAAAGCTGGTAGGGTGGGGTGTTTCGAACTGCATGGGTTCGCCTGTACGGGGATGGTAGAAATAGAGTCGGAAGGCATGAAGGGCCAAACGGTGCAGAGGATTCCATTCAAATTTGAATTTTGAATTTATATTTTTTGAATTTATGAGTCCGTATTTTTCGTCCCCTGCCACAGGATAGCCCAAGTCCTTCATGTGGACACGAATCTGGTTTTTTCGTCCTGTTTCGAGTCGCATCTCGGCCAGCGTGAAACGACCGTTGGTGGCAATACGTCGATAGTGTGTGATAGCCTCCTTGCCGCCATTGTCGGTAGGGCTGCTGTAGGTGACATAGGCTTTGTTGTCTTTCAGCCATGAATGCACTGTGCCGCCTTCCTGCTTCATCTCACCACAGAGCACAGCCACATAACGGCGGTCATAGACGATATTGTGCCAGTCCTCCTCAAGCATCTTCCTTATCTCAAGGTTCTTGGCATATAGCATGAGACCGCTTGTGTCTCTATCAAGACGATGGACGACGTGAGCTGTGCATTTAAAGTGGCGCTTACGGAAGTATTCGTCAAGGATGGTCTTGACGCAATATTGTCCGGGAGCCGAGGCCATGCTGAGAATGCCTTCAGACTTCTCTATGACAATCAGGTCCTTGTCCTCATAAATGATTTTCACATATTTGTTCAGGAGTTCAGTACTACGTTTGTGACGACTTACGAAAACCGTCTGTCCAGGGCTGAGCATGAAGTCGAATTGTGTGACAAGTTTCCTGTCAACCATGATGCCGTGCCCCTGCAACAAGTCCTTGACTCTGTTGCGACTGATGCCGCTCATCTCCCTCATAAGGAATTCCATAAGCGGCATGGGCTCCCTCACAGGTAGCTGGATGTATTTGTTTGCGGCGTATTGTTCACCTGTTAGGTTTCGTGCCATTCTTTCCCTTTTTTTTGTTGTGGTAGTGTCTGAAGTTTCGTTTTTGTTTAGCTTTGGAGTGGTAGGCGGGTGTTTCGCCAAACTCCTCAGGCATCTGCTCTTTGTATATTTCCTTTCCCAGGAATCGTTCTATCTGGCGGAAGGAGTACATATCCTTATCGTTGACGAGCGTTACAGCGCGACCACCACGACCTGCCCTGGCTGTTCGGCCAATCCTATGCACATAATCCTCCTCATCGTGAGGCACATCGAAGTTGATGACAATGGCAATATCATCGATGTCAATGCCCCTTGCTACAATGTCCGTGGCCACAAGGATGTCTATCTTCCCGCTACGGAAGAGGTACATCACTTCATCACGCTCGGCCTGCGTCAAATCACTGTGCATTGCCCGCGCATTATATCCTGCTCGGATGATGCTGATGGCAAGCTCTTTCGTCTTCTTCTTTGAACCTACAAAGATAATAACACGATGGGGAGCTTCCTGTTCGAACATATATTTGACGACAAGTAGCTTCTGCGGCTCATAGCATAGATAGGCGCTTTGGCGGATGTTGTCGGCAGGTTTGCTGACTGCAAGTTTTACTTCAACTGGATTTTTTAAGATGCTGTGTGCCAAGCTTAAAATATCACCAGGCATTGTGGCGCTGAACATGATAGTTTGATGCTCTTTCGGTAATGCCTTCGCTATGAGAAGAATGTCGTCACAGAAGCCCATATCAAGCATGCGGTCTGCTTCGTCGAGGATAAAAAAGGCGACGTGACTAAGGTCTATATTTCCGAGGCTGAGGTGGCTGATGAGCCGTCCTGGTGTGGCAATAACAACATCAGCACCGCTTTGCATAGCGCGTTTCTCCTGCTCGTAGCGAATACCGTCGTTACCACCATAGACAGCTACGCTGCTGATGTCTTTCAGATAGTAAGCAAAGCCTTGCATGGCGCTGTCAATCTGCTGGGCGAGTTCTCGCGTGGGGGACATAATGACACAGTTGATAGCATCCTTGGGATAACCGCCGTCAGCCAACAGGCTCAATATAGGCAGCAGATATGCAGCTGTCTTGCCCGTACCCGTTTGTGCTACGCCCATTACATCGCGACCTTCCAGAATCGGTGGAATAGCGTGCTCTTGAATGGGAGTCGTATCGGTGAAGTTCATGTCATCAAGCGCATCGAGGACATAATCATTGAGGTCTAAATCGTAGAAGTCCATGTTATCTCGGAGCTTTTCTGTATAGATAGATTGCAATAAGTGTGTATAGTATGTTGGGCATCCATGCTGCGAGGGCAGGGTGCATGCCGGCATTGGTCGAGAAGGTCGCAGAGACGCCTTGCAGCAGAATGTATGTGGCACTTAGGGCGATACCTATGCCAAGTGAGAGACCCATACCGCCTTTACGTTTTCGCGAAGATAGTGACATTCCGATGGAGGAGAGAATGAAGGCGGCAAATGGTGAGGCATAGCGCTTATAGTACTCTACTTCGAAGATGCTCAAGTTACCGCTGCCGCGGTTGCGCTGTTTTACGATGTATTCTTTCAGTCCGCTATTGGTCATCGTCTCTTGCTGATTGCGGATGAAAAGGAAGTCCTGCGGTTCCATACGTATGACGGAATCCACCTGGTCGTGATACGTTATCTTTTCCTTCATTCCTCGCAATTCACGCACGGTGACGTTCCTTAGGTGCCATTGGTAGCGTACATCACTCAGGGTGTCATAGACTGCGGTGGTAGCTGAAAGATGGGAGACAAGCTTCTTGTTTTCGAACTTGTCGAGCGAAAAGTGAATGCCCGTCTTACTCACACCGTCAAAATGTTCCATATAGGCAATGACACCCGGCTCGACCTGCAACTGTACCTTGTCGGCATAGGTTGGGTTCTTAGTGCGCTTCTTGTATGTGTTCTCGAAAGCGAGACGCTTGATGCTGCTTCGTGGAATGACTTCTGCACCAAGGTAGAAGGTCAATGCGGCAATGATGGCAGAGCTTATCATATAGGGACAAAGCAGTCGTCGGTAGCTGATGCCCGCACTTATCATCGCAATGATTTCGCTGCCTTCGGCCATCTTCGAGGTGAAGAAGATTACGCTGATGAAGACGAACAAGGCGCTGAAAAGGTTAGCGTAGTAGGGGATGAAGTTCAAGTAGTACTGCATGATGATAGCTCGCCAAGGCGCATTCGACTCGGTGAAACGGTCGATATTCTCATTGAAATCAAACACTACACCAATGCTGATAATCAGCACAATGGAGAAGAAGTAAGTTCCGAGGAACTTAGCTATGATGTAGCGATCGATTCGTTTGAGAAAAGGTATCTTCATTACAGTCTCTGTGTCACTTGTTTGAGCATTCCGACCTTCCAAGTCGAGAAATCACCGGCGAGGATGTGCTTGCGTGCTTCACCTACGAGCCAAAGGTAGAAGGCGAGGTTGTGTATGCTGCCTATCTGCAGGGCAAGCAGTTCCTGTGCCTTGTATAGATGGTGCAGGTAAGCGCGGCTATAGAATGTATCCACCCAGGCTGTTCCTGTGGGGTCGATAGGGGAGAAGTCGTCCTCCCATTTCTTGTTGCGCATGTTCATGATGCCCTGACTGGTGAAGAGCATGGCATTGCGCCCGTTGCGGGTAGGCATCACGCAGTCGAACATGTCCACGCCTCGCTCTATTGCCTCAAGCAAATTGGCAGGCGTACCAACTCCCATCAGGTATCGGGGCTTGTCCTTGGGCAGAATGGCATTGACTACTTCAATCATCTCGTACATGACCTCGGTAGGTTCGCCCACAGCCAAGCCGCCTATTGCATTGCCGTCGGCACCTTTTGAAGCGACGAATTCAGCACTCTGTTCGCGGAGGTCGCGATAGGTACAGCCCTGAACGATGGGGAAGAGGCTCTGGCTGTAACCATAGAGGGGCTCTGTCTCTTCCAATCGCTTGATGCAGCGGTCCAGCCAGCGATGGGTGAGTCCGAGGCTCTTCTTGGCGTAGTTGTAGTCGCTGGTGCCTGGAGGGCATTCGTCGAGAGCCATGATGATGTCGGCACCAATGCTGCGTTCAATGTCCATCACCTTTTCAGGGGTAAAGGTATGCCTGCTGCCGTCGATGTGACTTTGGAAGGTGCATCCCTCCTCCGTCAGTTTACGGATGCCTGCAAGCGAGAACACCTGAAAGCCTCCGCTGTCAGTCAGGATAGGTCTGTCCCATCCGTTGAAGCGGTGAAGGCCTCCTGCCTTCTCCAGAATCTCGGTGCCAGGACGAAGATAGAGATGATAGGTGTTGCCGAGGATAATCTGTGCCCTGACTTCATTATGAAGGTCGCGGTCAGTAATCCCTTTCACGCTCCCCACAGTTCCTACAGGCATGAAGATAGGCGTCTCTATCTGTCCGTGGTCGGTTGTAATAAGTCCGGCACGGGCATTGGAACAAAGGTCTGTCTGTAGTATCTGGAAAGTCATTTCTCTTTTTCTTTCTCTTCGTCGAATGTGAATGTGATGGGGTTGGCGACCTTCTCTTTGAGCAGGGCGAAGTCAAGCACATCCTGTATGTCTGATGCATAGTGGAAAGTAAGGCCTTTGAGGTACTCCGACGGGATTTCCTCGATGTCCTTCTTGTTCTCCTTGCAAAGGATGATGTCCTTGATACCGGCACGCTTGGCTGCGAGTATCTTCTCGCGGATGCCGCCTACGGGCAACACTTTGCCGCGAAGTGTTATCTCGCCTGTCATGGCCAGTCCTGCACGGACTTTCCGCTGGGTCAGGGCAGAGGCAATGCTCGTGGCCATCGTGATACCCGCACTTGGTCCGTCCTTGGGCACAGCGCCTTCAGGAACGTGTACATGCAGATTGTAGTTCTCGAAGATACGGCTGTCGATGTCAAGTCTTTCAACATGAGCGCGGATGTATTCGAGGGCGAGCAGGGCACTTTCCTTCATGATGTCGCCCAGATTGCCGGTCAGGGTGAGTTTGCTGCCTTTGCCTTTGCTCAGGCTTGTCTCGATGAAGAGTATTTCTCCGCCTACACTTGTCCAGGCGAGGCCTGTCACAACACCGGCATAGTCGTTGCCTTGATAGGTGTCTCGGCTGAAGATGGGCTTGCCTAACAGTACCTCTGCCTCTTCCTTCGATATGGTGTGGTCTTCATTCATCTCTCCCTTTGCCACACGTAGGGCAACACGTCGGAAGAGCTTGTCGATTTGCTTCTCCAGACCACGCACGCCACTTTCGCGTGTATAGCGTTCAATGATGAATTCCAGAGCCGGCTTCGCTACCTTCAGGGCGGTATGCTCCTTCAGTCCGTTCTTCTCGCGGTTCTTGGGAACAAGGTGGCGCTTGGCTATCTCAATCTTCTCCTCTGTGATGTAGCCGTCAACCTCAATGAGTTCCATGCGGTCGAGTAGGGGACGGGGGATGGTGCCTGTGTCGTTGGCTGTCGCAATGAACATCACCTTGCTGAGGTCGTAGTCCAGGTCAACATAGTTGTCGTGGAAGGTAACGTTCTGCTCAGGGTCAAGTACTTCGAGGAGAGCTGACGACGGGTCTCCGTGAACGGAACCAAGCGTGAGCTTGTCTATCTCGTCAAGGATGAAGACGGGATTCGAGCTGCCAGCCCTTTGCATTCCCTGAATGATACGTCCGGGCATTGCTCCGATATAAGTGCGACGGTGACCGCGAATCTCGCTCTCATCGTGCACACCGCCCAGACTGACACGGACGTACTTGCGGCCAAGGGCTTCTGCAATGCTCTTGCCGAGGCTTGTCTTGCCGACTCCCGGAGGTCCGTACAGACAGATGATGGGACTTTGACGGTCTTTGCGCATCTTCAGTACAGCCAGGTGCTCAAGAATGCGTTCCTTAACCTTCTCCATTCCGTAGTGGTCGCGATTCAACTTTTTCTCTGCCATTGCGATGTTTGTGTTGTCGCGAGTACATTCGTTCCAGGGCAGACCTACAACAGTCTGGAGGTACTGAAGTTGCACGTTGTAGTCGGGCGACTGGATATTGATGCGGTTCAGTTTTGCCAACTCTTTGTCGAAAGTCTCTGCCGTCTGCTTGCTCCAATGCTTGCTTGTGGCTTTACTCTTCAGGTTGTTGACGTCCTCCTGACGGACACTCGACTCGTCCTTGTCTCCCAACTCACTCTGAATATTCTGAACCTGCTGACGGAGGAAGTATTCACGCTGTTGCTGGTCGAGGTCGCTCCGTGTCTTGTTTTCAATCTTCCGCTTCAGCTGCATCAACTCTATAATGTTGTTGGCAAACTGAATGGCTTGTTGCAGTCGAACCAACTCGGAAGGGCAGGAGAGGAGCTCGTACTTCTGCTCAATAGTGAGTGGCAGATAACTGCATATCGTGTTGAGCATGAAGGTGGTTGGCTCCATGTTGGTGATGTATTGCGTTAGCTCATCTGGATAGTCGTCCAGGACATTCATCAGTTTGGATGTACGTTCCTTGAGGATAGCCAGCATGGTCTTGTACTCAGGCAGTTCCATACGTCCGGGAATCTGGTCGGTCATTGTGACGATGGTTCCCTCATAGGCACCGTTCACCATGCGGAGTTCTTCTATCTGCACGCGGTTGAATGCCTGAAACAGGGCATTGAAAGTGCCGTCGGGCATCTTCATGGAATGAACGAGCTTGGCAACGACACCGATAGGATAGAGGTCCTCTGTCTGCGGGTTGTCCACATCGGGAGTCTTCTGCGTGAGCAATGCCACCATTCCGTCGGTGCGTTCCAACTTGTGCAGCGTCTTCAGACTATGCTTGCGTCCGATGGTGATAGGGGAAACGGTACCCGGGAAGAAGATGTTGTCGCGAAGTGTGATGATAGGCATTTCGCCTCCATAACTTGCATGCATCAGCTTTTCGGTTTCACCCGATACTTCAGCCACGAATGAAAAGGTTTTCTTATTGTTCTCAAACATCTATGTGATATACGGTTTTGTGATTTACGGTTTAGTATTTTAACTTGAGCTATGTACTATGAATCATGAACTCACATACAAAGCGCGGCAAAATTACAAAAAAAAAGCCAAACTTCGTACGCGCATATAATTAAATAATGTAAATTTGCAGAAAAATGTAGAAAGGAAATGCCTACAGACGTATTCCGTTTCAAACAATTTAGCATCTGTCACGACCGTTGTGCCATGAAGGTGGGAACAGATGGTGTGCTTTTAGGTGCCTGGGGCTGTGTTGAAGGGAAACACATTTTGGATGTCGGAACAGGCTCTGGACTGATTGCTTTGATGGCTGCACAACGTAACCGCGACGCAATGGTTCTTGGCATCGACATCGATAAACAGGCAGTCCTACAGGCACAGGAGAATGTTGCAGCAAGTCCTTTCGCCGACAGCGTATCTTGTACGTTGCAAGATGTTGCATCCTTTGTTCCAGAGATACTATATGATGCTATTCTTTGCAATCCGCCATTCTTTACGGAAGACACATTACCGGACGATGCCGGACGCGCTATGGCTCGCAACAGCAAAAGCCTGCCATTTCCTTTGCTTATAAAGAAGGTTTCCTCGATGCTGAATGACAACGGCAAGTTCTCGGTCATCATTCCTGTCAGCCACATGCAAGAATTCGTTGGTCTGTGTCTTACGGAAGGATTGTATCTGAATCGTCGTTGCATCGTACGTACCAAAGCCAACAAACCACCAAGACGTGTGCTTTTGACTTTCTGTCCAAACAATGTTCAAAACGTCCAGCATCAAGAGCTTTGTCTTGTTGCAGATGACGGAAGTCGAAGTATGGTTTATCAGAAATTGACTGAAGCGTTCTATCTTTAAAGTTATAATGGACATTATGTTTATTATTGGTTATACTTTATCCCTCTTTTAGCCCACTTTTGAACGCAAAATAAAATTTTTAGAAAAAATCTTGCGCAAAATTTGCTTAGAGTAAATAAATAGTGTACCTTTGCATCACTTTTTCG
>JAILRU010000100.1 GCA_024697945.1 Bacteroidaceae bacterium
GCTGGCTTCCTTCGTGGAACTCATCAACGAGGAGTGCAGCCAGTCCATGCGCATCAAGCTGACTGACGAGAAGGGACAGAAGTTCGTCTCCATCTATCCCAAGGTCAGCGGCTCCATCTCCGACAAGGAGGTTCAGGCTAACCCCACAAAGTATGAGGGTCGTCAGACTGCCCAGGAGAGTGACCTGACTGCCGATATGCTGACTGTGACCCTGGCAGCTACTGTGGGTGTCAACGCCTCCAAGCAGTTCGCCAAGAACAGCCACATCGAGAAGGCTACAGCTCTGACCAACTCTGTTGCTGATGAGGACGAGGAAGGTGGTGCTTCTTCCAACCCTAATCAAGGAGGCGGGAACGGCGGCAACACCGGCGGCGGTGGTGACAACGGCGGCAACAGCGGTGACAACGGCGGTGGAGGTGGCAACCCAGGCGGGGATGCAGACTGAATTTAAGCGGGGCTCAATGCTCCGCTTAAATTTTAATTGATATTTATGAATTGTTAATTATGAATTATAAGAGTTAATTTATATGTAATAGTTTTGATTTTTGAATTAATTGTTGTATCTTTGTGCGCGAAAATAGACATACTTTCTTAAACGAGTAAACGACTAATATGGAAGACCAAGAAAGAATAATCAAAGTTGACATCCAACAGGAGATGAAGAAGAGCTACATCGACTACTCGATGTCGGTCATCGTGGCCCGTGCCTTGCCTGACGTGAGGGACGGCTTCAAGCCTGTTCATCGCCGTATCCTCTACGGCATGCGCGAACTGCGCAATTTCCACAACAGCCCCTATAAGAAATGTGCCCGTATCGTGGGTGAAGTGCTCGGTAAGTACCACCCACACGGCGACAGCTCGGTATATATGGCCCTGGTGCGTATGGCTCAGGAATGGGCAATGCGCTACACTCTGGTAGATAAGCAGGGTAACTTCGGTAGCATCGACGGCGACAGTCCTGCCGCCATGCGTTACACGGAGGCCCGTCTCAGCCTGATGGGCGAGAGCATGATGGACGACCTGGAGAAGGAGACGGTGGATATGACCACGAACTTCGACGATACGCTGTTCGAACCCACCGTGATGCCGACCCGCATCCCCAACCTCCTGGTGAACGGCGCTACGGGTATCGCTGTCGGTATGGCAACGAATATCCCGACGCACAACCTGAGCGAGGTCATCGACGCCTGTGTGGCTTACGTCGATAACAACGACCTCACCATCGATGACCTGATGCAGTACGTGAAGGGACCGGACTTCCCGACGGGTGCCTACATCATGGGCATGCAGGGCATCCGCGATGCCTACGAAACGGGTAGGGGACGCATCATCATCCGCGCCAAGGCGGAGATTGAGAACGGCGACACACACGACAAGATTGTCGTCAGCGAAATCCCTTACGGCGTCAACAAGCAGCAGCTTATTGAATACATTGCTCAACTGGTGGGCGACAAGAAGATTGACGGCATCAGCAACGTGAACGACGAGAGTGACTCGGAGGGCATGCGCATCGTTGTGGATTTGAAGCGCGACGCCAATGCCCGTGTCGTCCTGAACAAACTCTTCAAGATGACACCGATGCAGACCAGCTTCAGCGTGAACAGCATCGCCCTGGTGAAGGGCCGTCCGCAGCTGCTCACCCTGAAGGACTTCATCAGCAACTTCATCGCCCATCGTCACGACGTCACCATACGCCGCACGAAGTATGACCTCCGCAAGGCGGAAGAGAGGGCCCACATCCTGAAGGGTCTTATCATTGCCAGCGACAACATAGACGAGGTGGTGCAGATTATCAAGAAGAGCAAGACGCCCCAGGATGCCCAGCGTGCCCTGGAGGCCCGCTTCGCCCTGGACGAGCTGCAAAGCAAGGCCATCGTGGAGATGCGACTGGGTCAGCTGACGGGCCTCAATCAGGAGAAGCTTCATGCCGAGTTCGACGAACTGATGGAGAAAATCAAATACTACAACCAAATCCTTACCGACGACGAGCTCTGCCGCAAGGTCATCAAGGACGAGCTCATAGAAATCAAGCAGCAGTACGGCGACGAGCGCCGCACGGAGATTCTGCCCAGCGCCGAGGAGTTCAATGCCGAGGACTTCTATGCCGACGACGAGGTGGTCATCACGATGAGCCACATGGGCTACATCAAGCGCATCCCGTTGGCAGACTTCAAGGCTCAGGGACGTGGCGGCATCGGCGTGAAGGCAAGTGCTACGCGCGACAACGACTTCATCGAGAAGATTTATCCCGCCACAATGCACAACACGATGCTCTTCTTCACCGACCGCGGACGCTGCTACTGGCTGAAGGTCTATGACATCCCCGACGGCACCAAGCAGGGCAAGGGCCGCGCCATCCAGAACATGCTCATGATAGAGCCGGGCGATGCTGTTCGTGCTTGCCTTTGCATTCGCAAGTTGGGAGACCCCGAATTCTGTCAGAGCCACTATGTTGTATTTTGCACCAAGAATGGTATCATCAAGAAGACTTGCCTGACGGATTACAGCCGTGTCCGCACAAACGGCGTCAATGCCATCAATATCCGCGAAGACGACCAGGTGATTGGCGTAGAGCTGACCAATGGCAAGAACGAGATTATCATCGCAAGTGCAGCAGGTCTTGCTGTCCGCTTCGATGAAGATAAGGTTCGTCCGATGGGTCGCACGGCAACTGGTGTCTATGGTATCGACCTGACACAGGAGACACAGCCCAACAATCGTGTCGTGGGTATGTGTGTCATCAACGATGTAGAGACGGAAAGCATCATGGTGCTCAGCGAGAACGGCTTCGGTAAGAGGACAGACGTTGAGGCATATCGCAAGACGAACCGTCACGCCAAAGGTGTCAAGACTTTGGATATCACGGAGAAGACAGGCGAGCTGGTTGCCATCACCGTCATCAAGGACGACGACGACCTGATGATTATCAACAAGAGCGGTACTACCATCCGTCTGCACGCCGATGTCATCAAGGAGACCAAGAACCGCGTCACTCAGGGTACCAAGGTCATCGAGCTGAAGAAGCGTAACGACGTCATCAGCCACCTGAGCGTAGTGCCTCGTGCAGACGACGAGCCAGAAGCTACCGATGAAGAGGTAGCGGGCGAAGCGCTAAATGAAAAGTGAAAAATGAAAAGTGAAGGCTGCGATTAAGCAAGACTATAATGAACACATAAACCGTAAACATTAAATGATATGAAAAAGATTATGATTTCGATGGCACTGTTCCTTTGCGTCGGTACCATCATGGGACAGGTGGACAAGGCTGCCCTCAAGCAGGCCCAGAAAGAAGCCAAGGCTCAGATGACCGAGGCGCAGAAGATTGACGAAGCTATCAAGGCAAAGATAGACGCCAAGACCGCTACGAACGAGGAAATCTTCAGCGAGTGCAAGAAGGGTCAGGCCCTCATCCGCAAGGCTATCAAAAGCGGTGCTATTGCCGACAACAAGTTGGGAGAGGCTTACAGAATCAGCGCTGACTTTGCTCTCTTCCCCCACAATGTGTTGCTGGGTCAGGCTATCAACAAGGAGCCTTTCGACACGGCTTTCTACTACTCGAACCTCAAGGTGATGACCAGTGCCATTCAGAACGAAATCAAGCATACGAAGGTTACGAAGGGCGAGGCTGGCAACGAAGGCTATATCAAAAGCAAGCTGATGAATCTGGCTCAGTGCGGCGACTATTACATTTATGCCGCTCAGTTCAACACGGAGTGCCAGCAGTATGACAAGGCCCTCGAAGCCTTCGAAACTGCTATCAACTACACCAAGATTTATCCCGAGGTGGCAGACAAGGCATCTCTCCGTATTCCGCCAGAACAGCTTGCCTACTATGCCTTCCATACTGCTCACGATGCCAAGATGTACGACAAGATGGATGAACTCTACGACATGGCTATGCAATATGCCGACGGCGCATCTGCAACGAAGCAGGTGAAGATTTCAGCCTATCTGGAACGCGGCGACTCTGCGGCTTGGGCAAACAATGTCCGTGAGATGACCGTCAAGGAACCTCAGGGCAATGATGACTACATCCAGATGCTCATCGGCTACTACCTCAAGAAGGACAAGGCCGCAGGCAAGGACAGCAATGAGATGGTGAAGTACATTGACGAAGTGCTTGCCGTTGACCCCAATATCCTTATCGCCCGTTATGGCAAGGCTTACAGACTCTTCGAACAGGAGAAGTACGACGATGCATTCGCCGAGTACCTCAAGTGTACGGAAATCAAGAGCGACTACTATGACGCATGGTATCAGTGCGGTCTCTGCAGGTATCGTCAGGCGCTTGCCTTGAATTCAACTGTCAGCACTATCAAGAATCAGGTAGAAGCTAAGAAGACACTCGAGAAGACTAAGGAACTCTTCGGTTCGGCCATCCCATACTTCGAGAAGGCACGTGAGTGCGCTCCCGACGAGCCGCAGAAGTGGGCTTTCGAGCTTCGCCAGTGCTACTCTGTCACCGGTCAGGCTGAAAAGGCAGCCGAGATGGATAAACTGCTTTAAATAATGCTGCCCAGACTGACGTCTTCTGTCTTCTTCTGTCTTCTTCTCTCTACATTTATCTTCTTTTCTGCTCCCTGTTCCGTAGCAGCAGCCAAGCAGAAGAAAGAGAAGAAGCCGAAGCAGGAACGGCTCGCAACGCTCTACAAGAACGCAAGGATGGCAATCAAGAACCAGGGAGGTCAAGATGCCGCCCTGAATGCCTTGCTCGGTGCGCTCAGCCGCCCTGAACTTAGTAACAAACAGCGAGCCAACATCTACTATACTGCCGCTTTGCTCGAAGAGTCGCTCAATGGCGTTGAGAATAAGAAAGCTTATCTCAAGCAGCCCTATGATACAGCGCGCTTCTTCAACAAGCTCGCCGGCATGTATAGCCAGTTGCGCCTGTGCGACAGCATCGACCATATCCCTGATGCCAAAGGGAAGGTGCATGTCCGTATGCAGAAGAAGACGCAGGCACTTCGCCTCAAGCATCGTCGCAATATATTCGGAGGTGGTAAGTACTTCCTGTCCAAACGGGATTATGTATCAGCCTATCCCTTCTTCGACCTCTATTGTACATACAAGACAGACGGCAAGCGGCAAGAGACTGACTCGCTTTACCATCAGGCTGTGCTCTGGGCTACGCTGTCCTCCTTCCTTTGTGAGAACTATAATGGCACCATCAAGCATATAGACAACGCCATTGCCAATACCAACCCTAACAACGCCATAATTCTACAGGAATACAAGGTGCGTTCCTTTGCCAAGCTGGAGAATGACAGCGCCTGGGTGTCTGCCCTGAAACAGGGCGTGCAGGACTACCCGCAGCATGACTATTTCTTCGTCCAGCTGGCAGACTGGTATCACGAGCATCGCAATTTCACCGAGGAGCGGGAACTGGCAGATATGCTCATCTCCAATACCGGCGGCAAGGCTATCCACTATTATGCCAAGTCGAATAGTTTCCTTGCAGAGGAGAGGTATGACGAGAGCATTGCGTATGCCGACAGTGCCATTACTCTTCAGCCCGATTTCTCAGATGCCTACTACAACAAGGGCATCGCTTACCTGAATATGGCTGTCGTTGCACAGGAGAATAGCTGCAAGGATGTTAGAGACCCGCAGTATCTCATAGATAAACAAAATACGCAGGACCTCTATCTTAAGGCGCGTCCCTGCATGGAGATGGTGCGCAAGTTGGAGCCGGAGAATGAGAGCCGTTGGGCCTCGCCTCTTTATCGTATCTACCTCCACCTCAATCTCGGGGACGAGTTCAACGAGATAGACCACCTGCTCAATCCTCCCAAATAAATAACATTGTCATGTGATAGAGGGGCAGGGGAGACCTTGCCCCTTTATTCGTTGTTGTGGACGATGACTTTCACCTTGACGATGCGGCGTTGGTCCACCTCCAGCACGTCGAAGGTGAAGCGCTTGTATTCGATGCGTTCGCCCTGAACGGGGAACTCGCCCTTGATTTCTAACAACAGACCGGCCAAGGTTTCCGCTTCTCCCTCGACAGTCTCGAAGTAACCGTCGTCGAGACCGAGTATCTTTGTGAAGTCGGACATGAGGGTCTTGGCCTCGAAGATGTAAGTGTTCTGATTCAGACGCTGATAGGGTTTTTCCTCGTCGTCGTATTCGTCGTTTATCTCACCTACGATTTCTTCCAGGATGTCTTCCATCGTCACGATGCCGCTTGTACCTCCGAACTCATCTACCACGATGGCGATGTGCACCTTGTTGGCCTGGAAGTCGCGAAGCAAGTCGTCAACCATCTTGGTCTCAGGCACGAAATAGGCAGGGCGAATCAGGGTCTGCCAGCGGAAGCCATGCGGTTTTCCGAGATGGGGGATGAGGTCCTTGATGTAGAGCACGCCCTTGATGTTGTCCTGTGTTCCCTGATAGACAGGGATTCGGCTGTAGTTGTTGGCAACGATACAGGCGAGGACGTCGCTGAACGAAGCCTTGATGTCGAGGTCCACGATATCCACTCGGCTTGTCATGATTTCCTTTGCCATCTCACCTCCGAAGCGTATGATACCCTTCAGCATGTTGCTCTCCTCGGCTATGTCTTTCTTGTCAGTCAGCTCCATTGCCTTCTCCAGGTCATCGACGGTAAGCATATCCTCCTCATGATTGGCAAAGCGTTTTGTGATGACCTTGCTACGGATGAGCAGTCGGCTGAATGGCCAGAACACTTTACTCAGCACCTGGAGGGTGGGAGCGGCGAAGCGGCAGAATGCGAGTGCATGCTGGGCGCTGTAGATTTTGGGAATAATCTCACCAAAGAGCAGCAACAGGAAGGTGAGCAAGACCGTCATGACTGCGAACTCCAGCCAGTAGGCATGGCCGAAGTCAATCGTCTTTTCGAAGCAGAAGTAGAGGATGATGATGACTGCCACGTTTACCAGATTGTTACTGATGAGGATGGTCGCCAGGAGGCGTTCGCTGTCATCCAACAGGGACGTAACCTTCTCGTCGGCAGGGTGTTTCTCCTCGTCAATTGTACTTCTGTCACTTGGTGTAAGGCTGAAGAAAGCAATCTCGCTGGCTGAGACGAAGCCCGAGCACAGGAGCAGGATGAAGACGATGCCGAAAGCAATCCAGACACCGAGGGTCGGCATATTGAAGCTAACTTCAGATATTATATCATTGAACATATTATTACTACTGATGAATGATTATTTTAGGACAACTGTGGCTTCACTCTTCAATCTTCGCTTTGGGTGAAAGCATTTCGAGCGACTCGGCCCAAATCTCTGTGACAAAGTGCCTCATGCCGTTGCGGTCCTCGTAGTTGCGCGAGTGAATCTGTCCCTCGATGAAGAGCTTGTCGCCCTTATGTACATACTTCTCTACCACTTCGGCCAGCCCTCGCCAAAGCACGATGTTGTGCCATTCTGTGCGTTCGGGTACTTCGGTGCCGTCCTTCAGTTTGTAGGCACGTTCGGTTGTGGCGAGGGTCACACTTGCCACACAAACCCCATGGTCAATGTATTTCACTTCCGGCTCCTTGCCGACATTGCCTATCAGCATTACTTTATTCATTGTAAGTTCGTGAGTTTTTGAGTTCGTGAGTTTTATATTTACGAGTTATTCTTGTGCAAAAGTACAACAAAAAAAGATAAATGAAAAACGAATATTAAAAATTATTTGTAACTTTGTACTCATAAACTTATAAACTTAATAACTCATAAACTCATAATCCTATGAAATATCATCTTTTAGCACTTGCGTTGCTTATTCCCCTAATGGCAAATTGTAAATCTGTAAATGGAGAATCCGTAAATTGTAAATTACGATGGGGAACCTTCAACATCCGGCTTCAGAACCCCGGCGATGAAAAGGCCGGTTATGGATGGAGCGTCCGACGGGACCGTGTGGCCAACTATATCAAGAAGAACCATATCGACGTCGTAGGTATGCAAGAGGTTCTGCATGCCCAGCTTGAAGACTTGCTGGCACGTCTGCCCGAATATGATTACGTCGGTGTAGGGCGTACCGATGGCAAGACTAAGGGAGAGTATTCTCCTGTCTTTTTCCTCAAGGAGAAGTTCGAAGTCCTGGAGAAAGGCAACTTCTGGCTGAGCGAGACACCCGATGTTCCAGGCTCCGTGGGTTGGGATGCTGCCCTCGAGCGCATCGCCAGTTATGCGAAGCTCAGGGACAAGGCTACAGGAAAGGTCTTCATGGCTGTCAACACGCACTTCGACCATGTCGGTGTGAAGGCTCGCAGAGAAAGTGCCAAGCTCATCATGAGAAAGATACAGGAGATTGTCGGTGACCGTCCGGCTGTCGTGACTGGTGACTTCAATGTCAGCGAGGACGACGAAGCCTACACCACCATGATTACCAAGCAAATGGTCAACGGTCACGTCTTTCAGCTCTATGATTCATACCACATGACGCCCAACCACACGGGAACCACCTATACTTATCATGCTTTCTGTGAGATTCCGCCCCTCAAGTGCGAGAAGATTGACTTCATCTTCATCACTCCCACCATTCGTGTCAATCACTCGCATATAGAGGTTCCCAATCCCGAGGCGTTGCTTTCCGACCACAATCCTCACTGGGCAGACTTGGAGTTCTAATAAAGAAACCTCCCTTTCACGGGGAGGTTTCTTGTTTCTTACTTCCATGTAAGCAGTCTTCCTATCTGGTCGTAGAGGCTTGCCCAATGGGCTCGGCTCTCTGCGTCTGGAGCGTTTTGAGCGGCTGTCTTCGTCTTGCGCTCCAACTGTTGCAAGGTGTAGAGGACAGCGGGACGCACAGCCTGGTTGCCGTTTCCGTAGGCACGGCTTAGGTGGAGGTACATCGTGTTCTGCAGGGCCTTGCGGTAGGGGGTCACCTTCTTGTTGTTGTCAAGTTCGGTGAAGACCATCTTTGTGAGGTCCGTCAGATAAGCCTGGGGCTTGTAGAGGTCGTTGAGGTAGTCTAATCGGTTCATCAAATTCGTCATGACAGACTCGCCAACAGAATTTGTCATATTCTGTGGATTGGCATAGAAGCGACGGGCATAACTGAGGTCACGAAGCCAAACAGGTTCGTTCAGCACCTGCTCGTTGATGAAGTCCAATGCTGCTTTCTGCTTGTCGAGGGGCTGAGGCACATAGACATCTTCCGTCGAACCTTTGGGCTGGAAGTTAACCCTATAGCCACCGATGTTGCGAGTAACGTGACCCATATAGCGGAGGAACTGCGTGCGGATGTGACCATACATCATCTCGATATCGTTCCAGTAGAGGTCCTTCTCATTATCCAGCGTCCACTGGGGCAGAGCCTTGATTTCACGCTTCAGGTTCAGTATGCCGTAGTAGCTGGCCTTGACGGGGTCGTCGCCCAGGTCTTCAGTCAGGCGGCGCGGGTCAACGTTCACACTTTCGCCATCACCCCACCACAAGCGCTTGTTCTGCTGTGCCTTAACGGTCATGGATTCCAGCATCTTGTGGTCCTCGTCCTCATCCTTAGCATCGAGCATCGGGGTATAGCCCCATTGGATAGCCCACTTGTCGTAGTCGTTGATACGGGGGAAGATGCCGATACGGTCGATGCCATCCTCGGGTTGTGCGACATAGTTAAAGCGTGCATAGTCCATGATGCTGGGCGTATGACCGTGAGCCTCGACCCATGCTTTGTCCCTGAGACTGTCAACGGGAACGGTGGAGCTGCTGCCGAAGTTATGGCGCAGGCCAAGGGTGTGTCCTACCTCGTGGCTTGAGACGAAGCGGATGAGCTGACCCATCAGTTCCTCGTCATAGTTCATCTTACGGGCTGCTTCATCGATGCTGCTGCATTGCACCATATACCAGTTGTGGACGAGGCTCATCACGTTGTGATACCAGCAGATGTGGCTCTCGATGATTTCGCCTGTTCGTGGGTCGTGGACGTTGGGGCCGTATGCGTTCTCGATGGGGCTTGCCAAATAGCGGATACAGCTGAAGCGGGCATCCTCCATACTCATGGTCGAGTCGTTTTCAGGCCATTCCTCAGCTCTGATGGCATTCTTGAAGCCTGCTTTCTCGAAAGCAGCCTGCCAGTCATTCACGCCCTGAATGAGGTATTTTCGCCATTGCTTCGGTGTGGCAGGGTCGATGTAATAGACGATAGGCTTCACGGGTTCCACGAGCTCGCCTCTCTTCATCTTCTCTACGTCCTCGGGTTTCGGTTCCAGACGCCAACGTGTGACGAAGCGTTTCTCCTCGACGCGTTGCTGTTCGTCGCTGTAGCTTGTATAATCGTCTGTGAAGTAGCCGACGCGCGGGTCGAAGTAGCGGCGCATCATAGGCTTCTCGGGCAGCAGTACGAAGCTGATGTTCAGGCCAAAGGTTGCCTTGCCAGTGCGACCTAAGGCAGGCATGCGACTGCTGTTGCCGCCATTGAAGGTCTTCACGGTACGGACTTCGGTGTTCATGGGGAACGACTTGATGTCCTCGATGTAGCTCATTTCACCTACGAGACCCTGAAGCGAGAATCCGTCCTTGACGTACTTCGGGAGTCCAAGGGCTGGGTTGTCCTGATTGAAGAACTGATTCACCTTTATTTTATATACCTTGTCCTTGTGGCTTTCCACCTTGAAGGCACCGATGATGGGATTCTCGTTGCTGATGGTGATGGCACGATTGATTTTCTGCGTCGTATCGGCATAGTTGACGAGGAGCCTTGCACGCAGGAGGAGCTGGTCATCGGGAGCGACCTGGAAATAGACGGTTTGTTGGTTAACCATCTCGCCTCCAAACTTTCCGATGCTTGCGGGCGTACTGGTGTAGCGAACGGTGGTCAGGAACTCTCGGCCAATCAGGCTGTCGGGAATCTCGAAGAACCATTCGTTCTTCATCTTGGTCACATGGAAGAGTCCGTTACGGTCCACACTGGGCTTCTCCGCTTTGGCGCTGTCCTTCGGTGCCTCGGCGTTCTGATTCTTCTTTTTCTTGCCGAAGAGGGTCTTTCCGCCCTTGTTGTCGGACTTCTTCTGGGCCTTCTTGTCGTTGGCCTTTTGCTCGGTCTTTGCTTTTTCTTTCTTGTCCTTGGCCAGGACAGGCGCTTGTCCAAGCAATGCAGCTGCTATTAGCAGGCTAAGAAACTTTGCTTTCATATATATATAAATGTGTATTTGGTGCCTTTAACCGAGAGACTTGATGGTCGCTTCGAGGGCTGCAATCTTACTCTGTGCATCGGCAAGCTTCTTGCGTTCCAACTCAACGACCTGCTGGGGAGCATTCTGCACGAAACGCTCGTTCGAGAGCTTCTTTTCGATACCAGCCATGAAGCCTTGCAGACGCTTGATTTCGGTCTCGGCCTTCTCGCGCTCAGCATCGGCATCTATCAGGTTGCCAAGGGGAACGGCATATTCGTCGGTGCCGACCAGGAAAGCCTGAGTGCCTTCGCCCTTCTCGCTTACCTGCTCTGTCTTGCCCAGACCTGCCAGTTTCTCGATGATGGCAGCAAATGCAGGAATGCTGGTCACGCCATTCCTGGCAGCACCTACCACTTGCAGGACGAGAGGCTCACGCTGAGGGATGTTCTTGCTCTGACGTATTGCACGCACGCCGCTCACAATCTGCTTCATCTCCTCTACCAGTGCGATGAGCTTCTCCTCTTCGTCCGTCGGTTCTTTGGTCTTGAAGACGGATACCATCAGCGACTCGCCCTCCTTCCTTTCTGCAATGTGTTGCCACAGCTCTTCTGTGATGAAGGGCATGAAGGGATGGATGATGTGCAGGAGCTGGTCGAAGATGTCGAGCGTGGCGGCAAGCGTCTTCCCGTCGATGGGAGCCTGATATGCCGGCTTGATCATCTCGAGGAACCATCCGCTGAACTCGTCGGTGAAGAGCTTGAACGCAGCCATCAGAGCTTCGTTGAGACGGTACTTGCTGTAAAGGTCGTTAATCTCAGCGTATGTGGCTTTGACATTGGCCTGCATCCATGCGATGGAGGTGACGTTGGCTTCCGGCTGGTCGATGTCCGTTCTGACCTCCCATCCCTTGACGAGGCGGAAAGCATTCCACATCTTATTGCAGAAAGCCAGTCCCTGGGCACAGAGAGCATCGTCGTAGAGGATGTCATTGCCTGCGGGGGCAGCGAGCATCATGCCCATACGGACACCATCGGCTCCATACTTCTCGATAAGCTCGAGCGGGTCGGGCGAATTACCGAGGGACTTGCTCATCTTGCGACCGAGCTTGTCGCGCACAATGCCCGTGAAATAGACGTTGCGGAAAGGAATGTCGCCCATGTATTCCTCGCCAGCCATTATCATGCGTGCCACCCAGAAGAAGATGATGTCGGGACCAGTCACAAGGTCGCTGGTGGGGTAGTAATAGCTTATCTCTTCATTCCCAGGATTGTTGATGCCATCGAAGAGCGAGATGGGCCAAAGCCAGCTACTGAACCATGTGTCGAGCGCATCCTCATCACGGTGCAACATCTCCATCGTTATGTCTTTCCCATATTTCTCTTGAGCCTTAGCCAAAGCTTCTTCGGGTGTCAAGGCAACCACATATTTCTCTTCCTCCTCTTCACCTGTTGGGATGAAGTAAGCCGGAATCCTGTGACCCCACCAGAGCTGACGGCTGATGCACCAGTCCTGTATGTTCTCCAGCCAGTTACGATACGTGGTGACGTACTTGGTGGGATGGAACTTGAGGTCACCGTTGAGCACGGGAGGCAGAGCAATGTCGGCCATGTGCTTCATGGAGAGGAACCACTGCTTGCAGAGGCGAGGCTCTACGGCGGTGTCCTGATTGCGCTCGCTGTAACCCACCTTATTCTCGTAGTCCTCGACCTTCTCGAGCAGGGCAGCTGCCGCGAGGTCCTTGACAATCTGCACGCGGACATCCATGCGGTCCATGCCGACATAGAGGGGGCTCTGGTCGCTTATGGTGCCGTCGGGATTGAAGATGTCGATGGTCTCAAGGTTGTGCGTCTTTCCCAGCTGATAGTCATTGACGTCATGGGCAGGCGTCACCTTCAGACAGCCAGTACCAAACTCTATATCGACATAGCGGTCCTCGATGACAGGAATGACTCTGTTCACCAGAGGCACGATGACCTTATGGCCGCGCAGCCACTGGTTCTTCGGGTCTTTGGGGTTGATACACATGGCTGTGTCGCCCATGATGGTCTCAGGACGTGTCGTGGCTACAACAGCATAGTAGCCCTTTTCATCCTTGTGCAAAACCTCGCCTTCCTCGTTGGTCGGAACAACAGGGTTCACGTCGGCATCGGCCACATAATACTTCAAGTAATAGAGCTTCGACTTCTCATCGCGGTAGATAACCTCTTCGGTCGAGAGCACCGTTTGTGCCTTGGGGTCCCAGTTGACCATGCGGAGGCCGCGATAGATAAGTCCCTTGTCGTAGAGGTCACAGAAGACCTTCATCACACTTTCACTCCTTTGGGCATCCATCGTGAAGGCGGTACGGTCCCAGTCACAGCTGGCTCCGAGCTTGCGGAGCTGCTTGAGGATGATGCCGCCGTGTTCCTCTGTCCATGCCCAGGCGTGCTTCAGGAATTCCTCGCGGGTCAGGTCGCGCTTTTTGATGCCTTGCTCAGCCAGACGGTTCACCACCTTAGCCTCGGTTGCAATAGAAGCATGGTCGGTGCCAGGCACCCAGCAGGCGTTCTTGCCATCCAGACGCGCCTTGCGGATAAGGATGTCCTGTATGGTATTGTTCAGCATGTGGCCCATGTGGAGCACGCCCGTCACGTTTGGTGGTGGGATGACGATTGTATAGGGTTCTCGCCCGTCGGGTTTGCTTGCGAAGAGCTTATGTTTTGTCCAGTACTCGTACCACTTAGCCTCGACTTCCGCGGGGCTATATTTCGTAGCTAATTCCATATTTATAATACCTTATATATATAAATTGCCTGCAAAGGTACGAATAAGCGAGCGAAAAACCAAATTTATTTAGGTTTTTCCGAGCGCATTCTTCATTCTTCATTATAATTTTGAATTTTGAATTTTGATTTTTGAATTATATGTCGCACCTTTGCACATCGTATGGACAATAAGCAATACCTCCTCGGCCTCATCCGCGAGGGCGAGCATCAGCAACAGGACTTCAAGTATCGCGTAGCCGATGCCTGTAAGTTGGCTAAATCTGTTTCGGCATTCGCCAATACCGATGGCGGACGATTGCTGATTGGAGTGCGCGATGACGGACATCTCTCGGGCGTTCGTTCCGAGGAGGAGATTTTCATGATGTATCAGGCTGCTTATAAGTATTGCAAGCCGGAACCCAGTATCAGGTTCGACACCTATCATGTCGAGGGGCGTACCATTGTCATTGCTACCATCCCGCCATCCGATACGCGTCCTGTCTATGCCTTGGACGAGGAAGGCATACAACGCGCCTATATCCGAATCAAGGACGAGAACATCGTCGCCTCGCCCGTACACCTTGCCCTTTGGCGAGAGTCGCGAAAGCTACAGGGAAGCATAATAACCTGCGATGCCTTAGTTCGTCGGTTGCTCGACACCATGCAAAGTCCTCGAACCCTGAACCAGATAGTCCGCCTCGCCCGCCTGCCCCGTTACAAAGTCATCACCCTTCTTGCCCGCCTCATCCGCTTCGGCACTGTCCGATTGGAATACACCAGCCAGCAGTTCCTCTTCAGCCTGTCATGAATATGAAGCGTGTTTTCATCTAACATCTTTCATAAAACAACAACAGCGACAACCTCATCTGAAGTCATCGCTGCCGTTGTCATTTTATTATTTCTTCATTCTTTCATTTTTCATTCTTTAATTTCTTCATTTATTCATGACCTTTTTCGTCGTTCCATCCGAGTAGCGGATGATGTTGATACCCTTCTGCGGTTTGTTCAGCTTGCGGGCTTGGATGTCATAAATATTCCGCTCTTCTATTTCATCGAGGGAAGAAACGCCATCGATGACATCTTCTACCATCATAACACGTATCTTGTTCGGAAGGTTGAGAGTAGCACCATCTCTTGCTGTTGCCGTCATGTACCAACGACAGGGAGCAAGGGAGGTAGCATCCTTCACCAGTTCGCCATCTTGAATGACATAGCAATTTCTCAGACTTGCAGCCCCAAGGGCATTATATGAACCAGTGAAATCATATCTTGTGCAGAACGATGAACAGTCGAAAGTCGCTTCCTCTGTGGGATAGACAGTGACATTATCGAAGGTTATTGTTTGCTCGCCAGCCTTCTTGGCGCGAATAAGGTACGGAGTGTTGGGTTCGGTCATCTGACCCTTGAAGCCCATGATGCTCAGAACGGTGATGTCAGCTATACCATCGTTGTTATCGTCGTTCTGAACGACGCCGTCAATCTCTGCCAAGTCGAAATCAGCCTTGATAACGTCATAGTCAATAGCGAAGGGCAAATACAAAGATTCCCACTCGCCATTGAAGTCATGATTGAGCTCCACCAAACAGTCGCTTCCTCTTGCATTAACATTGATTGATGTAGTTTCATCATTAATAACATAGTATTGTTGCGGATAGTTGAAAAAGAAGTCGTATGGTGTCTTAATTTGAGCACCAAGAGTGTTATCATTCTCACGATGATCAAGAAGCGTCCAGACCGCATCATTGGGCTGTACACTTTGTGTATTGCTACCCAGCAACGACCAAGATACAGGATTACGTTCCGGATAACTCTTTGCATCTTGGCCTGTGGTCATACGATAGCCTGAGAGTGTAACCTTTTTGCCTGCATCAATATATATATACAGTGTTGTGCCAGAAGAGAAGGGACCACAATATTTGGTGTTGATATCGTCATCGAAGAGTTTTTCCAGTGATTCGTTATCAGAATAGCTCGAGCCAGTATAGGCGTAAGTCGTAATTGGTGTTACTTCATTTCCATTTTTATCAATGAGGTCGAATTCAGAGAGTTGAATAGTCTCACCGCCACCTATAGCCTCGATGGCAAACTGATAATATCGATGACCTGGAAGGTCTGCCTCAACCTTAACGGTGCAGACATCTCGCAAAGTCTCGTCTTCAGCAGTAGTGACGATAATATCTGCTGTACCCAAGCCCGTAGCAAAAATAAGCCCCTGATCATTGACGATGGCAACATTCTCATTCGTAGAGGTCCATTTCAGCGTCATATTCTGGATGACATTGAATCTATCTTTGACCTGTAACTGTAGTTCCTCATTAGGAAGAAGAATGATGGAGTGCTTGCTCAGGGTAAGCTTGTTAGTCACATCCCGAATATAGAAGTCATAAGGCGTATAGTTTGTAGCTTGTATTGTCATGTCGTCGTGTCGTTCGTCAATGAATACCCAATCGGGGTCGTCGGGGTGGGTCAGTTTGGTATTGCTGCCATAGAGTTTCCAAGAACTCGGATTGCGATCTGGATGTTTGGGGGTATCGCTGGCTGTGTAAAAACGGTAACCATATGGCTCTATCTGACTCATGGCATCAAAGAGGAAATATGTATTACCGCTGAAACTGCTACAGTATTTCGTGTGGACATCGTTGTCTATAACATTGGGCCAATTCTCACCGTCAAATCCTTCTGTACCAGCATATACATTTAGGGTGGCAATCTCGTTGAGTGATTCATCCAGCAGATCAAACTCAGAGAACTGTATCACTCCCTTAGCGCCTTGCACGTTAGTAACGATGAGGTTGTAGTAGCGATATTTGTGGGCAATTGCCGATATCGTTCCAAAGTCGTTCCAAGGTGATATTGTTTTGTATAAATTCATTGAACCTAAAGGCACTAGAAGTCTTGCATTATTTATGTTTGAGTCCTCAAACGTATCGTCCTGTATGTTGGGGACTAATATTGAATTACAGTAAAAACTTGTCAATTCAGGACATTTAGCAAACGCACGATTGCCAATAGAGGATACGTTCCCTTGAATAATGATAGAGGTCAAACCAGAGCATCCGTAAAAGGCAGAATTGCCAATTCTCGCACCGCCAGAAGCATTGCTATCTGAGTATGCAGACATTGCCGAGAAAGAGATATCGTCTATGGCAAAGTCGTTACCACTCCTTATTTCAGACAAAGTTCGGATTTTTATCTCTATCTCGCCCGATTCTGTGGCGGTATATCTTCCATAATATCTTTCCCACTCATTTTCTGTTTTGTCGTATGCCCCCAATATTATTTTTTCATTAATTGTGTACTCTATATCTTCTTTGAAAGTATTATCTGGAACCGCTTGCATGTACCAAACACTAAACTCATATGTTTTTCCTTTTTCAACTAATACATATTGTTTCCAAACATAATAGGTGTTGTCTAGGGAACCATTAACTATAAGCATATTGCCTGTTCCAGTAGTGTGGTCTCCGTGTTCAATGAAGTTACGATGATAGTCATGGGGTGAGACGCCTACAGCATACTTACCTTCTCCCCATAGTGTATTATCTTCATCAGAAACTATAGAAAACCCTTTTTCACTGACATATTCATAATCTGACGTAAATCCTTCGTTGCCATAAGAAAAGTCACCGTTCACAACCAAATTTTCATTGTACACAAGAGAGTCGCCAAACTGAATGACTGCGGTGGTCAACTCCGTACAGCCATAGAAGGCATAGTCGCCTATGCTTGTCACGCGATAAGTCTTACCATTGTAAGTGACAAGCTTTGGAATTTCAACAACGCCAGAATAGCTTGCGCTCAGATAGTTTTCATAAGTCACCTCTGCCTCATCACCATTGAAGTTGTAATAGATGCCATCAATCTTGGCATCATAGGCATTTGCCACGATTGGCAGCAAGGCCAACAGGATAAGAGATAAAGTCTTTTTCATTGCTCAATTTATTTAAGAGTTAATACTTAGTCCTTCTTATGGTGTGACCTTTGCTAAACTTTGAGCAAAAGAAAAGCGCAGACCTCAACCATATTCTCAGCCTGGTCTGGACCAACCATCTACAACCTATGGAGAAGCCTGCACTTGTGTGCATGCTTCAATTGTTGTAGATATAGCTCGTTCTTCTCGGTTCGAGGGTCCAGTTCGGCTGAGAAATTGAGCAATATGTTTTGGACAAGAGACACTTTCGGCCTCAAATCAGGTACAAAGATAAGAAAAATTGAAGAATGAAGAGTGAAGAATGAAGAATTCTTTTCTTATTCTGACAACAAACGGCAAAATAAACTGAATATAGGGGCTTTAGGTTAATATATTTAGTCATATGCATGGAAAAAAGGAGCGTCCTCCACCCGTATGATTTGAGGCGAAAAATAGAGTCCTGAACTTCTCGCGAAAGGTTCCGTTCCTTTCTTGAAAGGTTCCGTTCCTTTTTTGAAAGATTCCGTTCCTTTCAAAACACCTCAAAAGCCCCATCGTTTAACAGTTTATTAACATTCATTTATACCGATATGGCATTCTATAGAAGAACCAAGTTGAACAAGGGAACAAAAGTCATCACAGCTTCATTCCAGACTATACTCGCGCCCTAAAACCTATCTTTGTGCATGTGCGCTTGTGCATCCTAATATATAATAAGGATGCACACCGCACAGCACGTTTCCCCCACACACTTCAAGGCGAGATAGAAAGCAAAGGAATGCACTAAGAACGAACGAGAAACAGTCAGACAAAATGGTAAATGAAAGATGAACACAGGATATCGTTATCAATTGGAGTCCCGCGGAAAGATTATTGTCCGTTTGTCAGAACCACACATATATATAGTGGTTCTGACGGACGGACGAGAATCCGCCAAACAGCGACCTTTCCCTTTGCCAGTAGCGAGCCTTCCCTTCAGCCGGAGCGATAGTATTCCTTGGCAGGGAGGATTACTATTCCTATTGCGGAAGGATTAGTAATCCTTCGCAGGAAGGAATAGTAATCCTTCGACGGTATGGATAGGACGCTAATTCATGAACATTTGACACCGCTTTCCCATAATTTTTTTTGCGATTTTAATGTCACAATGCCATACTTATTGATTTATAGAGCGTTGCGATGTGACATTGTGACATTAATTTGCGAATTTGGCACAAAAAAGCATGAAAAAGCTATCCTTTTTCTCAAAAACACCATTGAGAAGCAGATTTTTCTACTGTGCGTAGAAAAACTTTTTCCACCGAAGAGAAAAAATAATTCCCGTGCGTAGTAATAATAAAAGTGCATGTTCTATCATGCAAAAGGTGCACGTTTGGCGAGAAGATACTGGCCTCAAATCCGGTACAAAAATACAAACAAAAATCCGAACCGCAAAGCGATTCGGAGAAATTCTTCAAGAAACATACTAAAAGGCTCTTGACGATTAGTATTCCTCTATCCTTATGACTCTCACTTTGGGGAAATCGATCTCGTTAAGGACTTTGAAATGCGAATCATTAGATACGATGTACTCCGCATTGCCACAGATGGCACAGTCAACAAACTTGTTATCATCAGGGTCTGCCTGTATTAACTGGAAGAAATAAGCGGGAGCTACCCTGATAGTTGTTTCGTTATTTACAATGGCATTGACAACGACTTCTGCAAACCAAGGGTTCGTGTGTCTGCTAAGAATCTCTGTGTATTCTGCCAATATCTCCGTAGAGACACACCAAGCCACCTTGCCTTCAATAAAGTCTGTCCACACCTTATGGTAGGGACTCTCCCGCGATACACACATCAAAAGGCAGTTGGTGTCTAAAACAATCCTTCTCATCAGACATGAATATAGGGAGTACGCATGTGTTGCTTACCCCATTCCTCAATCTTTTCACTGCTTATGACCCCAGACTCCCACAAGCGGTCGGCTTCGGCATCCACTTCCTTGGAATAGAACTCAAACAAGGCTTTCTTTAGTTCCTTCAATGACTTTTCGGTGTTACACCTGTTCAGCATCTCCAATATGTGGAGTTGCCCGATATTAAATGTTGTTGGTTGTGTCGCAATCATGTCTTTTTATATACTATATGTTAAACACCATATCTTAAACTCCAAGAGCTTCTGCAAAAGTACAAACAAAAATCCGAACTGCCAAGCAATTCGGAAGTTTTCTTTAGAAAACAGGCCAAATCACTTGTAATATCCAATCCTGATGTCGTGGCGGGGAGGGGCGTAGGAGTTCTAAGAGACGTGGAAGGACATCATGGATTCTACTAACATCGTCCTTCCGCTCTGAGGCAGAGCATTTGTTCCTGTGATTTTGTTCCTCCCCCCTTATATATAGGGGAGGAACGAAGGAACAGGAAATGCACAAAGAACGAACGAGGAACAGCCAGACAGCGACCTTCCCCATTGCCAATAGCGTGCCGTCCTTCCGGATGGAGCGATAGTATTCCTATGCGGGAAGGAATAGTAATCCTTCGATGGAAGGATTAGTAATCCTATAGCGGAAGGAATAGTAATCCTCCGGCAGAAGGAATAGTAATCCTTCGACGGTAGGGATAGGACGCTAACGACGAAGCGACCTTTGCTATCCCTTAACGCTCTACTTCGGTGAACTCGGGCTTGGCGCCTTCTTCGTTACCTACGGTTACATAGACTGTGGATGTGGTCTCTTCGCCACCAAAGCCGCGGCCTTTGACGGTGAACTTGTAGTCGGTGCTCTCGTCGGTCTGACGCTTGCCTACGGTTTGTGGTGTGCCGAGTGTGAACTGATAACCGGAGCAAGCTGCATCGAAGACGAGGCTGTCTTCTGCCGTTACGGGCTGCTGTTCGCTGTAGTCGGGTAGGGGAGCAAAGGTTCCCTCCTTGAAGCCGTTCTCTACCAGGAAGCGTTCCAGTTCCTTTGGTGCTGCTTCGATTCTTGCTTGACGCACGCCATAGCCCTGGCGGATGTCGGCCTGGGGCAGCGCCTCCTTGAGGGCATCGGTGGAAGTGTTCAGACCGCCGCTGCCGAAGGTGCAGAAGGGTACGATGGTCTTGCCTGCGAAATCATGTTCCGTCAGGAGTGTAGCGATGGGCAGTGCGTAGGTGCCGAACCAGATGGGATAGCCGATGAAGATGGTATCGTAGTCAGCAAGGTTCACCTGGAGGGGTTTGATTTCGGGCAATTCGCCGCTTTCTCTTTCCTTCCCGCTGCGCTCGATGGTAGCTTGGAAGTCACCGTCGTAGGGAACGACTGCCTCGATGCGTTCAATGTCGGCTCCGAGCTGTTTCTGCAACTCCTCAGCCAAGGCTTGTGTTGTTCCTGTTTGTGAATAATACAGCACCAGCGTCTTTTGCTTGGTGCAACCTGTCATGATGGCTGCCATCATGGCGAGGGAAAATAACGTTGCTTTCATAATTCTATTTTATAATGTTAGTCGTATAGTCGTTTGGTTGTTTAGTCGTTTAGTGGTTTACAGAGTCCACTCCTGCCTGGGAGGGAAGTCGCACTGGGCTTTGGTATTCGCCGTCTTTCAGGCTTTTCTTTGCAGGTGCGGGGGTGCTGCCATTGATGTGGGCCCTGGCTTTGCCGCGATACTGCTGCCAGCGCTCCATGATGAGACGGACGTATGCTTCTGTCTCGCTGCCGCGCATGTATCCGTGACGGACATCGGGGTCGCGGTAGTATTGGGGCTGTGCCAGGAGCAGAATGTAGGGGGCTACCTCGTCCCAATGCTGATGGTCGCGGCCTGCCTTACGAGCCAGCATCTGTGCATCCTGCACGTGCCCGACGCCGCCGTTATAGGCTGCGAGGGTGAAGCGGATGCGCTCTTCGGTGTCCTTGATGTCGGCAAAAGATTGGGTTATCTTCCTGATATAACGTGCTGCAGCTGAGATGTTCTGCTCAGGGTCGAAACGCTTGTCCTTCGGAACGTCCATGACATCGGCTGTGGCGGGCATCAACTGCATAAGTCCCTGGGCTCCCATCGACGAGACGGCCTGTGGGTCGAAACCTGATTCCTGATAGCATTGTGCTGCGAGCAGGCGCCAGTCCCAGCCTGACGTGCTGCTGTAACGGCGGAAGAGGTCGTCGTAGGCTGAGATGATGCCGTGGGCTGCATCCCGCATGACGGGACGCATGTGGCGATGAACGACGTAGGTCGTGCGTTGTGCGATGGCTGCTTTCTGCTGCTCGACACGCTCTGGGCTCCACCATTCTGTGATGGCTTCGCCTAATAGGGATTCGTCGTCTCGCACCTTCCAAGTCGGCATTTCGAGGGCTATGAAGTCTATCTCGCCTTGCTCGAGTTTCTTCAAAAGGGTTGCTGTGTCTGGGGAAATCTCCATTTGGAGTGTGACGCCGATGCTCTGTGCAAACGTCTCGGCAAGCTCGAACTGAAGGCCTGTTTCCTTGCCGTGGTATTCATAGTAGGTGTCCGGTCCGCTCAAGGTGCCTGCAATAATCGTGCCGCTGGCTTGTATCTCGTGCAGGTCGTAATACTGAACGGTATCTGCAACCTCTCCAAAGAGCGAGCCCCCTTTGTGAGGAGAATCCTGCCTGCCGGTACAAGCGGCTGCAAGAAAAATTGAGAAGGTGAAAAGTTGAAAAGTTGAAAACTGTTTCAGGGTGTAACCTAATTATGAATTGTGAATTGAGAATTATGAATTATATCATGGTTTTATCCGATGTATAATATATGTACGCATGATCTCGATGGCTCGCTCGTTGGCTCCGCCCTGCGGGATGATGAGGTCGGCATAACGCTTGGTGGGTTCTATGAACTCTTCGTGCATCGGCTTGAGGACGTCGAGATAGCGGTCGAGTACCATTTGGGTAGTACGGCCTCGCTCTACGGTGTCGCGCTGTATGACGCGGATGAGACGTTCGTCGGGGTCGGCATCTACGAATATCTTCAGGTCCATGAGGTCGCGCAACTGCTTCTTCCACAGCGCCATAATACCCTCGATAATGATGACCTCGCAGGGCTCCACGTGGACGGTCTCGGGCAGACGGTTGCTGATGATGTAGCTGTAGGTGGGCTGTTCTATGCTCTTGCCTTGACGCAAAGCCTGTATCTGCTGGGTGAGCAGCTTCCAGTCGAAGGCATCTGGATGGTCGAAGTTGATGCGTTTGCGCTCTTCGGGCGTAAGGTGTGTGGTGTCGTTGTAGTAGGAGTCCTGCGGAATGAGTGCCACATGGTCGATGGGCAGAGTTTCCAGAATCTTCTTTACGACGGTTGTCTTGCCGGAACCTGTTCCGCCGGCGATACCTATTATATACATGATGCTATTTACGATTTGACAATAAACAGTCTGTCATTTATCTTTTATCATTTAGACGCAAAGCGTCGCCTCATTGTAGTGTTGCTGTCAGGATGCAGTCAACGGTGTTCGGACGCTTGGGTAGGAAGACGCGGTAGCCGTCAACTTCGCGTTGGAACTGCAGGGGCGTTCCGTCGCTTCGCAAAGTAATCTGCGAGATGAAATGCCCGGTTATCGGCAAGAGGAAGGAGAGTGGACCGCCATTGATGCGCTTCAGTCCCTCGTTGATGACCTTGCCGTCTTTCTCCTTGTTGAGGATGTGTATGTAGAGGGTCTTGCCCTTCTGAGTCGTGACGCCCCAATCCTGCGGAGGTACGCATCCGCCCCTTGTGCCATAGATGGTGGAGCTGTTGGCTTCCATGAATTTCCCGATGTGCTTCAGCCTCTCGATGGCCTCGTCGGGCAGTTGTCCGTCGGGGCGTGGCCCAATGTTGAGCAGGAAGTTGGCGTTCATACCTGCTGCGGTTACGAGGCGACGGATGAGCTCATCGCCGCTCTTGTAGTTCTTGTCCGTAATGCTGTAGCCCCAGGTATTGTTCATCGTCATACAGGTCTCTAAAGGGAGTTGGGATATTTTCTCCTCGCCGCTGAAGCCAGCTGTATTCTGTCCAGGCAGGTCCTGCTCGAAGAGTTGGAAATCCTCTGCACCGATGGGTGCTCCATGATGGTTGTTGCCGATGAGACACTTTGGCTGTAGCTTCTTGATGAGAGCATATTGCTCGTCTAAACGCCAATCGAAACCCTCCTCCTTGTGGTCCCACATGCCGTCGAACCAAATGGCACCAATAGGTCCGTAGTTCGTGAGAAGTTCTGTGAGCTGCAAGTTCATGAAGGCGTAGTAGCTGTCCCAGTTGGTGGTTGACTCATCGTGCGGGCAGTTGCGGCAGCTGCCCATCGGATAGTCGGTGCGGTGCCAGTCCATGTGGCTGTAGTAGAGGTGGAGCTTGAGCCCGTGTTCGCGGCAGGCATCGGCGAGCGACTTAAGGATGTCGCGTCCGTAGGGTGTGGCATCGACGATGTTATAGGGACTGGCCTTTGTCTCCCACATAGAGAAGCCGTCGTGGTGGCGGCTGGTAAAGGTGACATACTGTGCTCCGGCCTCCTGGAAGAGCTGTACCCATTCGCGGGCGCTGAACCAGGCGGGGCAGAAACCGCCTGCCAGTTTGGCGTATTCGTCACGGTCGATGTGGCGGTTGTGCATCACCCATTCTCCGTCGGCCAACATGGAATAGATGCCCCAATGGAGGAAGATGCCGAACTTGCGGTCTTGAAACTCCTCGCGGATTTGGCGCGTCTCATCGCTGAGGACAAGCCCTTGTGCCGCAACAGTAAGTGCAAGCAATGATATGAGGAAGAAAAAGACGTAACGTTTCATGAGCTGGTAGAATATAAAAGCCCCCTCTCCTCGGAGTCGGAGAGGGGGAATGAGGGTGAGGCTGTTAGAACATCTTGTCAGGATACTGGCCTGCCTTGTGGAGGGCAGCGAGCTTGGCAACTACCTCGGGACGATCCTCGGGATAGGTCACGCCGAACCACTTGCTGGTGGTGTCGAGCACTTCGCAGGTTGCCTCGCCTGTCTTGATGAGGTAATCGACCATGAGAGGAATGAAGAACTCGCTCTTGAGATTGGCTTGGTTCTTCGGGTCGGAGAGGAACTTCTTGAAGTATTCCTCGCTATAAGCGAAGTAGTCGGGAGTGAAGCCCCAGAAGTTCATGCTGACGGGAGTCGTGTCGGGAATGCTTACCCATTGGTCGTTCTCGTCGAGGTACTGCACAACGCCGTTGCGACGCTCAATCTTCGTGCGCTCCACAACGCCTGTGAGCAGGTGTGTCTGCTCGTCGTTCTCGCAGATGCCGCGGCTTACGGTACCGCTCTCGCTCAGCGTGTTATCTACGCGGAAGCCCACCATGGCATACTTGCCCTTGCTGCCTTCGGGCAGTTCGCTCAGGAACTTTGCCATTACGCGGAAAGCGTCACGATCGTAGAAATCGTCGCAGTTGAGCACGGCAAACGGCTCCTTGATGACGTCCTTGCCCATGAGAACGGCGTGGTTCGTGCCCCAAGGTTTCTGACGGCCTTCGGGAACAGTGAAGCCTTCGGGCAGGGCGTCAAGGCTCTGGAAGCAGAGCTCGCAGGGAACGTGACCCTCGTACTTGGCGAGAATCTGAGTGCGGAACTGCTCCTCGAAGTCGCGACGGATGACCCATACAATCTTGCCGAAGCCGGCCTGTATGGCATCATAGATGCTGTAGTCCATAATGCTCTGTCCCTGAGGACCGAGTGTGTCGAGCTGCTTCAAGCCACCATAGCGGCTTCCCATACCTGCAGCCAAAAGGAATAATGTCGGTTTCATCTTATTATTTACTATTTAATCATTTACCATTTACAATTTATTTCCCCTCTCCTCGGAGCGACTGGGGTCTTCAGAGCAGCGATTAGATGTCGCTGCGGCCCCACAAAGGGGAGCGAATTCCCATTCGCGACGGGGTTCGGGTCAGGTGTGAGGCTTTTTAAAGTGCGTTTGCTGTCAGGATGAGCACGAGCAGGCCAAGGATGGCGTAGAGCTCGGGGAACACAGCGAGTACCATTGTGGTACCGAAGGCATTGTGACCTGCACCGATAGCACTGATACCGTTGGCACAAACCTTAGCCTGACGGATGGCGCTGAAGAGAGCCACGAGGCCGAGAGCCAGACCTACACCGAAGATGGCACAGGCAGGTCCCATAGAGATATCTGTCGTCACCTTGCTATTCAGCATGAAGAAGCCGACGAAGCCGTACAGACCCTGAGAAGAAGGCAGGGCAGACAAGCCCATGTAGGCACCACTTGATGTGGGGTTCTTTTTAAAGGCGCCAATAGCGGCATTACCACAAATCGTTACGCCATAGGCACTTCCGATACCAGACAGGGCTACACACAATGCTACGCCCAGATAAGCTAATAAAATCTCCATAATGTGTTTTGTTTAGTTCATAGTCCATAGTCCATAGTTCATAGTTGAGACCTTGCTTCGGCCGGGCTTTGCAACCTTATTATATAATATGCTATTTTAGGCTTTGCTTGCCTCGTTATGAATATCAACTACGTCTTATGAGAAATTAATAAATTATTAGGTTTAACTTTTTAATGTTTTAACTTTTCAACTTTTAACAGCCTTGAAAGGCGTATATTCCTTGCCGCCGCCGCTGAAGTCGGCATTCTTGAAGAACTCCACGAAGGTCAGGCGCATGGGGTGCACGAAGGCACTTATCATGCTCAAGGCAAAGGTGATGCCGTGGCCAGCAAGCAGGATGAGCACCATCGGAATCCAACGGACTGCCCAAGGCATACTGGAGGTGAGGTCGTAGGCAAGGGTGTTGAACACGCCACCGAGTACGCCGCCTGTCAGTCCGAGTGCGAACAAACGGATGTAGCTAAGCAGGTCGCCAAGCAAGCCCGTTGCCATATTGTAGGTTGCCCATACACCGCCGCCGATGTTCATTAGCGGACCAAGGATGGGATTCTTATAGGCCGACGGATTATTATATAGGAATATACCCACAACGCTCAGTCCGATGATGCCGTAGAGCGTGTAAACGACAGCTTGTGGCAGGGCGATTCCGCAGGCGGGCAGACCAAACAATGCGATTGCCGAGAGCAGGGCTACTACCCACGAGAACGTGCCGATAGCATAGCCGAAGCCATAGTTCTTCCAAGCCTTGCAACCCTTCAAAACCATACCCAGCAGCACCTGCACCAGACCAATGATGACCGAGATGACCATCATGGGTGAATAACCGAAGATGGGACCTACGCCGTTGTCGTTCAGGAAGTAGGGCTTCACAGGAGCCAGAATCGCCCAGTCCTGTTTTGTCAGGTCGATGCCGAAGACTGTTCCTGTGAGCAGGCCGCAAACTGTAGTTGCGAGGCCCAGCCAAATGCCAAGCCGTCCGTAACTCTTCATCTCATCGCTGCCTTTCAAAGCGAGGTAGATACCGCCAAGCAAGACGATCAGGCCGTAGCCGCCGTCGCCCAAACAGAGTCCGAAGAACAGCATGAAGAACGGAGCGAAGAATACACTCGGGTCAATGTCGTGGTAGTTTGGCAGCGAGTACATCCTCAGGATGGGTTCGAAGAGGCGTGTATAGCTGCCGTTGGTTATCTTGACGGGCACATCGTCTTCGTATGCAGGTTTTTCCAACTCGTAATAAACGTGCTTCTCGTCGAGCCACTTTGCGAGTTCTTCCGCCTTGTCTTCCGGCGTCCAGCCCAACATGAGCCGTACTGCGCCATCGGCAATGCTCTCGTCCGAGAGTTCCACCTGCCGCAGTTGTATCTCGCCCTGAGCCTGTTTCAAGCCATCTGCGAGTATTTGTCGCTGCTGACGGGCAATCTCGCAAGTCGTATCGTGATTCTTCTGGAGAGCCTCCTTGGCTTTTTCAGCTTCTTGTTTGTACCCGTCGAGCGTGCCGTCTGGCAGTTCCAGACGTTCGGCCTTGATGTCCGGCTCTTCGTGGGAGAATGCCAGGAAGTAAGTGCGCTTGCGATATTCGTCGATTGGAGTGGCAAAGTACTTGTCAGCCCATTCCTGCTGGAAGGATTTCGCATTGCAAGCATAGAAATAGACCTTCATGCCCGATTCTTGCTGGAACCGGTTGATGCTCTCCCAGTCGAAATTGCCCCAAGGCTCCAGCTTCTGCACATTCTTCTCTGCCTCGTCAATGTCGTGGCGGATACTAACCTCCTCAGCTTTAAGTTGCTCGACATAGTCCAAAAGCGAACGACCCTCGGCGTTTGAATTTTGAATTTTAAATATTGAATTCTTTTCTTCTACTTTCCCCCACGCACTTAGCGATATATCAAGATAGTCTATTGCCTGCTGATAGCGAAGCCTCTCATCGAGTGCCTTTTGCAGGGCGGGGCTAGTCTGTCCCTGTTTCAGTTGCTGTATGTGTACCACGCCTTGCTCGCGTAGTCCGGCAATGAAACCGTCGTATTCTTTCTGAGTCACCAGGAAGGTGAGCTTCTTCATACTTTCAATCATGCTACTTCCTCCTCCTTTCTCTTCTCCTGAAGTGACTTCAGAATCTTTTGCGACGACTTGGAGAGGTTCTCCTCGTCCTCCATGTAACGCTTAATCTTACGTATAGCCTCTTGATAACCAGGAATTTGCACCTTTTCGAAGAGGTTTACCTTCTGTGTTGTCTTCTTACGGGCGTGCTCCAGCAGGTTCAGCTTGGCAAGGGCAAATTCCCGTTCCACAGCGGTCTTGGCGAGACCTTGTAGCAGGTTGATGCCATCGAAGTACCACTTCGGGGCGCTAAACAATCCAAAGGGCTTCACTTTCAGGCTGATGTTGCTGAGCACGGGGACGCGCACACCGGCAATCTTCTTGACGTCAAGTTCCACGTCGTCTAAATTGACGAGCGAGGCGTCGAACTCGCCCCAAAGGGCATACATCCTCTCGTAGCCTTCAATCTGGCTTTGCAGTCTGCGTTCCAGCTCTTCCGCCTCAGTCTTGCATTTCTTTACCTCTAAGCGCAGAGCTGTCTCTTTGTTCTTGATGATGGGCAGGGTTCGCTGCCGCATCTTCAAAGCCTTCTCGATTTGCTGCAGCGAGGTTTTGTTATATTGAAACTTTATTGCCACCTCTTATTCATTTTATTATTTTTCGGGCGCAAAGATACAAATTATAATTCAAAATGCAAAATTAATAAATTCAAAATTATCTTATTTTGAAGTTAACTTCATTTTAACTCCCTTTCTCCGCAACTAACATTGCGCCTTGGTGCTAAAGCATCCAAGAACTTCTTTTTGCTTCTTCAAAGAGGGCAACGAGTTTCTTTACCGACTGACGGATGTCGTATGCCTTCATGGCTTGCACGTAGCGTTGGCCTGTATCCCATCGTTCCTGGGGATGTGAGAGCCAGTAGTCAATCCTGTTGGCCAGCGCTTCTGGGTTCCTTGCGGGGAAGATGCTGCGACGATCCAGGGCGAACTGAGACGTGCCGCTGTAACGTCCTTCAGCTATCACGGGCACAACGCCCTGCTGCATGGCCTCCATGATGGAAAGCCCTTCCACTTCGATATACGCGCAATGGACTGCCAGATCCGCCTCGGCTGCCAGTTCCCTCAAACCGTCCTTGTCCTCAAAATTGAAAATGGGAGGATATTTCAAGACCCCATCCTCGCACAATTTTTGGGCCTTTCTCTTGATTTTCTTCTCGGCATCTCCTATACCAGCGAAGTGCAGCTGAATGCGCCGTGCGTATAGAGAGTACCGCATCGATTCGAGCAGGGTCATCTGGTCCTTTTCCTTCGACAGCCTACCTATATATATGACCTTTAAAGGCCGTTCCGCGTCCATGTAGTCTGCCGGCATCTCGCTGGGACGAATGCACTCATCAGGAACCAAACCGTTGGAAATGACCTCTAACCGACTGCTTGAATGGTAGCGGCGCATACGGTCCAGCACACTTTCTGTGGGACATTGCACAGCTGCACAATGATTGAATATGTATTTCGTGATAATGCGAAGTATGGTACGGTTCAGGCCCTTCAAATAGAACAGAGGTCCCCAGTGGCAGGTGATATTTTCTGGATGAATATGGTAGGTCGCGGTGAGGGGTTCCCCCATGGCCTCGGCTATCTTTATCGTCTTGTACTCCAGGGTGAAAGGCTCTTCCAAGTGAACAATGTCGGCCCATTCCACTGCTTGTGCTATCACTTTCTTGTCGCTCGTGGCATAGTGATAACCCTGCGCTTCGACCAGGAACTGGAACACCGGAAATATATATTCCTTGAGCAGGAATTCCGGTTGTGGACCTTCCGGGTCGGGGTTGGGACCAGCCAACACACGGACTTCGTGTCCGGCCTCTTTCAGGTACATGGCGGTGCGGCGTGCCGATGCAGCCATACCGTTTCCTGTCATGTGGAAATTATTGATTACGATTAGTATCTTCATTTTTGAATAATTTTTTCAACATATCTTTATACACCTCAATCCATCCGTTGTTCCATCCGTGTCCTGCGGAATACTTGCTGAATTCGTGCGAGAAGCCCTTCCGCTTCATGCGGTGGTGTATGCCCTGGGTGGAGGGTAGCATGATGTCCCACTTCCCTGCATAGAGGTAAAAGCCCAAGGGAGGTTCGTCGGCAAACTGAGCAGCCATCTTCTGGTACAGATGCCCGTAGAACAGCTTCCGGTACCCATGATCCCGTCCCTTGCACCATGTATAGGGCGACATTGAGCCAATGTAGCCGAATATGTCTGGATGGTTTGCAGCCAGGTATATGCTTTGGTAGCCTCCAATCGAGAGGCCTGCGACGGCACGATGCGCTTTGTCGGGAACGGTGCGGTACAAACTGTCCACCAAATTCACGACATCGTGGACAAAGGCATATTCCACAGTCCCGTCCACCTCCAGAATAGACTCCCAGGCACCTTTGAAGCGCCCGCCTTCATAGTCCTCGTCGTCTTTGTACTGGTTCACGTTGGGCATCACCACGATGCAGGGCTCTGCCAGTCCCTCGCGCCACAAGCTGTCAGTACTCTGATATACATGACCTTTGCGAATCCAGGACGTCTCGTACCCACGGGCTCCGTGCAGGAGGTACAACACAGGGAAACGCCGCTCCGTGCGGTAATAGTCGGGTGGAAGATAGACAATCATCCTGCGATGAGTCGGTCCGGGAACACTTCCCGAGTACTGCAACTCTTCCACCAGTCCCATAGGCGAATATCCGTCTCGGATAGCAGGTCCTGGGAGGTACATTTCCGAGCCCCTATTGCGGCTTATGTCGCAGGAAAACAAAGTAAGAAGAACCAGAAAGAATGGAAGGTGTTTGTTCATAATATCATTTTTGGCTTGCAAAAGTAGAAAGATTTTTCATTACATGTCGTTAAAAACGGTTAAAAGTTCGGTAGTACCATAATTTTATACCAAATTTACGGCAAAAAACGCATAAAAAGCTCCCACCCATGCCACCAAATCTTTTTTATCTTTTATCTTTTCTGGGTGGTGGAGCGCCGCTCCCTTTTTATATTAATGTATAATAATATATTTAAAAATTAATAATGTATTTTATAAAACTAACCTTTCCCCCCTATTATTAAAGAGCCCCCCAAAACTACCCCAAAAAGATAAAAGATAAAAACGATAAATTGTCGCAAGTGCTAAATGAAACAGTTCCCATCCAGTTCCCATCCAGTTCCCATCCCGCTCCAAGCATAGGTTTCGGAACTGGAGAAGACAAGGACGAGAGAAACGCAGGAACAACCACAGGAGAATTTTGAATTTAATTATTATGAATTTTCATTCTTTTATTCTTTTATTTTTTCATTTTTTTGTCGTATCTTTGCACGCGAAATTGTAAATGGTAAATGCTTAAATGGTAAATGACAAGATGTTGAGAATAGCAGTTCAATCGAAGGGACGTCTTTTTGAAGATACGATGTCTTTGCTTGCGGAAGCGGGTATCAAGGTGAGTACCAGTAAACGTACCTTGCTCGTGCAGAGCAGTAATTTCCCCGTGGAGGTTCTCTATCTTCGCGATGATGATATTCCCCAGAGTGTGGCAAGCGGAGTGGCCGACCTTGGTATAGTGGGGCAGAACGAGTTTGTGGAGCGTGGCGAGGATGCCGAAGTGGTTCGTCCGTTGGGTTTCAGCAAGTGCCGTCTCTCCCTGGCAGTTCCCAAAGGGTGTGGATACACGGGGCTGAAATGGTTCGAGGGTAAGAAGATTGCCACTTCCTATCCCTCCATCCTACGCCGCTTCATGCAGGAGAACCGCATCGCCGCCGACATCCATGTCATCACGGGCAGCGTGGAAATCAGTCCGGGCATTGGTCTGGCAGATGCCATCTTCGACATCGTCAGCAGCGGTTCAACCCTGGTCAGCAACAACCTCGTGGAGGTGGAGACGGTGATGCAGAGCGAGGCGCTGCTCATCGCCAACAAGGATCTGGACAGCGAGAAACGGGCTGTGCTCGAAGAGCTGCTGTTCCGCATAGAGGCCGTCAAGAGTGCCGAGGACAAGAAGTACGTGCTGATGAATGTCCCGACCGACCGTGTGAAGGACATCGTGGCTGTACTGCCGGGCGTCAAGAGTCCCACCGTGATGCCCCTCGCCACAGAGGGCTGGAGCAGCGTACATACTGTTATCGACGAGAAACGCTTCTGGGAGATTATCCGCGAACTGAAACTGCTCGGTGCAGAAGGCATTCTGGTGGTGCCGATTGAGAAGATGATACCATAAAAAAGGTGAAAAGGTGAAAAATTAAAAGGGAAAAAATTAAAATTTAAAGTGAATAATTTGCTACCGCTGTGGAATTGTTTATTAACCCATCTTTAGAAGAACTTGATGCTTTGTTGAAGCGGCCTGTGCGGGATGCTTCGGAGCTAAATGCCACGGTTGCCACTGTCCTGCAGGATGTACGGAAGCGCGGTGATGCTGCCGTCCGTGAGTATGAGGAACGCTTCGACAAGGTGCAGCTCGATGAATTGGCTGTCACGGAGGCTGAGATGCTTGCAGCAGAGGCTTCTGTC
The DNA here is from genome assembly GCA_024697945.1 of Bacteroidaceae bacterium. Classification (GTDB taxonomy): domain Bacteria; phylum Bacteroidota; class Bacteroidia; order Bacteroidales; family Bacteroidaceae; genus Physcousia. The sequence goes on from JAILRU010000100.1 coordinate 32,595, forward strand.
GGCGAGGAACTCAAGGATGCCATCCGTCTGGCACATCGCAACATAGAACGCTTCCATGCTGCCCAGCGCTTCGAGGGAGAACACATCGAGGTGGCCCAGGGCGTGGAATGCTGGCAGAAGTCAGTTGCCATAGAGCGCGTCGGCCTCTATATCCCTGGCGGCACAGCCCCCCTGTTCAGTACGGTTCTGATGCTTGCCACGCCTGCCAAGATAGCAGGTTGCAAGGACATCGTGCTCTGTACGCCTCCAGCCAAGGACGGTAGCGTTAATCCTGCCATCCTGGTTGCAGCACGCATAGCCGGAGTGAGCCGTATCTACAAGATTGGCGGTGTACAAGCCATCGGTGCTATGGCCTACGGCACAGAGAGTGTCCCCAAGGTCTATAAGATATTTGGTCCAGGCAACCAGTTCGTGATGTGCGCCAAGCAACAGGTAAGTTTGCACGACGTTGCCATCGATATGCCTGCAGGTCCCAGCGAAGTTGAGGTCCTGGCAGACGAGTCATCCAATCCTGCTTTCGTTGCTGCCGATCTGCTTAGTCAGGCGGAACATGGCATGGACAGCCAGGTGCTGCTCGTTTGCAAGAGCGTCGAGACGGCTCAGAAGGTAGAGGCTGAAGTGGAGCGTCAGTTGGCTCTGTTGCCCAGAAAGGACATAGCAGCCCAGGCTCTCCAGCACAGTAAAGCCATCGTGGTTCACGACGATGACGAGATGATGGAGATTACCAACCACTATGCTCCGGAGCATCTCATCATCGAGACAGCCAACTACATGGAACTGGCACAGAAGGTCATCAATGCCGGTAGCGTCTTCCTCGGGTCGTTGACTCCCGAGAGTGCAGGCGACTATGCCAGCGGTACGAACCACACCTTGCCCACCAACGGCTATGCTGTGGCGTACAGTGGCGTGAATCTCGACAGTTTCTGCCGCAAGATTACCTTCCAGCATATACAGCCCGAGGGCATCTGTTCCATTGGACGTGCCGTAGAACTCATGGCAGAAGCCGAGGGACTGGATGCACATCGGAATGCAATGAGTATAAGAATAGCCTCACCCCTAACCCCTCTCCTAGGAGAGGGGGAACAATTATGAATTGTTAATTATGATTTTTGAATTAAGTAAGCTTGTTCGCCCGAATATATGGGCATTGGAACCGTACAGCTGTGCCCGCGATGAATTCAAGGGTATGGAGGCGCACGTCTTTCTCGATGCCAACGAGAATCCTTACAACGACCCTATAAACCGTTATCCAGACCCTCTGCAGGAAGAACTCAAGCAGCGCCTGGCACCCTTCAAGCATGTGCGTCCGTCGCAGATATTCCTCGGCAACGGAAGTGACGAAGCCATCGACCTGGTCTATCGTATCTTCTGCAACCCGGGCAAGGACAATGTGGTGGCTATTGCACCCACATACGGCATGTACAAGGTCTGTGCAGATATCAATGATGTGGAGTACAGAAGTGTTCCATTGTCAGAAGATTGGCAACTTGACATTAAAGCAATGCTCAATGCAGTTGACACACATACCAAGGTCATGTGGATATGCTCGCCCAACAATCCCACGGGCAACGACATGTCGCGCGAGGCCATTCAAGAATTGCTGAACGGATTCGGTGGTATCGTGGTGATCGACGAAGCCTACTCAGACTTCTCGACCAACCAGCCTTTCCGCGATGTGATAGACAACTATCCGAACCTGATTGTCCTCAACACCTTCAGTAAGGCATGGGCTTCTGCCGCTATCCGTCTGGGTATGGCATTCGCAAGTGAAGAGATTATCGGGCTTTTCAATAAGGTGAAATACCCTTACAACGTCAACATACTCACTCAGAAGAAGGCATGTGCCATGCTCGAAGACATAGAAAACGTAGATAGCTGGCTGTCGCAAATCAACAGAGAGCGTGAGCACGTCCTGCCTGCCCTTTGCGAACTGCCCATCGTCCTGAAGGTCTTTCCGACGGATGCCAACTTCGTCCTTGTCCGAGTGACGGATGCCAATAGCATCTACCGTTATTTGATAGAACAGGGCATCGTGGTGCGTAACCGCCATCGTGTCCAATTGTGCCAGAACTGCTTGCGCATCACCATTGGAACGCGCCAAGAGAACAATGAACTCTTAGGAGCACTGAGGTTTTATAAGTGAAAAATGAAAAGTGAATAATTTTAAATTATGAATAGGCTTCTTTTCATCGACCGCGACGGGACAATCCTTCGGGAACCTGACGACGAACAGATAGACAGCTTCGAGAAATTCAGCTTCGTACCAGGTGCCATCAGCGCTCTGCGCTTCCTGCGTCAACATACTGACTTCCTCTATGTCATGGTTAGCAATCAGGACGGACTTGGTACGGACAGCTATCCGGAAGAGACCTTCTGGCCCACACAGAACCTGATGCTCGACATCCTGAAAGGAGAAGGCATAACCTTTGATGCCATCCACATAGACCGTAGTTTTCCGAAGGACAACCTGCCCACGCGCAAACCAGGTACAGGTATGCTTACCAACTATATGACAGGGGACTACGACCTGGCGGGAAGTTATGTCATAGGCGACAGGGAGACAGATGCAAAGCTTGCCAAGAACCTCGGTTGCCGCAGCCTCATCCTAGGACCAGACATGGATTGGGAGAAGATTACGGAACTCCTCTTTGCCGGAGAACGGACTGCCAGCGTCAAGCGTACGACGAAAGAGACTGACATTGAAGTCCGCGTCAACCTGGACGGCAATGGCAAGAGTGACATTCAGACAGGTCTCGGCTTCTTCGACCACATGCTCGAACAGATTGCCAAGCATGGTATGATTGACCTCGATATTCATTGTAATGGGGACCTCAATGTAGATGAGCATCATACAATCGAAGACGTGGCATTGGCTCTCGGAGAATGCTTGCGCAAAGCCCTTGGGGACAAACGTGGCATAGAGCGCTACGGATATTGTCTGCCTATGGACGACTGTCTCTGTCAGGTGGCAATGGACTTCGGAGGCCGTCCCTGGCTTGTATGGGATGCTGAGTTCCATCGCGAGAAGGTGGGCGAGATGCCTACCGAGATGTTCCTCCATTTCTTCAAGAGCCTCTCCGACAGCGCTGCCTTCAATCTCAACATCAAGGCCGAGGGACAGAACGAGCATCACAAGATAGAGGGTATCTTCAAGGCCTTTGCCCGCAGCCTGCGTATGGCTGTCCGCCGAGACATCACACACTTCCATCTGCCCTCGAGCAAAGGAACCCTTTAATTTACAATTTGATGTTCAATAATAACAATAATAGATATAGTTCTCAGCTTCTCGAGAAGGCGGTAACCGAAATCAGCCATCTGCCAGGTATTGGCAGTAGGACGGCTTTGCGGCTTGCCCTGTACCTGCTCCATCAGGATGAAGGTAGGGTGGAGGCTTTGGCAGATAGTCTAGTCAGTATGCGTCGAGGCGTGCATTACTGCCAGGTATGCTACAATATCTGCGACGATGAACGTTGCGAGATATGCTGCAATCCGACGCGCGACAGCAGTCTGGTCTGTGTGGTGGAGAACGTGCAGGATGTGATGGCTATCGAGAACACGTTGCAATACCGCGGTCTGTATCATGTCCTGGGAGGCGTTATCAGTCCTATAGACGGTATCGGTCCCAGCGACCTCCAGGTAGAAAGCCTCGTAGAGCGCGTCAAGCAGGGTGGGGTAGAAGAAGTCATTCTTGCCCTCAGTCCTACAATGGAAGGCGACACAACCAACTACTACATTTATCGGAAGCTGGAAGATACAGGCGTGAAAGTGACGGTCATAGCTCGCGGCATAGCCCAGAACGACGAGCTGCAATATACAGATGAAGTAACCCTGGGCCGCGCGTTGGCAGGAAGAATACCATTCGCAAAATAGTCGCTGAGAAATCCCGAAATAACTAAATCCCGAAATAACGAAAAAAATTATGTTAACTTATATTCTGTCTCTCCTTTGTGCTGCATCGATTTTGCTGGCAGCCTTCTTTGCCATTCGTTACAGGAAAGTGAATGTCTATCTGCGTATGGGGGCACTTGCCCTCGCAGCTCTATTCGTGCTCTTTCTCTATTTCCGCCACGATGACACATCCCAACTTTACGGACTTGGCATACTGGCCATCGCTTTTCTGTTCACTTTGAGAGACATCAAGGGTCATGCTGAAGAACAATAGGATAAGACTAAGAGCCGTGGAGCCGGAGGACCTCGACTTGATGTATCTCATCGAGAATGATACCGAGTTGTGGCCCAACGGACAGACGACTGTTCCCTTTTCGTACTATACCCTTAAAAAGTACCTTGCCGAGAACAGTCACGACATTTATCAAGACCGCCAATTGCGGCTTGTCATCGAGTTGGCAGATGGCATCAGCGTAGGTTTCGTTGACCTACAGCATTATGAACCTCGACATCATCGTGCTGAAGTAGGTATTGTCGTTGTGCCTGAACAGCAGCGCAAAGGGCTGGCAACCGAAGCCTTGCATCTACTGTCCGGATATGCTTCCACTCATTTGGGAATCCATCAGCTCTATGCACTTGTACCCGAGGACAATGCCGCATCAATAGCCCTCTTCCAGAAGTGCGGATACGAAAAGACCGCCACCCTGAAGGATTGGTTGGTTACTCCCGCAGGGTGGCAGTCGGTTATGGTCTTTCAATTAGTCGTATAGGAGACTACTTGAAATAGCGCTTCAGTAGGCCAGCGAAGCCTGCACCGTGACGGGCTTCGTCCTTAGCCATTTCGTGAACGGTGTCGTGGATGGCATCAAAACCGGCAGCCTTAGCATTCTTAGCAATACGGAACTTGTCCTCGCAAGCACCAGCCTCAGCAGCAGCACGCTTTTCCAGATTGGTCTTGGTGTCCCATACACATTCGCCCAGCAGTTCTGCAAAGCGGCTTGCATGGTCAGCCTCCTCAAATGCATAGCGCTTGAAAGCTTCGGCAATCTCGGGATAGCCTTCGCGGTCAGCCTGACGAGCCATTGCCAGATACATACCAACCTCGCTGCATTCTCCGTTGAAATGGTTGCGCAGGTCGTCAATCATCTCCTGTGAAACACCTTCGGGCTTGCCGTCGCCAATCTTATGAACGGTAGCATAAGTCATGTCGGCATCGTCCTTCAGTTCAGAGAACTTGCTGGCAGGAGCCTTACAGATGGGGCACTGCTCGGGAGCTGCATCGCCTTCGTAGATATAACCACAAACGGCGCAAATGAATTTTTTCTTCATGTTTCTAATTGTTTTTAGTTACTAATAAATAATGTTTGATGTTTAGTCACTACATTTTGGTACAAAGATAAGCATTTTTTGCATACATTAACTAATTTTGTGTAAAAAAGTGCGAAAAAAATAGAAAATATGTACTATGAATTATGCACTATGAACTATTTTTCGTAACTTTGCACCTGAAAAGCGATGCGATAGTGGCTCAGTTGGTAGAGCATTGGCTTCCCAAGCCGAGGGTCGCGGGTTCGAATCCCGTCTATCGCTCAACATGAAAGCACAAGTCCCCGCCGTGAAGTCACGCAGCGGGGATTAACATACAGACATTAACATACAGATATACAGATGAAACTAATAACTAACATCCAAATGAGACACTTCACACGTTTCTCAATTCTGCTTGCTCTTTTCGTCATCACATCAGCTACGCATGGCGAATCAGAGTATGCTTCGGTGCTGCGGAATGCCGAATGGGGTTGGCAGACTCGCGACGGTGTGGTTTATGGCAAGGCAAGCTTTGCCGACCTATATGGCAATCCACAGGTAGTATCGATTGCCAAATACTCACAGGCATCAATGAACACCTCGCTCTACGTCAAGGAGCACTCCACGCAGGGAACCAACGGCCTTGCTGCTGAGGCTGGGGCAACGGCAGCCATCAACGGCAGCTATTTCAATATGTCAAACCTCACCTCAACAACGGCGCTTTGGGTTGATGGCGTTGAGATTGCTACGACAGCACCCGAAGAGTATGCCCGATGCAATGGCGTCTTGGGTTTCAAGGACGGTGTGTTCACGTTAGAGCCGTACAGCTCTGACAATACTACTGCCGACCATGCCGCATGGGGCAAGAAATACGACACGTTCATTGTTTCCGGACCAATCCTCCGACTGGGTGGAGTGAGTTTGGACCCATTTATTGGCGGAGAAGGCTTTTACGGCCCACATCCGCGTACGTTGCTTGGCAAGTGTCCTGACGGCACAGTATATATGGTTGTGGCGGAAGGCCGCATGAATGGTGCCTCAGGATTCTCGTTACAGCATCTGCTTTTCCTGGCTGAGGACCTCGGTATGTCTGATGCCATCAACCTGGATGGTGGCGGTTCATCAACACTATGGGTAAGTGGTGCAGGAGTCATCAACAGGACCAGCGACGGCTCGGTCCGCAAGGTGCCGAATATCGTCATCGCAACTCCAAGCGAGCATGAGCACATTTACATCAACGGCTTCTGCACTTGCGAGTCAGCTCCTTACGAGTCTGCCCAAATGGATGGCGACGGTTACTACATTATTAATAATGGTGGCAAGCTGTTCTGGCTGGCTCACATGGTGAACAATGGTAACTCTGCGGTTAATGCACGGTTGACTGCTAACATCGACCTTGAGAACCGCCCGTGGGTTCCAATTGGCAATAGTGTCAACAAGCACAGCGGAGAGTTCGACGGTCAGGGACATAGCATAAAGAACCTTAATATTGTGACCGACGAAGCGACCCAATACTCTGCATTCATCGGCTTGCACAACGGTACGAAGGACATCCATAACTTCAAGATTTCTGGTTCTGTAACCGCTTCCGGTAGCACAGAAAATCATTATGCAGCAGGCGTTGTTGCTTATTCAACAGGCAATCATAAGATACAAGACATTTGGTGTTCGGTTGACGTTACCAATCCCTCCACCAAAGTGGTATCGCTTCGCATGGCAGGTATCGTGACGAAGGCAGAAGCATGCACCGTCAACCGCTGTGTATATGTGGGAACTGTGAACGGAGCTGCCACAAATCTGCAGGCGGCTGGTATCATGGGCTGGCCAAACGCCGATAACACTACGGTGAGCAACTGTCTCTTTGCTGGCTCTCTTATATCCACAGGTAGAAGCAGCAACAGTGCCTATGTGGGTGGCATTGTCGGTTATACCAGTAGTGCACGAAGCGGCCTCAGTATTGTTAACAACTTGAGCATAGGAAGCTTAGAATTTCCAAAGAGTGGAATGCGCAGCGGTGCGCTAGTAGGGAACAATACGGCTGCCATCACTTCGTTCAGCAACAACTACGTACTTGAGGATCTACCAGTTGCAGGACTTTCAACAGGTTCAAACAAGGTTCCTGAAGTCACGATGGTAACCGCAGCGCAACTCACCGACGGAACATTGCCCTCATTGCTGGATGACAATAACTGGACGCAGGGCACCGACTATCCTGTACCACAAGATAATAGCGGGCAAAGTACTGTCGATGACATGCTGGTAAACGGCATCAAATATGAGATTACCGGCACCAACTCCGTGGCTGTGACCTATCCCAATGAAGACCAACCCTCGACGAGCAATCCGTGTACCTATAGTGGCGTAGTGACAATTCCGCAGACGGTGGTAATAAAGGACAAGACCTACAACGTGACTGCCGTTGGCGACTATGCCTTCCATTGTGCCAATATCACGGCACTCAACCTGCCAGAAGGCATTACGAGGCTGGGATATAAGTCCATTTATCAGACACAGCTCAAAGAGATTGTGGTGCCGAATTCAGTCAACCTGATGGACTACGAGGCTTTAGGCTACAACAAGGTGTTGGAGAAGATAACCTTTGGCGAGAATATTGCAGCCAACACTTGGGGTGACAAGCTATGTATCTATGGTGGCATGAAATACGAGGTTTATATGAACTGCAACGCCGTACCTAAGCTGCGTTCCTACACCTTCGACTTCACGGGAGCCAATGTACACGTGCGGCCCACGATGTACTCGGCTTTTATGGAAGATGCATCATGGAGCACCTACGATATCATAGGCGACCTGTGGCAAGAGTACAACTACGAAGACCTGCAGAAAGTACTCAGCGAATACACTCCGAAAGTTCCATCAGGAGATGCTGTGTGTACCGACCCAGGGTGCTATTCTGTGAGCAGCGTTAAAGCCATGAGCGATGCTGTGGCAGAGGCAGAAGCACTGGACGAGAACGCCACCCTGGAGCAACTCAACAAAGCTATCAACGGCATCATCATCTCGTACGATTCGCTCTATTGCTACCCGCTTCATGAGGGCTATTACTACATCGAGAACATGTGTTTCCCAGGCTATGTATTGTGGGGCGATGCTGAGAATGCCAACAGGGATGGACTGAAGGCTGTGGCTCTTGATGAGGTAGGGATTCCGCCATACTTCAAACTGGTCCGCAAGAACGGCAACTGGCTGATACAATGTGCTGACAACGGACTTTATATAGGCAACGTCGTAGGCGGCAATAACAACGGCAAGCCCATATCGTTGATAGAAGAGGGACTTTATGAACAAGTGATAACGTGGGTAAGTGGCGGAAGGTTTAAGATACAGGGCAGTTCGACCTATCCATACGCCTTTACTGGTTCCAGGGTGAGGGTCTATAACTACCCCACAGGCGGTAGTCTTGAACCCCGCCAGATGTGGCATCTGCACCCAGCAACGGCAGGTATGTTCAGCATGGACTATAACTTGGAAAACGGCAGGGTGCGTGGCTTCGTACATGACTTTGAGTACACAGAAAGCGATGCCAGCAAAATAAATACCTACAACGTCGGTCCACCAGAGCGTCGCGACTGGCCGTTGCCCGTGGATGTTTATTGGACACGGGATTCCACCGCCGAAGCGCAGCAGATAACATGGAGCGAAAGTCCCGACTATGTCAATGCCGTCACCAAGAGCGTTGATACGGAATCAGCCTCGTACGAGATTTACAATCTCATTCCTGGCCGTACGTACTATTGTAAAGTTGAAAAGTTGAAAAATGAAAGCGTTGAAAAGGTTGCGAGTTTCTCCTTCAACACTACCGGTCAGATGCGCCATCTGAAGGCCAAAGGCACAGCCAACGTGCGCGACCTTGGCGGTTGGCCTACAGCATCCGGACGTATAGTCAAGTACGGCATGGTATTCAGGGGTGCTGAGTGGAACGGTGGTCACAACCTGGAACCTGAAGCCATTGAGGAACTGCGTGGGGCTGGTATAAAGGCCGAGCTTGACCTGCGCACCAACAGTGAGGCAGGGGACATTACCAAGTCAGTACTTGGCAACGATATTGCCTACAAGCGTACTCCCTTGGGACAGACCGCCAGCCACATGGATGGCCTGACCAACTCAAAGAGTACGTACAAGACCGCTTTGCAATATGTGTTGACCTGCGTGAAGAATGACAAGCCTGTCTATTTCCATTGTGCCATTGGCCGAGACCGCACTGGTACACTTGCCTTCTTGCTTGAAGGTGTGCTCGGCATGAGTAAGAGCGATATCTACAAAGACTACGAACTGACAAACTTCTCATACTTCAACACGCCGTGCAGCAAGGGTCAGCTCGACGATATGTTCGCAATGATTGAGGCGCTGGAGGGTGAGACGTTGGAACAGAAGTTCCGTACGTACCTGACAACGTACTTTGAAATCAGCGACGAAGCCATTGATGCCTTCCGTGACAAGATGCTCGTTGAAGCCGAAGACCCTAACGGCTTGTACGAAATCCAAAATGACGAAGGAGAAATGGTAAATGGTCAATGGTCTAATGGTAAATGTTTTGACCTCAGTGGCCGAATAGTAAATGGTAAATGGTCTAATGGAATTTATATAGTTAACGGAAAGAAGATTCAATGGACGAAATAAAGCGCATCCTACAACTGCGGGAGGAACTGCATCAGCATAACTACCGATACTACGTAGAGAATTCTCCTGTCATCTCAGACCAGGAATTCGACTTCCTGATGCACGAATTGCAGGACCTCGAATCCAAGCATCCCGAAATGGCTGATGCCAACAGCCCAACGCAGCGTGTAGGCAGCGACCTCAACAACGAGTTCGAGACGGTGGCGCATACCCGTCCGATGCTCAGTCTTGGCAACACTTACAACCGTCAGGAGGTGGCCGATTTTTGGCAGAGGGTAAGCGAGGGACTTATGGGAGCGCCTTTCCAGATCTGTTGCGAGCTGAAGTTCGACGGACTCAGTATCAGCCTCCATTACGAGGACGGATGTCTTGTCAGGGCTGTAACGAGAGGTGACGGCGCTCAGGGTGACGATGTTACCGCCAATATACGAACTATTCGTAGTATTCCTCTGCGACTGCCTGCTGGTGGCGACTATCCCCGTCAGTTCGAGATTCGGGGCGAAGTTCTGATGCCTTGGAGCTCCTTCGACCGTCTGAATGCCGAGCGGGAACAAGATGGGGAACCGCTCTTCGCCAATCCACGTAATGCTGCAAGCGGAACTTTAAAGAGCAAGAACAGCAGCACTGTTGCCAAGCGTGGTCTGGATGCTTACCTTTACTATCTCCTTGGCGATGGCATTCCTGGCGACGGCCACTACCAGAACCTCGAAGCTGCAGCAAGATGGGGGTTCCAGATAAGTAAAAACATGCGTTTGGTCAGTACCTTGGACGAGGTATTTGCATACATCGACTATTGGGACAAGGAACGCCGAAACCTGCCTGTCGCAACGGATGGCGTAGTGCTCAAAGTCAATTCTTTGGCTCAACAAAAGAGCCTGGGGATGACAGCCAAGAGCCCACGATGGGCCATAGCCTATAAATTCCAGGCAGAACAGGCAGAGACAACGCTTCGACAGGTTGTCTTCCAGGTAGGACGAACAGGTGCAGTGACGCCTGTGGCAAACATGGACCCTGTACAGTTAGCAGGAACACAAGTGCGAAGGGCAACACTTCATAATGCAGAAGTGATGGCTTCCCTCGACCTACACGTAGGTGACCGTGTCCTTGTGGAGAAAGGTGGTGAAATCATTCCCAAGATAGTGGGTAAAGCCGTTCCACCTGCGCCTGAGCGACAGAAGACAACAGACAAGCAGCGCTCGACGGCCGAAGGGAAAGTCAACTGTCAACTGACAACAGACACAATTCAAAATTCAAGAATTAAGTTCGTAGAATATTGTCCCGTGTGTGGTTCGAAGCTTGTGCGGTATGAAGGTGAAGCGGCATACTATTGTCCCAACGAAACAGAATGTCCGCCGCTTATTCTGGGCCGCATAGAGCACTTTATCAGCCGCAAGGCTATGAATATCAATTCTTTTGGTCCTGAAACAGTGGACGACTACTATCATCGTGGACTTATCCACGATGCTGCCGACCTGTATGAGCTTACAGAGGAACAGATTGCCAACCCCTTTGCCACTGACCGCAAGGGCGTTCGCAAGATTCTTGCCAGTATTGAGCAAAGCAAGCAGGTACCCTTTGAGCGCGTATTGTTTGCTATAGGCATTCGTTTTGTGGGCGAGATAGCAGCCAAGACTCTGGCTCGTTACTATGGCAGTATGGAGAAAGTGGCAGAAGCTTCGCTCGAAAGCCTAACGCAAATCAATGGTATAGGCGAGGCCATAGCGAGTAGCATCATCCGATATTTTGCCAATTCCGTTAATCGGGCCTTCGTAGAGCGCCTGCGCGGATATGGCTTACAGATGGAGATTGGCGAACAGCAGAAGCAGGCACGATCCAACAAGCTTGAAGGGCAGACAATCGTCATCAGCGGTGTCTTCCAACATCACAGTCGCGACGAGTACAAAGCGCTTATTGAACAGCATGGCGGTAAGAATGTCGGCAGTATCAGTGCCAAGACCAACTTCGTCCTTGCAGGCGAGAACATGGGACCGGCAAAACTCGAGAAAGCCCAGAAACTCGGCATCCGCATCATGAATGAGGATGAGTTCCTTTCTCTCTTGGAAACTTGAATATTATTTCTGGGCCTCCTCCTCGAATTCGCGGATGAATTTGTCCTGAGGCTGTCCCTCGCGGTGCATGGCATTGTACTTCTTCATCAGGCGGAGCAGGTCTGCCCAGGTGCCGTCTTTATAGGATTCGGCCTTGTGGCGCATACATTGTAGATATAATGGCTGCATCCTGACGCGATCTACCCGTTCGCGAATCTCGTCGTTTTCTGCTGCATCGAGTGCTTCCTGGAGAATGGCAAAGGCCTTCTGCGTGAATTCGTCGCTGTAGATTTCGTGGTTTTCGCGGATGTAGATACCATAATGCACATCGGGCTTCACCAAACTTTGGCACAGGCGGTAGTAATCCATGATGCGGGGAGCGGCTTTGCCGTAATAACCGTCGATGAAGATGCTTACCAGCGAATCCACGTCCTGATAGGGGTTCCATAGCAGTTGGTTCACCGTCCATGCCTTCATCTCATCGAACTCGGCACCTGCCGACTGGTACTGTGCCTCTTCGAATACACCAATTGCCTTGTTTTCGCCGAAGATTCGGATGTTAGGTCCCAGGACTTGGAAGTTAGGCCAAGGTGCCATGTATTGAGCATAATCCACAATGTAGTCCCAGATGAATAGGTGCGGAGCCAACTCGGCCCAACCCTTGAGGTCGCGCATGAACGCCTCGTTTTGCTGACAGCCGGCATCCAGCGGATGGGCAAAGCAGCACTCAATGCTGCACAGACGAATAACAACGTTCTCGCGCGGTTTGATACCCGTGGGCGGCTGGCGGGAATACTGATAGGCGAAGGTTCCCACGTATTTGTCGGGGAATTCGTCCTTCACAGCATCTGCCACCTGATTCACGAACCACACGATGATGCCGGAATGCCCGCCGTACTGTTGTTCGATAGCCGCACATTTCTCGCATTGGCAGAAGCGGAAGTTATCGTTCTGCGAGAGGCTGTAGATGCGGTAACCGGGTTCCTCGCGCATCCGTTGTGCCAATCGTGTCTTGCAAATCTCCAGAACATCTGGGTTCGAGAGACAGAGCTGTCCGTAGCCGTCGTAGCGCTTCCCGTCACGCATACAGAAATACTCGGGATGCGTCGCAAAGAACTCTTTGACAGGAACCAGCCATTCCATCGTGTGTGCGCCGTAGTAGGCTTCTATGTTGCCGTAGTCGTTGCTTGTCGGATACCATTTAGTGTTCTCGCGCGTATGGGCGCTCCATTCGGGCACATCCCTTGCCACATGGTAGTTGCTGTAGCGGTAGCCGATGAAGGGACGCTCTGTGCGGTCCAGACGGGGCAGTTTCCATTGCATGTTCTTAGGAACAACGGTACATTCGGGCGTGAGCCAGTGGATGCCCAGCTCCCGCTCTAAGAAAGTGAAGACACCATACATTGTGCCGCGCTGTGAGCCGCCCCAAATGAGCAAGTCGTGCCCCATGGTGCGGTAGGTGAAACTTTCATCGTCTGCCTTTGGCTTCTGTGTTTTTGTCAGGGCTGCAACACGCTCGTTGTATCCTATGTAGATACTGCGTCCGGATTTATTCAGGTCGGATGTGATGGGCAGTTGTACACCGCTCATCTGCTGGATGTACTGCTGCAACTCACGTGCTGCGGTTTGCTCCGAGGATGAAGCATCATCAGAAACGACAATCTGATAGTCTGTTTTGCCATTACGGAAGAGCCAATCAGCCGCTTGGGTGTTAACTGTCAGGAACAGGAGAATGCCAGCATAAATAAGCCGGCCTCCAATACGAAGAAAAGATTTTTTATACTTCAAAACTCAATAATTTTAATTAATTAATCAATGCAAAGTTATAAAATAATTCATAATTCATAATTTATAATTCATAATTATTTCCTATTCTTATAATTTTTCACTTTTCACTTTTCACTTTTCACTTTTTTGTTGTACCTTTGCACGCGCAAAATGACCCCTTACCCCCTATAGGAGGAACAAATTGTAAAATCGAATTATAGTTAAATTGTCAAATAGTCAAATGGATAAACTTTTTATTTTCGACACGACACTTAGGGACGGCGAACAGGTGCCCGGATGCCAGCTTAATACGGTAGAGAAGATTCAAGTAGCAAAGCAGCTCGAAGCACTTGGTGTTGATATCATCGAGGCAGGCTTCCCTATCAGTAGCCCTGGTGACTTCAATAGTGTAATAGAAATCAGTAAGGCGGTTACTTGGCCCACGATATGCGCTCTGACCCGCGCGGTGGAGAAGGACATTGACTGCGCCGCAGAGGCCTTGCAGTACGCCAAGCACAAACGTATCCATACAGGTATCGGTACCAGCGAAAGCCATATCCGCTACAAGTTCAACACAACGCCAGAGGAAATCATCGAGCGTGCTGTGGCTGCCGTGAAGTATGCCAAAAAGTACGTGGAAGATGTGGAGTTCTATGCCGAGGACGCAGGACGTACTGATAACGAATATCTGGCCCGCGTCATTGACGCTGTCACGAAAGCTGGGGCTACGGTATGCAACATCCCTGACACAACAGGCTTCCGTACGCCCTACGAGTACGGCGAGAAGATTAAGTATCTCTACGAGCATGTCGATGCCTTTGCTGCTGGTAAGAGTATCCTCTCCACACATTGCCACAACGACCTCGGAATGGCAACAGCTAATACTGTGGCTGGTGTGCTGAACGGCGCACGTCAGGCGGAGGTAACTATTAATGGCATCGGCGAACGCGCTGGCAACACCTCGCTCGAAGAGATTGCAATGATATTCAAGACTCACCCTGACCTCAGCATCGAAACGAACATCAACACGACGAAGATTTATCCTTCGAGTCGCATGGTCAGCTCGTTGATGAATATGCCCGTACAACCCAATAAGGCTGTCGTGGGCAGGAATGCCTTTGCTCACAGCAGCGGCATCCATCAGGATGGTGTGCTAAAGAATGCCTCGACCTACGAGATAATGGACCCCAAGGACGTTGGCATCGACGACAATGCAATCGTTCTGACAGCCCGCAGCGGACGTGCTGCCCTGAAGCACCGGCTCAGCGTGAATGGTGTGGAATTAGATGGCGAACGTCTCGACAAAGTTTATCAGGACTTCCTCAATCTGGCCGACAGAAAGAAGGAGATTACGGACGACGATATCCTTGTATTGGCTGGAGCTGACCGCACAGCAACGCACAATGTGAAGCTCGATTACCTCCAGGTTACGACTGGCAAGGGCGTTCGCAGTGTAGCCAGCATTGGACTCATCATTGCCAACGAGAAGTTCGAGAGTGCAGCTTCCGGTAATGGTCCTGTTGATGCAGCCATCAAGGCGCTCAAGACCATCATCAAGCGTCAGATGACTCTTAGGGAGTTCACCATTCAGGCCATCTCAAAGGGTTCTGATGACATGGGTAAGGTTCACATGCAGGTGGAATATGATGGCAAGATTTATTACGGTTTCGGTGCCAATACAGACATCGTCACCGCTTCAGTAGAAGCATATATTGACTGTATAAATAAATTCAAGTCATGAGAACATTATTTGACAAGATTTGGGATGCACACGTCGTGCAGAATGTTGAGGACGGTCCCACACAACTATATATTGACAGGCTTTATGCTCACGAGGTGACCAGCCCTCAAGCTTTTGAGACCTTACGCGACAAAGGCATCAAGGCTTTCCGCCCTGACCACATCTATGCTATGCCCGACCACAACACACCCAGCGACCAGCAGGAGCGCATCGACGACCCCATTGGCCGCAAGCAGGTGGAGACGCTGGCCAAGAACTGTGCCGAGTTCGGTATCACCCATTTCGCAATGGGAACCAAGGACAACGGCATCATCCATGTGGTAGGTCCCGAGAAGGCGCTTTCCCTGCCCGGCATGACGATTGTCTGCGGTGACTCGCACACCAGTACGCACGGAGCAGTCGGAGCCATTGCGATGGGCATTGGTACCAGCGAAGTGGCTCAGGTGCTGGCTTCGCAATGCATCCTCCAGCAGAAGCCCAAGACGATGCGCATCAACATCGAGGGCGAGCTGCAGCCGGGTGTTACAGCCAAGGATGTTGCCCTTTACATCATGGCACAGATGACGACCAGCGGCGCTACGGGTTATGCCGTAGAGTATGCCGGCAGCACCATCCGTAGTATGTCGATGGAAGGCCGTCTCACCCTCTCCAATCTCTCTATTGAGATGGGAAGCCGCGCCGGTATCATTGCTCCTGACGAGACCACTTTCGCCTACCTCAAAGGGCGCGAGTATGCACCCAAAGGAGAGGCCTGGGACAAGGCTGTCGAAGAATGGAAAAAGCTAAAGAGCGATGATGATGCTGTCTTCGACAAGGAAGTGACTTATCGTGCAGAGGACATCAAACCGCGTATCACATACGGAACAAATCCCGGATCAGGTATTGCTATTGATGAATGCATTCCAACGCTGGAGAGTATTCCTGAAGCCGACCGCGCTCAGTTCCTTTCTCAGCTTGACTATATGCAGTTCAAACCCGGACAAAAGCTTGAAGGAACGCCTGTAGATTATTGTTTCTTAGGAGCTTGTACAAACGGACGTATTGAAGATTTCCGTGCCTTTGCTTCCATCGTGAGAGGTAAGAAGAAGGCTGAGAATGTTGTGGTCTGGTTAGTTCCAGGCTCCTGGCTGGTTCGTCAGCAGATTATAGACGAAGGCATCGACAAGGTGCTTGAGGAGGCAGGCTTTGAATTGCGTCTGCCAAGTTGTTCAGCATGTCTTGCCATGAATCCCGATAAGGTTCCCGCCGGCAAACTTTCTATCTCTACCAGCAACCGTAACTTCGTTGGTCGTCAAGGACCTGGAGCTCGTACTGTCCTTGCTTCTCCGCTTGTTGTGGCTTCAAGTGCAATAACTGGTGTAATTACAGACCCAAGGAAAGTTAAGAATTAATAGTTAAGAAAAATGGCTAAACAGAAATTCGACATCATACAATCCACTTGTTTGCCTATCGAGATAGACAATTGCAATACAGACCTTATCATTCCTGCCCGCTACTTGGCAAGTACCACGCGTGACCCCAATTTTTTTGGAGATGCTTTTATGCATGACCTTCGTTACGATGCAGAAGGTAAGCCCGTAGAGAATTTCGTGATGAATCGACCCGACTATTGTGAGGCTCCCCAAAAAGGTATTCACGAAATCATCATTGGCGGACAGAACTGGGGCTCGGGTTCCAGTCGCGAACATGCAGCTTGGGCGATTGCCGGCTATGGAGTTCGGGTGGTCATTAGCAGTAGCTTTGCTGACATTCATCGCAACAACCTGCTCAACTGCTTCGTACTCCCAGTCATCGTGAGTCGCGAGTTCCAGCGAGAATTCTTCCAAACGGTTAAAGAGAATCCCAAGGCAGAAGTGAAAGTCGATGTCCCCAACCAAACTGTCACCAACCTCACAACAGGACACAGCGAGCAGTTCCCCATCAACAGTTACAAGAAGTATTGTCTGATGAATGCCTATGATGATATCGACTTCCTCCTTTCGAATACAGACAAGATAGAAGATTATGAGAAGTCTCATTGAGATAATGGACACGACGCTTCGCGACGGCGAGCAGACGAGTGGTGTAAGTTTCATGCCGCACGAGAAGCTAATGATAGCCCGTGCCTTGCTGCAGGACCTGAATGTGGATCGCATCGAGGTGGCAAGTGCTCGTGTCTCGGATGGTGAGATGGAGGCTGTCAAGAGCATTTCGCGTTGGGCCAGCCAGAATGGCAAGCTCGATAGGGTAGAGGTGCTTGGATTCGTTGATGGCATGAGGAGTGTGGATTGGATTGTGGAAAGCGGTTGCACATGTATGAACCTTCTTTGCAAAGGAAGTCGAAAGCATTGTGAAGGACAGTTGCACAAGACCGTCGAGGAACACATCCGCGACATCCGTCACACCATTGCATATGCTCAGGAGAAAGGCATTCGTATTAATGTCTATCTCGAGGATTGGAGTAACGGCATGAAAGACAGCCCCGACTATGTCTTTGCCCTGATGGATGGTATCGCAGATTTACCCATCGAACGTTTCATGCTGCCCGACACGCTTGGCATTCTCAATCCGATGGAAGTGGCGCAGTTCATAGGGCAAATGGTAAATGGAAAATGGCTAAATGGTAAATGTCTTGACTTTCATGCCCATAACGACTACGACCTTGCTATCAGTAATGTGCTTGCTGCTGTTACCGCAGGTTGTCAGGGCATTCATACCAGCGTCAATGGTTTGGGCGAAAGGGCTGGCAATGCGCCGCTCGCCAGTGTACAGGCCGTTCTCAAGGACCATCTTCATGTACAGACGCATATCGACGAGAGTCGCTTGGGCGAAGTGTCCCGATTGGTAGAAAGCTATAGCGGCATTGCCATCCCGCCCAATAAACCCATTACGGGCGAGAGTGTCTTTACGCAAGTTGCAGGTGTTCATGCCGATGGTGACAACAAGGCCGGACTCTACCAGAATGCTCTTTTGCCCGAACGTTTCGGTCGTAAGCGTGAGTATGCGCTTGGCAAGAACTCAGGCAAGGCTAACATTCTCCGCAACCTTGAGGAACTCGGCCTCGAACTCTCGCCGGAACAGACCAAACGTGTTACGGAGCGAATCATCGAGTTGGGCGACAAGAAGGAATTGGTAACGCAGGAAGACCTGCCCTACATTGTTAGCGATGTCCTCAAGCATGGTGCTCCCGAAGAGCATGTAAAGTTACTTTCGTACGTCGTCACGACGGCATACGGCCTAAAGCCTTTGGCAAGTGTGCGATTGGAAGTGAATGGAGAAACCTACGAGGAAAGTGCGAAGGGCGATGGTCAGTTTGACGCCTTCGTTCGTGCCATCCGTCATATCTACAAGGACCGCCTCGGACGCAACTTCCCTTGGCTGACCAATTATACCGTCAGTATTCCTCCAGGTGGACGCACCGATGCCCTCGTGCAAACGGTTATCACTTGGAACTGGAACGACCGCATCATCCGAACCCGTGGTCTTGATGCCGACCAGACGGAAGCTGCCATCAAATCTACCATTAAGATGCTGAATCTGATCGAAGACGAGAATAAATCGTAAGGATTAGTTGTTAAGCCATCGTTCCCTATGTCTCATTTCCAGGCAAACTTTTTCCCGTCCTGGATATAGATACCCCCTGAGAAAGTTGAAAAGTTGAAAGGATGAAAATTTGAAATGCGGCGGCCGCTGAGGTCATAACATTTACCATTTGACCATTTACCATTTACCGCTTCATCTTTATCATTTATCATTTGTCCTTTATCATTTAGACGCGGAGCGTCGCCAATGCCCGTTGGGTCTGGTTCGATGAGTTTCAACGGAACCCAGGTCGCTGGTTTGAGGGGATTGGCATCGGGGATGAGCTCCACTTGTTGCTGTGTGCCGTCGCCCATGACAATCTCCATGTTGACACTAATGTTCTCTCCGACAGGCGCTGTACTGAGGTCAAGGGCAGTCCACGGTATCTCAATCTCGATGCGATAATTGCTACTGCTGACGACACTTTCTGCACGGACAGTTGGCAGGGATATTTGTTTCCAATCCGTTCCGTTACCCTTGCTGACGGTAAGGGTACTGTTGGGAAGTATATTGAATCGATAGGCTGATGGCATTGGGATATTGGTACTGGCACCTTTACTTTCCACATAGAACGTAACTCCGTCTGGGAAAGGTTCTTCCGACCGAGGGTTGTTACGATAGACAAGGCATGTCATGTAGAGCATGTCGTTGTCATAGGCAAAGTCGATGTATGAGAAAGCCCCAGTCTCGTTGCCCATAGGCACTTGGCGTGCAGTAGAGTTGTAATAGGTGTCATCAGAGGTAAGCCTGCCGTCAGTCATTTGCGAGCCGTATGGTGCCAAGAACTGATTCATGGGATAGCCTTTCATCATGACCACCTTGCCGTCCAGTCCGCCGACAGCAACCACAATGCCTGTATCGATAACGGCAAGCGAGTTCCACCAACAGCCCTTTGTCGTGCCTTGCAGAAAGGGTCTGGACATTGCCTTGAAGTCCTTGGCCTGTTTGTTTCCGACATAGACGTACATCTTCATGTTGTCGCCCTCGCCGTATGTGGATTGGTGCGAAAGGACGGTCTCGCCACCAGGGAGTACACGCAGATAGGGTGCTCCGCCTTTTGCTACGGGGCAGTAGTTATGGTTGACGCAGCGATTGCGTTGGTTGCTTGAGCCTGAGACGTAGAAGTTGCTTTTCCAGTTGTTGGTAAGTGGAACGCGGACTGTTGTAGGAACGAAATCACCTACTCCTTCCCATCCGTTGTCCTCGATGGCAACAACAATCGTCCTCTGGTCGCTGAGCAGTACGGGAACGGGCATTCCGTCTCGGTAACCGCTACGATAGGAGACACGCTGCGGTTCAGACCAAGTCAGTCCGCCATCGAAGCTGCGACAGAGCGATATCTGTTGCTCGGAGGTAGTCATGTAAGGACTCTCGTCGGCAAAGTAAAGCTGTAGTTCGCCAGATGGCAGTTCGAGGAATGAAGGTTCCCAACAACCGTTCTCGAAGGTGTAGTCGGCATCATAGACAAATATCTCGTCGCTCCAGCTCTTGCCATTGTCGGTACTCCGTCGCACTCGGATGCCAAAGCGCCTGTCCTCTGTATAGGGCTTTGACGGACGAGGATTGTAGCCAACGATGATGGTGCCGTCAGAGAGTTGCACCAAGTCAGGTACGCAGTTGGGTGTGTTGTTTGTATTGGGTGCAATAAGGGTAGACGAGGACCAGGTCCTGCCTTTGTTGGTGGAAAAGCTTACCTTTATGCCGCCACTCTCGCAGCACGCCATTAGCCGTCCGTCGCTCAGTTCTATCAGACGTGCATAGCCACCGCTGTTGAAGATTGTGACAGGGTTGCGGGCATCCCAGTAGATTCGACTGCCATTGTAGCGAGTGACTGTAGCAGCGGCTATGCCTTGGCAGAAGAGAAATGTAAGAATGAAAAAATGAAAGAATGAAATATATGGGAGTGCTTTTTTCATTGAGTCGTAGTTATGAGATGCTTCTTTCCGCTTCGTATATATATGCCCTTCTGCAATTTTGCTCCGCCTGCGCCTGAGCTTTGCGAAGAATTTTGAATTTTGAATTTTGAATTATCAATGCGGCGGCCTGCGAGGTCATAGACAGCATTATCATTTATCATTTGTCCTTTATCATTTATACGCTCTGCGTCGCCAATTCCTAGCACTTCCTCGTCGAATATGAAGCTGATGAGTCCGTCTGCCGATTCGCTTATCTCCGTGAAGGAATGGTCCATATATGTACTGCCATCTGCATTCATGTTGTAGAGCGTGGCGGCAGGTATGGAGGTGTTAGAGAGTTCCGTATTTCCTGTGGTTCCTGGCCAGGGGTCACCAGCCAGGGTATAGGTATATAGCAGGTTGTCGGCAGGAATGATGGTCATGCGTTGGTGCGAACGAACGGTATTTAGTGTATTCTCCATCCAGGCCAGGCTGTCATAGTCAACATGCAGGATGAGCATGCCATGTCCGGCGAGATGGCTGTCCCAACTTTCTTGTTGACGGTTCTCGAGGAGGTAGTATTCATCGTGCTTTCCGCTGTTCCTTAGTATATAGGCGACGGGCTCCGAGGTTAGGGCGGGCATGTCCCGGACGATGGTTGCTTCATTGAGTTCTATGGGTTCGAGCCAGCCGCAGAACATGCGCTCGTAGCTGGTGAAGCCAGCCGGTGTACCTCCATCTCCGTTGTATTCGCCGTAGTCCATCAGGTCCCAGGACCTCATGCCGAAGTTATGACCCGCGGTATCGTAGGTGTCCGGCAGTCCGAAGCAATGGGAGAACTCGTGGCATGCTGTTCCGATGCCGGAAATCTTGGTGCCGTTATTGTCCCGCAACTCAGAACTGGTGGCATAGCTGTCGATGATTACGCCATCCACCAGGACTGGGCCATTGCCGTCATTTTCATCCTTAGCTTCGGTGAGAGTCCATGCGTGCGACCAGATGTCATTGCGTGTGCCGCTCTGTGCTTCGTCAAAACCGGAATGTATGATGTATATCTGCTCTACCACGCCGTCCCCGTCCCAGTCGTATTGGCTGAAATCGACTTCATCATCCAACATGTGTACGGCTTCTGTAACCATAACGGCAGGATGCTGGTCGTCGCCATTCTTGTTGTTGGCTCCATAGTAGGCAAGGGATTGGCTCATCGTGATGGGACCAACGACATCAAAGGAGAAATCGAACTGCCCATAGCTGGAATCATAGAAATAATCGTGGACAGAGCCCCTGTTCAAGTCGTCCGTATATCCTTCCTTGTTGAAATAATCTTGGAAGGTAGAGTTGGAGAATTGGAACGGCAAAGACGGGAACTGAACCAAAATGACCAGTCCGCGTTTGCTGCCAGAGATGGACGACGGGTAGGACTTCTGCCGTTTTACGGCATTTCGTCTTGTTCTAACGTTTTGGCGCTTTTCAAGTCTCGACTTCCAGCGTTTATGAATGGCATCTGGTTCTACGAAGTGGGCGATGTCCAGACTATCGCATTGCAGGTATTGTCCGTCGTCTGTCAGATAGAAATGAATCGTTTCGTCGCCCATCCTTGTGGCTTCTATGGCGGTGCCATCGGCAAGCTTGAGCCAGCAACGGTCCCGCTTGGCAGGTACAGCAAAAGCCGTCACGACACACATACCGAAGAAGATTGCGGACAAGCAACGCTCGACGGCCGAAGGGAAAGTCAACATACCACGGACAAAAGACACTTTTACCATTTCACTTTTTCACTTTTTCACTTCTTTAATTCCTTTAACTTCTTTAACTCCTTTAACTTCTTTTCTTTATTGTATCATTATCTTCTTCGTCCTTCCGTCCATACGGCGAACAACGTAGATACCATGCCTGAGTGAGAAGCGATGGAGCTCATCGGCAAAGCATTCTCCAACCATGCGGCCATCGGTTTTATAGACACGCACGAGTTCCGAGCTTTCGGTGATTTCGGATATCGCATCAGGATTGGCACGGAAAGGCTCGCCCTCTGCCCATTTGCTGTTGCGGTAACTGTCGCTGATGGACTGGACGGCAAACGTATAGTCCACGTCTTCCTTCAGGTTGTCGAATCTGAAAGAAGTAGCCCCGATGCTGTCTTGTTGTAGCACCAGTTGGCCTTCGCACCATAGACGCAGGTTGTATAGCTCTGCTCCTTCTATTGGCTCCCAAATGGCCGTTGTCTTGAGTGGCTCCGTGTCCTCGAGTGCCAAGCCCGTTGGTGGCTCTAAAGTCCCCAAGGGCATTGCCTTGACGGTGATGATGCCGTCCTCCGTTTCCTCGATATCGACAAGTGGCTTGCCCATATAGGTTCCCGTGAAGACAAGGCTGGCGGGAGTGGAGGTGTCGGTCAGTTCATGGTTCTCTGTGATGCCCGGGTAGGGATTGCCTTGCAGGCTTCTCTGCCATTCATCTTTACTCTTGGCGTTATTGGAACCGATAAGGGAATTGTTGGCAGGGATGATGGTAAGACGCTGATGGCTGACACTGGTGTTTACGGCATTGCCTAACCACGAGCCGGCGTTGTAGTCAACATGAAAGACTAGCATGCCATGTCCGCGATTGCTGCACACACCCCAGTCCCAGCCGACAGGTTGTTTGTTTTCAAGGATATAGTATTCGTTGGGGTTGGCATCGTTGACCAGTTTGTATCCCTTGCCTCCCTGACTGACGACGGAAAGGTGTAGCGTGCTGGGTCCTTTGATGACTTCTGTCTGCTTCCATCCCATGAACTCGCGTTCGTAGGCTGTATAGCCGATAGGCACCTTGCCGCTTCTGGTGTACATGCCATAGTCCATCACGCTCCAATAGTCCAGTCCGAACGCCACGTTCTTTGTGTCGTACAGGTCAGGCAGACCGATGGAATGACTTACCTCGTGGATGACTACGCCTACGCCGTCGGGCTGTGTGTCGGTGATTCTTCCATCGGCACTGGCAGCTGTGGGACGAAGTTCGCAACTGGATGAACATCCGGAGAGCGTAACGCCGTCGATCGTGTAGGCGCAAGGCATCTCCTGGGGCCAGAGGGTGTTCTTGTCGCCATAGCTGTTCGTATAGTTCTGCCCGAGTCCGGCAAAGATGATGACGCACATATCCACCTTGCCGTCGCCGTCGTTGTCGAACTGCAACCAGCCTCCCGTCAGCGTGTCTTTTGATGCTATATATGCTTTGGAGAAGGACTCAGAGACGAACTCGTAGTAATGCAAGTCCTTGGTTCCTCCGCTCTGTTCTCCGTAATAGGAATAGATGCTGTCGAGCTGCACAGGACCGATGATAGTGAATTCGGGCTGGAACTGTCCTTCGCTTTGATCGATGAAATATTGTCGCACGCTGCCCCAGTTGCCTGTGGTTGAGTAGATGTCCGTGCCGTTGAAGAACCTGTTGTAGAAGCTCTGCACCCTGCTTTCAGTCACGCCCACAGAAAAATTCTTGTCCTTGAAGGCTGCCAGGATTACGGGTATCTTCTTAGTCCCGTATGGCTGAACGAGTGCTGTTGCCACGCTTCCCACGCGCCGCCTTTCCTGACGGGGCATTGGGGGTAGGGTAGCGTAGTACTCATAGACAGAGAGACCCGTCGGGTGGAATGTGCCGTCCTGTTCCACGACCACCTCGCCATCATCGGTCAGCAGGTAGTCGAAGAATTCGTCGCCGTAGGCAGTTACCACCACCGTCCGTCCGTCGTCAAGGGTTACGCTTCTGCGGATTCGCATAGCGGGCACAGCCATCAGCCAAAGTGAAAAACTGGTCAGTACCAGTGTCAGTATGTATCGCTTCAACATCGTCAATTTACAATTCATAATTATCATGGTGGTAGCAAATTCTTCATTCTTCATTCATTTCGTGCGCAAAAGTACGAAAAAAACTATATATATAATGTATAATTAGCAAAAAAAAAGCGTAAAAGCGTAAAATTCTTCATTCTTCATTCTTCATTCTTCATTATTTCTTCGTATCTTTGCACCGCAATTACCTGCAAGGGGGATTAGCTCAGCTGGCTAGAGCGCTTGCATGGCATGCAAGAGGTCATCGGTTCGAGCCCGATATTCTCCACATCCTCTGGTAGGCTGAGAGGTTTGTCACACAAGTGGCAAACCTCTCATGCTTACATACAACAAATTACTTATATGAAGAAGATTTTGTTCTTGTCATTGTGCCTTATGCTGGCCACGACAACAGCTGTTTCACAGACGATGACGGAGTGGGATGATGTCAGCGTGACGAGCCTGAACCGCATTCAGAGCCACGACCTCAGTATTCCCTTCGCAGATGCCGATGCTGCACATTCGCTCGACCTGAGCCAGTCGCCCTATTACCTCGACCTGAACGGCACTTGGCAGTTCCGTTGGAGCGCCTTGCCCACCCAGGCTCCGTCGGGCTTCTGGGCAGACGACTACGACGTCAGCGCCTGGGACCAGATTACGGTGCCCATGCCTTGGCAGATGTATGGCGTACGCAATGGCAAGAAATGGGACAAGCCGCTCTACGTGAACACGCGCTATCCCTTCACCTATACGGACAGCTACTCCGTGATGGCTTCGCGTCCCGACTACTATACCTACAACGACCAGATGAAGAACCCCGTGGGCTGTTACCGACGCACCTTCACTCTTCCTCAGGGCTGGCTGGGCAGGAAGACTTTCCTGCGCTTCAATGGCGCTGGCCATGGTTATTACGTGTGGGTGAACGGCCAGTTCGCCGGCTATGCCGAGGACTCCTATCTGCCTTCCGACTTCGATGTGTCGGCTCTTGTGCGCGAGGGCGAGAACAATGTCTCGGTCCAAGTCTATCGCTTCACGAGCGGCTCCTTCTTGGAGTGTCAGGACTATTGGCGCCTGACGGGTATCACGCGCGATGTCTATCTGTGGTCAGCTCCCCAAAACCACATCGCGGACTTCTTCTTCCAGACGACCTCGCTCTCCAATGCCGGCACGTCGGGTAGGGCACGCCTGCAAGTCACCGTCGATGGCGGCTCCACCGAAGGCATGGAGTTGCAGACAATCATATCAGACCCCACAGGGAGTGACGTCATTGTATATGAGTCTTCCCGCACGCTTTCCTCTTCAACCAGCGTCACCCAAACCTTTGCCGTCTCCGATATAGAGTGCTGGAGTGCCGAGAACCCCAAGCTCTACGACCTGACCATCCGTTTGCTCTCTGACGAGGGAATACTGGTCGATATGCGTTCCTGCAAAGTAGGTTTCCGAACAGTCAGCATACGCGATGACGGAGCTCTGCTCATCAATGGCAAACGGATTGTGGTTCATGGTGTTAACCGTCACGATATCAGTCCGGAGACAGGCCGTACCGTCAGCCGCGAGGAGATGCTGCAGGACGTCCTGACCATGAAGCGCCTCAACGTCAATGCCGTCCGCACGAGCCACTATCCCAACAACCCTTACTTCTACGAGCTTTGCGACCAGTTTGGCCTCTACGTCTTGGCAGAGGCGGATGTGGAGTGTCACGGCAACATGGGACTTTCCAGCGTGGAGCTGTTCCGCAAGCCGATGCTGGAGCGCAACGAACGCCATGTACGCACCCTTCGCAACCACGCCTGCATCTTCGGCTGGAGTGCGGGCAACGAGAGCGGAGGCGGCAACAACTTCCAGAGCGTCATGCAGGCCATCAAGGCACTCGATACCAGCCGCGTCACCCACTACGAGGGCAACAGCACATGGAGCGACATCTCCAGCACGATGTATGGCCACTACTACAACATGCTCTCAATAGCCAAGGAACGTAAGAGAGGCTATAGCAGCGGCACTTCGCAGCGTCCACACATCCAATGCGAGAACACCCATGCAATGGGTAACTCGATGGGCAACGAGATCGACTACTTCCGCGACGTCTATGAGCCTTACGCAGCCATGGCTGGCGAGTTCGTCTGGGACTGGAAGGACCAGGGGCTTCGTATGCCCGTCTCGGGTAAGCCCAGCAAGAGCTATTGGGCCTACGGCGGCGACTTCGGCGACAATCCCAACGACGGGAGCTTCTGCTGCAACGGCGTGGTGCTGCCGGACTGTACGCCGACTGCCAAGAGCTTCAATATGAAGGGCGTCTATCAGCCCGTTGACATCCTGCTCCTCAATGCCGAGAAGGGAACTTTCCGCGTTAAAAATAAACTTCAGCAGACAAAGCTTAAAGGATATGACATACAATATGTTATCAGCGAGAATGGAATAGGCGTTGCCTATGGAATGCTTCCCGAACTCGACCTCGCGCCATGGGACAGCACCACCATTACCATTCCCTACGACGGCATCACCTTCAAGCCCGAGAGTCGCTACACAATCCGCTTCTCGACTACCCTTCAGGAGGCCACGCTTTGGGCAGAAGCAGGCTACGAAGTGGCAGCTTCCGAGGCCATCATTCGTGAGGTGTCAGCGCCTCGGTTCTATCACTACGAAGGTACGGACACACTCACTCTGACCAGCAACAGCGCTTCGTCCTATACCGTCAAGGGAGAGAACTTCTCTGTCACCTTCTCAGGCGGGACACTCTCGCGCTACATCCTCGACGGCACGTCGCTCATCACCCAGCCCATCAAGCTCAACACCTTCCGCATCCCCACCGAGAACGACGGCGCCCAGGAAGGCAACTGGGAGTCGCTTGGCGTACGCGCCCTGTCGTTGGCTGCCGGCACATGGATCGTAGAGCAGGACGAGGCCAAGCAATGGGTACAGCTCTCCATCACCGACACCTACAAGACCAGCACTTCCGCCCTGATATTCACCGTCCAGAAGCAGTTCCGCGTCTATCCCGACGGAACCGTCAGCGTCTGCACCCTGACCACTCCGAACAACGATGGAGCCGTACTGCCCAAGCTCGGCTTCCGTTTCGAGATGCCCTCTGCAGCAGAGAACATCACGTGGTACGGACGCGGGCCTTTCGACAGCTATCGTGACCGCAACTACGCCGCACACCATGGCATCTGGCACAGCACCGCCACCGAGCAATGGACCAACTTCGTCCGTCCGCAGGAGACAGGCAACAAGGAGGACGTACGCTGGCTCGCCGTTACCACTTCCGCTGGCAAGGGCCTGATGTACGCTGCGCCTGGCGGGATGGCAACAACCGTAGGCCATTGGCGGGCAGAGGAGGTCTATACCAGCCGTTACAACCGTAAGGGCCACCCGCACGAAGTCACCTTCCAGCGCAACACCATCGTCTCGCTCGACGCCTGGAACCGTGCTCTGGGCAATGCCTCCTGCGGTCCCGATGTACTCGACC
Organism: Bacteroidaceae bacterium; assembly: GCA_024697945.1. Taxonomy (GTDB): domain Bacteria; phylum Bacteroidota; class Bacteroidia; order Bacteroidales; family Bacteroidaceae; genus Physcousia. Next base: position 60,707 of record JAILRU010000100.1, read on the forward strand.
GCTACGAGGTGAAACTCACGCAGACACCCTTCTGCTTCATGATACTGCCCATACTCCAGGAGAGTTCCGACACCGTCCTCACCCGCATGGGCAGCCTCGGCTTGCCCGTATGCCAGCCGGTACGCTTCTCCGACAACGGCTCCGGCTTTGCCGTCCTCAGCTCCGACAATCCCGCAGGCACAACCATCTACTACAGCCTCGACGATGCCGACTACCAGCCCTACACCCAGCCCATCGACATGCGTCAGGGCGGCATATTGAGGGCATACGCATCCGCTCCGGGCCTGATGCCGAGCATCGTCAACGAGAAGACCTACGGTTTCTTCGTCGATAAGTCCGACTGGACCATCGTGAGCTATGACAGCCAGCAGGGCGGAAGCGAGGTGGCAGCCAATGCCATCGACGGCGACGAAAACACCATCTGGCACACCAGCTACAGCGGCACTACACCCGACTGTCCCCACGAGCTGGTCATCGACATGAAGCAGACCTATCGCGTCACAGCCTTCTCCTACAAGGGACGCAACGACGGCTCCAACGGACGCGTGCTCCGCTACGAAGTCTATTTCAGCAGCAGTCCCAAGTTGTGGGGAGAGCCCGCAATAAGCGGCACCTTCACTAACACGCCCGACAAGCAGACCGTCAACATCCCCTCCAAGCCCGAGGCACGCTACATGAAGTTCCTTGTGCGCTCCGTCGTCGATGACAAGCGCTATGCCTCCGCAGCAGAGCTCTATATCGAGGCAGAAGCCGTCGTGCCGCGCACCTTCTGGTGGATATCGCCCATCAACACCTCCCACCACTACCGCATCCGCGAGAAGCAGTCCGGACTCTGCCTGCACTATCAGACGAACGACAGCGAGGGACATTTCTGCTTGGGCAAGTACGATGCCGAGGACGACAGCTACGTCTTCACCTTCACCCAGGCCACAGGCTTCACCGCTTTCTATAAGGTGAGGGCAGCCAAGCACTACATGTCGTACGACAGCAGCACAGGTTGGCGCATCATCTCCACGACGAAGGCCCCGACGGACAAGAACGGCTACATCCAGGTGGAGCGTCTCGAGAACGGCAATGCCTATCTGCGGGCCGTATGGCACGACAGCAAGCACATCGGTCTCGACTCAAGGAACGTTGGCAGCTACATCTATGCCGACAAGACGACCCCCGCCGAGTTCATCCTCGAGGACCTCGACGAAGACGAAACAGGAATTGGCGACGCAGAGCGTCTAAATGATGAAGGACAAATGATAAATGATAATGCCGTCTATGACCTCTCCGGCCGCCGCGTTTCAACTTCTCAACCGCGACTACAATCGCGCCTTGGTGCTAAAGACATCCAAGAACCTTTCAACTTTTCAACTTTGCCAAAGGGCATCTACATTCAGGGTGGCAGGAAGATACTTCGCTAGAATGCCTTGCTACTACCGTTACCGAATTGAATCTGAATATATCTGGTCGTTTGTTGAAGAGCGACCTTGGCTTCAACATCCCATTTCAGTTTCATACGGCTTCGTCAAGTTGCATTTCCAGATTTGCCACTTCTTCCTTGTCGAGGAAATGGAACTCCCAATCGAGCTCTCGGAACAGTTCTTCGCTGGTCAGGTAGTGACCTTCAGCTATGCGCTTGCGAGCTGCTTCGGCACGTGTCAGTAGCTCTTCCTTAGTGTAGCGCTTCAGAGGGAAGTTCGCGTGCAAAGCTACGAATAAGCGAGCACAATACAAAAGAAAAGCTTGTTTTTCTTTTTATTGTCGAGCGCAAAAGTAGCTCGACCGCAGGTCTTCCGCCTGCGCCTGAGCACCTACGGAGCGCAAGAAGGTACAAAAAAAAGTGAAAAGTGAATGGAAATGAATGGAAAAGGAGTTTATGGATCCGAAGGCCCTTATGCTTATTGTTTAGACATCTCCAACGGACAACTGGATTTTCCTGCCGTAAATTTAGATCTCCATGAAGGCAAAATTTTCCATCTTGCCTGCTTCGCATTCTAGTTGACCGGAGTTTGAGTAAAGAAGTTAAAGGAAGAGCGCCCAGAAAGGCGCTCTTTCTGTTAGAGAGTGAATGGTCCTTTGCCCATGCAGCTTGTGGTTGTCAGGGCGGTCAGGAATGCTGTGAGCGCGGCTACTAGCATCTTCACCGCAAGCTCGATAATTCGTTTCTTGTCCATATAGTTTTTGAGTTTTTTTAGTCGTTTGGTTTAAGCAGCAGCCACTCGTCGAGCCGCTGCTGCCATCTCATTTCAGCTCCCCTCTACTCCCCTCCATTACGGGAGGGGTCGGGGGTGGGTCTGTTTAGTCAGCGTCTCCGCTGCCTGAGCTCTTCGTGAACACCTTGGTCGTCACTTCGCTGCTCTGACCGTCCTTGATGGCGATGGCCTTCACGGTGGTGGTGGCAGAGAGGTTCAGAGCCGAGCTGTAGAGAGAGCTGGAGCTGGTGGGAGTCGAGCCGTCCGTGGTGTAGCGGATCTCAGCCCCAGAAGGACCGCTCATCGTCACAGAGGTGCTCTCGGCAAAGGGAGAGGTACCGCTGATGGTCGGAGCCGTCAGAGAGGTCTGACTACCGCTGCCGCCGTTTTGGTTTTGGTTTTCGTTTTGGTTCTCACCGTTGTCCTCGATGATGCCAGGGTCGGCAGACGTTACCTGCTTCACGACGTTGCCGTCGCGGTCGTA
>JAILRU010000113.1 GCA_024697945.1 Bacteroidaceae bacterium
TACGGGCGAAAGTGGTATCTTTGCATATCTTTTGTTTGATGTTGTAAAGATACAACATTTTTACAACATAACAAAGCCCTGGCTTGAGAAAGTCGGGGCTTTGCAATAAAAAAGAGGATATGACTATTTTGACACACCCTCCCCTTGAGTTGCTAACTCAATAATACTATTGTTTAACCTAAAATGTTTACTTAATTGTAACGTAAACGATACGCTGAGACTCCTGACCGTCAGCACCGTGTGCATTGACATCAGTTACCTTCACGCCACGCTCCTCAAGATAAGCCTTGACTGCATCGCAACGACGCTGTGACAGCTTCACGTTGTAAGCCTTGGCACCTTCGGGAGATGCATAGCCGTCGATAGCAACAACAGTACCTCTTTCAATAGCGTTCAGCTTAGCCTTGGCGGTGTTGGTGAGAGTAGCCTTGTTCTGAGCGAACTCAACGGTTACGTTGCTGGTGTTCTTGGTGACAACCTTCTCAACAACCTTCTCGACAACCTTCTCAACGGGCTTCTCAACAACCTTCTCAACAACCTTGGTAACCTCGGTGGGTTTAACCTCTGCGAAGTGGTGAGTACCGTTGCTGGTCTTGAAGTGATAGGTGATAGATGCAGTGATCTGACCGAGGCAGTTGTGACCGTATGCAAGGCAATCGCCATCCTCGTTGTCGCACATTACCCTGCGGAAATGGAAGTTATCCACAGCAGTGGGGTCATTGTCGCGGGAAGTCTTCAGGATAACAGCAGGACGCAAGCTTGCTGTCCATTCCTTCTGCTTGCCGAAGTTGAAGTCGAAGTCAACACCCAGCTTGACGTTGCAACGGTTCAGGTCGTTGCCAGAACCTGTTTCTCTGCCAATGAAGGTAGGATTGTCCTTAATGCCGGGCCAGAAGAAGCGAGTGTAGCCTACACCAGCGCGAGCCTGAATCTCAAAGAAACGGGGAGCGCCCTTGTAACCACCGAACCAGTTCATGAGGTTAACCTTGGTGTTTGCATAGAAGCTTGCGTTGTCAACGATGTTTGCACTATGACCAACTCTGCCCGTAACTGCGCTGATGTCATTGGGAACGATGGTAGCCCAGTTCCAGTTAACCTGGTCGTTGAAGCCAGCCTGCAATTGGAATTCCAAGCTCAGCACGGGAGTGATGCCCTTGGTGAAGTTGATGCCTGCCACTGCACCGTTGGGAGTGTCCCAATCATGCAGGTTGGTGCTTACACCACCTTCTGCGCCGATTGACCAGTTGTCAAAAAACTTGTGACCAGTGTACTGTGCACTGGCACTTATTGCCATGCCAAACATAACAACAAGCATAAGAGTAATCTTTTTCATTTTCTTAAATTTGATTAACATTATTTAAGTTCTTTTCTCTTTCTAAATGGTTCTTTAACATGCTTTAAGCAGACGCAAAGTTACGACAATATATAATATCTTGCAAGAAAAAAGTGTTTTTTTATGCATTTTAGGCACTTTTCCTGCTGTTTTTGACCATTTTAGATGTTAAAAGTGTCAAGAAATGTGGATAAAAGAGGTTTAATCCTCTACTTTTTGTTTTTTGTCCCTCACGACAAGAATTGACATCTCATAGAGCAAATAAAGGGGTATGAAGACGAGCATGAGGGTGAAGGGATCGCCGCTGGGTGTGATGATTGCGGCAGAGACAAGGAGAATGACAATGGCGTGTTTTTTGTGCTCTCTTAGAAAACTTTTTCGGATAATTCCGAACAGACTCAGCAGCCATGCCAGCAACGGCATCTCAAAGACTATGCCCATGACGAGGATGAGCATGGTGAAGTTGTCGATATAGCTCTGGAGGTTGATCTGGTTGGTGATGTTGGGGCTCAGATTGTATTCGACAAGGAACCGGAAGGTGAAAGGGAAAACGAGAGTGTAGCCGATGGCACAGCCTATGTAGAACATGACAGTTCCTCCGAAAAAGGCGGGACGCAGGTGCTTGATTTCATCCTCGAAAAGTGCCGGCTCGATGAATCTCCATATCTCCCAGATGAAATAGGGGAAGGCAATGACTGCCGCCAGGGAGATGGAGGTGCTGATATGCGTCATGAACTGGCTGGCAACATTGATGTTGATGATTTGCACATCAAAGTCTGTCGAGAGCTTGACTATCCCGCCGCCAATGCTGTTGAGCCAACGATAGACAAAGAACTCATTGCTTGTGGGGGCAAGGATGAAGCGGTCGAAGATGTAGGGCATAGCAATAAAAGTACCAACCATGATGACGGCCAGTACACACGCACTACGGAACAATGCCCAACGAAGTATCTCCAGATGGTCCCAAAAGGACATCGCGCCCTCTTGCTCTTCGTCTTCCTGCTCGATGGCTTTGCTCTTGTCTTCTAATTCCATGGGTTAAACAATTCATAATTCTCAATTCATAATTCATAATTTATTCTTTCGCTTAATTGTAGGGCGCAGCTTAATTATGAATTATGAATTGAAAATTATGAATTAAAATAAATTACTTGTCGTAGCTTGCCTTGACGAACTTAGCAGCTTTGAGGTAGTCGGCACAAACCTTCATGCCGTCCAGGATGTTGGGCCTGTTGCTTCCTTCCAACTCAACGACCAAATACTTCAGTCCTGCCTTGTCGGCATTGTTGAAGATGGCATCAAAGCCTACCATACCGCTCTCGCCAAATTCCTTGTGGTCCTTGATGTGAAGCAGGGTGAAGCGGCCGGGATACTTGTTGAAGTACTCAACAGGACTCACCTGTCCGCGAACTGCCCAATAAACGTCCATCTCAAAGAACACCTTGTCGGCATCGGTATGCTCTACCATGTAGTCATACCAAACTTTGTCCTCTACCTTTCCGAACTCGTGTGAATGGTTGTGGTAGCCGAACTTCATGCCGGCTGCATTGACCATTTCGCCCACTTTGTTCAGATACTTGCAGATGACTTCTGCCTCTGCCAAGGTCTTGGGATAGTTGACACCGGGATTCACAATGTACTTCATGCCTGCACGCTTGTGCGCATCAATACACTCTGCCCACCACTTCAGGGCACCGTCAAACTTGCCGGACTTCAGCTCGTCGCCACTCAGGTTGTGACCAACATGGCTGGAGAGAACCTTCATACCTGCTGCCTCAATGTCAGCCTTGAACTGTTCGGGAGAAACGCCATAGAGCTTTCCGTCGCCATAGTTGGCAGCTTCAACGGCTGTGTATCCCATCTTTGCCAGTTCCTTCAGGGTGTTCTCGTGATTCTGTGCATACTTGTCGGGGTTGCCGATGAGGTCACGGACGCTGTACATCTGGAAGGCTATCTCTTTCTTCTTGGCATCTATGCTCATGCCGTACCCGAGGAAGGTGGCGGCAAGGCATACTATCATGAGAATCTTTTTCATTTTCTACCTATATATTATATATAATAATGTATATTATTTAAGCACCTTGACGCGGATGTTGCGATACCATACTTCGTCGCCATGATCCTGCATACCGAAGTAACCTGCATCCTTGCCGCAGTCCTTCATAATCTCATAGGCAAGGGGCCAGTTCTTCTGGCTGAACTTGGAGGTCTGAACCAGGTCAACCCAGGATTGGTCTGCCAAAGTGTAGCTCAGTACCTTCACGCCGTTCTGGAAGTGTGTCACCTTACCGTTCTTCACGATAATCTTCACCTTGTTCCATTGACCTGCGGGATTAGCATTCTGAGGCTTTGCAACAATCATGTCGTAGAGGCTGGTGCTCTGACGGATGCCAAGGGTTGCACCAAGCTTTGCATCCGGATGGCGCTCATTGTCAAGAACCTGGCACTCCGGACAGCTGATATAGATGGGCTGATAGTTGAGCTTGCCACGATTGTCAATGGTCTGTGTGATGGTCACGTTGCCAGCCTTAGTCTCTTCGGTCTTAGGTTCGTCGGTGTTGATGGTAGCGGTTTCCTTGCCCAGATAGAAGATACCTGAGTTGCCGCCTTCACAGATTTTCCATTCAATCTCGAACTCAAAGTTCTTGAACTTGTGTGCGAAGATGATGTCACCACCCTCACCAGGACCACGGCCGTTGAAGTGCAGGGTACCGTCCTGGATGTTCCACTTGCCGGGGATGTGGTCTTTGCAGTAACCACGCCAACCGTCAAGGCTTGTGCCATCAAAGAGGACATAGTAACCATCCTTGTCAACCTTCAAAGTGCTGAGGTCAACCTGAGGGTTCTCAATAACGACGTACTGAGGCTGAGCCTGTACGCCTGCCGCAGCAACCAAAGCTGCTGCGGCAAGGATATTTCTTAGTTTCATTGTTGTGTAAAACTATGTAGTTATTTATGCGGGCATGTCGGGCAGAACATAGCCGTTCTGATATTTAGGCTTAATCAGTTCAGCTGCAAACTCGCGTGCATTGACGGGATCTGTCCACTTCTTGTCGAATGTGGGATGTCCATCGTGGATGGAGAAACCGTCTTTGAGCATTGAGCGTACAGTTGCCTTCTCGGGGATGTTGGTGAACTTCATGTTCTCGCCGTCCCAATCGAGTACCTGATTCAGACCCTGCAGACGTGTAGCAACTACACCCATTGCAACCATCTCGTTGAATGGACCTGCTTCGCTAAAGTCAGATGCTGTCCTTGTCCAATCGGTCTTACCTGCACGAATCTCCTTGATGGCACGGATCCAGTCGCGCTGGTGGCTCTCAGTTACGCGACGGCATACCTTGGGAGCATTGGGAACACGACCGCTTACCAGATAAGGCTTCTCGCCATAGCAACCAACAACCAGGATGTCCTTAGTACCATAGAAGATAGCACCACCACCGCTGACGTTCAAATCCTTGCCAATGGCCAGACCTTCTGGACGGAAGGGGATGATACCACCGTCGCTCCATGTTACAACAACCTCAGGCATAGCTACCTTTGGACGGTTGGGACGAGCAGGATAAGTCAGCTTAACAACCTGTGCGCTGGGGCAGCAGTCAGACATAAGCGGGGTAGAGCTGCCTTCTGCATGGATGGGATAACCGAGGTCGAGAGCCTTGAATACGGGGTGCAGGATGTGGCAAGCCATATCACCAAGTGCGCCTGTACCGAAGTCCCACCATCCACGGAAGTTCCAGGGGTGATAGATGGAGTTGTAGGGACGCTTGGGAGCCGGGCCGATGAAGGCATCCCAGTTCAGAGTGCTGGGAATCTCGTGTACTTCTGTCGGACGCTCCAAGCCCTGGGGCCAGATAGGACGGTCTGTGAAGGCATCCACGCGGGTTACCTCGCCGATTTCGCCGTTCCAAATCCATTCGCAAGTCAGGTTCACACCTTCGCCGCTGGAACCCTGGTTACCCATCTGTGTAGCAACGCCAGCCTTAGCAGCGAGCTTGGTGAGCAGACGGGATTCGTAAACGGTACGTGTCAGAGGCTTCTCGCAGTAAACATGCTTGCCTGCAGCCAGAGCCTCGGCACAGATGATGGCATGAGTATGGTCGGCAGTACCGCAGATAACGGCATCGGCCTGATCCAGCAACTCGGCATACATCTTCTTGTAGTCGTTATAGACCTTCATGTTGGGGAAGAGCTTCTGGTATTCATCGAGGACACCTTTTGCGTACTTCCAGTCCACGTCGCACATGCCGATGAATTCGATATCATCATAAATTTCGCCCTTACCTTTGTAGGTGACACCGTTGATGTCAGCATGGCCACGACCACCGACGCCTACGCCGAGGAGTTTGATTTTACCGGTCTGTACGTTCTTCTTTGCTGCTTTGGCTTTACCGAGCACCTCGGTGGGAGCCATTGCAAGGGCAGCAGTAGCTGCGGTTCCTGCTTTCAGGAAAAATCTTCTTGACATGTCTTTCATAAGAGATGTTTTGTTAAATGGTTAAACGTATGATTATTTGTTTTGTACTTCGTTGTTCTTCTCGGGTTCAGCAGTAATTTCCTGCTCTATTTCGTTCATTCCCTTTTTGAACTGTGAAACACCTTTGCCGAGACCACGCATGAGTTCGGGAATCTTTTTGCCTCCGAAGAGGAGCAGGATGACAAGGGCGATAATAATGATCTCCTGGCCGCCCAGACTGCCGAGGAATAAGAGTTGATGTGTCATTATGATATAATTAAGAATTAAGAGTTAAGAATTAAAAATGCTCTTTCAGCACGTAAAGTTACTAAAAATGTTTTTGCTGACAAAACGTTAAGTCATGTTTTTTACTTTTTTTTGCATAGAACGTATATTTTATATGCAAAAGCCCGCCATGCAGATGTTGCATAGCGGGCTATATTGCGTTAACTCGTCAAAAGAATTACTTCTTTGCGCCACCGCTCCAGAAGTCTTCCTCAGCCTTCTTCTTGCGGAGGTAGTCCTCGTAGTCCTTGCGAGCCTTGTCGTTGGCTTGCTGGTTAGCCTGAACTTTCTGGATGTTCTCCTTGAGTCGGGTGGCAGAACCGCTGACAGTGATGTCTGCTTCGCCTGCTTTGTCACAGTAACCGATGGCTTCTCCATACTGACCGAGCAGGGTGTAAATGTTTGCCATTTTCAGGTAGGCTTTGCCTGTATTGTCGGCATTGTAGGTAATAGCCTTCTCTGCATATGTCAAGGCACCTGTGTACAGCTTGCTCTTGGTTAGGCCGTTGCAGATGTTCAGGCAGATTGCACTACGTCTGGCATCGGTGCTGCTCATCTCAAGAGCCTTGTTGTAGTACTCGAGCATCTTTTCTGCCTGTCCTTCCTTCTGTGCCTTCTGTGCCAGACCAATGGCACTGATGAAGGTGGGTTGCAGAGCATAAGCCGCTTCAGCATATTGATAATAGATATCGGTTTCATCAAGATCGTTTTGCTGCATGATGACCAGGCTGGAGTTAAGCTTGTTTATGTCTTCCTTATATGAGTCGAACTTCTTGGTGTAGATATTTGCGAGCTGTGTGCTGTCGGCTGCACCGCTCTGCGAGAATTGCTGTTCGATGGCAGCAAGGGGTATGTCGTAGGTTTCCAGGAGCTTCTTTGCTCTCAGTGTGTCACCGTTTTGTTGAGCTTCCTTCGCCATCATGAGCATGGTTTCGCAGGCATCCTTGCTGTCGAGATAGTCTTGCAGGTATTTCTCACGCATGGCGTTTGGCGCAGCCTTAAACATGGCATCGCTGACCATGAAGAAGGTCTGGAGGAATGTGCCGGTGATTTCACGGCCGCCCTGTTCGTTGACCATCTTGATGGCTTCGGAGAAGTTCTTGTACGATTCGCGAAGGTCGAAATCCTTGCCGAGAACAGAGGGAGCAGTCCAGTTGTAGTATTCAGCCTTTACGCTCAGTACATCACCCATGGTGCTCTTTGTCTTGGCAAAGGAGTTGAGGGCGTCGAGGTTCTTCTGGCGAAGGTCAAAAAGCACCATCATTTCGTCGAAGTATTTCTTCTTCTTAACGGGGTCCTGTTCTGCATTGATGAGGTTATAAAACATGTACGGTCCCTGCGTGTAGATACCATTGACAGCGAAAGGTGCATATTTCTTCAGCCATTGGTAGTTGACGTACATATCCTGCCAGTCCTGATTGGCACCAGTTTGCTGGAACATTGTGATGTATCCCTTAGCCGTCTTGATGGAGTCTTCGTTGTTGCCCGTTGAGTAGGCGATGCGTTCTTCCACCGTGCTGTTCTCAAAATTCTGTGCCATTGCAGCTGCTCCAATCATGGCGAGCAGCATGGCGAGAGTGAGTTTCTTCATCATTTTTTTCAATTTAATCATTTACCATTTATTTCTCTCTCACACGTGAGGGTAGGGAGTTTGTCCCTTTTCTCGCTGCAAAGTTACGAAGAAATTGTCAAAATGCAAGCAAAAATCGCCTAAATGAAACTTTATTAACATTATTTGGTCACTTTTTAACTTATCTTTGATATTCTTTATGGTGAAGTTGCCAGTTTCTCGTAACCCCAATCGTCGAGGGCTTCGCTCCAATGTTCGTTCACGAGCTGGATGGTACGCGGGTCATATTGGTAACGATTCTTCTTGTAACCCTTCTTGCTGAGTATGTACTTTTCGATGGCGGGCTTGGCCTCTTCCCATCCGGGGATGTTGAGTTTCTGGTAAATGTCCCGGGTAATGGTTAGGGCATCCTTTTCTATATCCTCGAAGCGAACCTCGTAAAGCGCAGTGGGGGGGAGTATCTTTTTCTGCTCTTTGTAGGTGTGGTAGAGTTCCATATAGTTGCGAAGAATGTTCTGCTCCATTTCCTCGTCGGTGATGGTGTTCAGCTGGAGTGGCTTGATAGTGTTGAGGAAGAAGGAGCGTGTGCTCTCAAAGACGGTATAGGGATTGCGCATCAAATAGATGTACCGTGCGTTGGGGAAAAGTTTGGAGAGTGCCTTGATTCGTCCGGTATGGGACGGGTTCTTGCTCAGATACTGTGTGCCGCCTGTGTTCCATAGGCTTATCTTTACGAGCTTCTCAAAGGTTTGCCCGAATTCTTGCAGTTCCTCTTCTGTGATGTCGCGAAAAGTGAGGAAGCGGTCGCAGTACTCCTGCATCCGATCGGGGAAGAACCAGAAATTGTAATAGTTGTAGGGAGTCATGTTGCCCAAGGCGAACTCTTCTTCCTGTGGTAGGTCGGGGGCAAGCTCCATGTTGTCGGTAGGCCGTTTGTCGGGCATTACGAACTTCATGCAGGGCTTGAAAAAACCTTGCATTGCCATGACATAATGCGAAAGGACAGTCTGATAGGTAGTAGTATAGCCGAAGTGTTTGTCCTGGGCAAAGACATTGTGGACAAAGGTAGTGCCGCTACGCCAATGACCGAGGATGAAGAGTGGGTCATTCTCCAGTGGCTTATTGGCAAGCAGTTTCTGATACTTGTGTTCCTGTAGTGATGCAAAGGTGTTGAGCAGTCGGCATACGAATTTCGTCAGCCTGTATCTTGTGACTTTATTAGTGGCGATATTCTGTCCTTCAGTGACTCTTTTGAAGGTCTTCCAGTCTGCCCCGATAAGGGTATTGACAGGTAACTTGTTAAAATCGAATAGGCCCATGTTTAGTTATATTTTTGTTTATCGTTATAACGTTATTTTGTTTTCACGTTATTACGAGGCGATGACTTTTATCTCAATTCCTTGGCGGTTGAGTTCCTTGACAGCGGTCTCAATGGCTGCATAGTGTTCGGGGGTGATACCGAGGCAGGGCAAGTCGAGTGTAGGCAGGTTTTCTTGCTGAATGTCCTCCAAATCGAGAGGTCTGTCAATCATGCCGACGGCGCAGGTGTTATTGGTGATGGGGTCAATCAGGATGAAGGCTCCTGTGGCTTTGTTCTTGGCATAGGCATCGAAGAAGAGCGTCTTGGCTGTGGTTATCTGCACCTGACCTATCTCGTTGAGACGGAATTCGGCTCCAGGAAGTTGCTCCATCGTATTGACATCTATGCGATAGTCAATAGCACTAATTGTAGCTCTTGTAGTGTTTGTATTAGCTTTGAGGAAGAACTGCTTGTTGAGGTCCATCAGCTCTTCGTCCATCCAGACGAGCTTTGCCTGTAGGTAACGACCGATGAAAGGCAGATTGTCGGGCTTGACAAGCATCTCGCCTCTACTGATGTCAATCTCGTCTTCCAGGGTAATGGTGATGCATTGAGGACAGAAAGCCTCAGAGCATTGACCATTTAACCATTGACCATTGACCAGTTGAATGTTGTCTGTCCCGTAGATACTTTTTACACGGCTTGTCTTGCGGCTGGGTAGTGCCATGATTTCATCACCTTTATGTATGACACCGCTTGCCACCTTTCCGCAGAAGCCACGGAAGTCAAGGTTAGGGCGCAAAACATACTGGACGGGGAAACGAAAGTCTTGCATGTTGCGGTCACGATCAATGGGCACCGTCTCCAGATATTCGAGCAGCGAAGTGCCTTTGTACCAAGGCGTTCGTTGGCTCTTCTCCACAACGTTATCTCCCTCTTTGGCAGAAATTGGGAAGCAGGTAACGTCTTCTATGCCAAGTTGGTTAGTGAGGTTTAGGTATTCGCCTTTTATCTTGTTGAAAACCTCCTCGGAGAATCCGACGAGGTCCATCTTGTTGACAGCAAGGGCTATGTGTTTGATGCCAAGCAAGCTAACCAGGAAAGTGTGGCGGCGTGTCTGGGTGATGACACCTGTACGGGCATCAACGAGGATGATGGCAAGATTGGCTGTTGAGCCACCTGTAATCATATTGCGTGTGTATTGCTCATGCCCCGGCGTGTCTGCGATGATGAACTTACGCTGGTTGGTGCTGAAATAGCGGTAGGCAACATCGATGGTGATGCCCTCTTCGCGCTCGGCCTTCAGTCCGTCCAGCAGCAGGGCATAGTCAATCTCACCGGCACCTGCATTGCCTACACGCTTGGAATCGCGCTCCAAAGCCTGTAGCTGGTCTTCATAGATTTTCTTGCTGTCGAAGAGCAGACGGCCAATAAGAGTTGATTTGCCATCATCGACAGAACCGGCTGTGAGAAGTCTGAGGAGTGACTTCCGTTCGTCAGCATCAAGGTAATCTTTTATGTTTAATTTGTTTTCCATTCGTTATTCCGAGATTACGTTATAACGTCATTACGACATTTGTCAGAAATATCCTTCTCTCTTCTTCTGTTCCATCGATGCTTCCTGGTCGAAGTCGATGACACGTGTTGTGCGTTCGCTCTTTGTTGTGGTCATCATTTCTTCCACAATCTCCTCGATGGTGGCGGCAGTGCTTTCTACTGCGCCTGTCAGCGGCCAGCAGCCGAGTGTGCGGAAACGTACCATCCGATTGTGAATCTTTGGCACCAGTTCCTTTGGCAGACGGTCGTCGTCGGCCATAATGAGGTTGCCGTCTATCTCGACACAAGGCCGTTCCTTGGCAAAGTAGAGGGGTACGATGGGAATCTTTTCCAAACGGATGTATTGCCAAACATCAAGCTCAGTCCAGTTGCTGAGGGGGAAGACGCGGATGCTCTCGCCCTTATGAACGCGGCTGTTATAGATGTCCCATAGTTCTGGACGTTGGTTCTTTGGGTCCCATTGGTTGAACTGGTCGCGGAAGCTGAAAATACGTTCTTTAGCACGGGACTTCTCTTCGTCTCGACGAGCCCCACCGAAGGCAGCATCGAACTTCCATTTATTCAATGCATCGAGCAAAGCCTTGGTTTTCATTAGATCGGTATGTACCTTACTGCCGTGAGTGAAAGGTCCCACACCAGCCCGAAACGCTTCCATATTGCTTTCCACAATCAGGTTCCAACCGTGCTCGCGAACATAGGTGTCGCGAAACTCTATCATCTCACGGAACTTCCACTTCGAGTCGATGTGCATGAGCGGGAACGGAACCTTCCCTGGTGCGAAAGCCTTCTCAGCAAGGCGAACCATAACGGAACTGTCCTTGCCTATGCTATAGAGCATAACGGGATTCTCGAACTCTGCTGCTACCTCGCGTATAATATGGATGGACTCAGCTTCGAGCTCCTGAAGGTGGGATAATTTATAATTCATAATTCACAAACTCATAAACTTAAAGACTCACAAACTTATTGAATTAAATCTAAGACTGCCTCAACTTCCTCTTTCAGCGTCATTTGGCTTGTGTCGAGACAGAGGTCTGGATTTGTAGGAGCTTCGAACGGAGCACTAATGCCGGTGAAGTCTTTGACTTCTCCCCGACGGGCTCGGGCATAGAGCCCTTTCACATCCCTGCGTTCACATTCGTCTAATGGTGTGGCAATATAGACTTCGCGAAAGTCCTTATCACCAATGATGTCGCGTGCCATCTGGCGCAGCTCGTTGGTGGGGGAGACGAAGCAGGCAATAGTGACGATACCCGTATCGACGAAGAGTTTGCCAATCTCAGCAATGCGACGGATATTCTCTCGCCGGTCCTCTTCCGAGAATCCCAGATTGGAATTGATGCCTGCTCGGATGTTGTCACCGTCGAGGATGCGACATAGAATGCCCTTCTTGTGAAGCTCACGCTCTACGCCAATTGCAATGGTACTCTTTCCGCTGCCACTGAGTCCAGTCATCCATATCATGATGCCTTTTTGACCAAGCAACGACTCTTTATCCTCGCGGCTCAACATCCTGTCAAAGATAGGGTAAATAGTTAATGAATAGGCCATATTATAGGTATTACGAAAATGCTAATGAGGAAAACGATGATGTTTAGGGGCAATCCGACCTTGACATAGTCGGTGAAGCGATAGCCACCGATGCCTTGCACAAGCAGGTTTGTCTGGTAGCCAATGGGGGTGCTGAAGGCTGCTGAAGCTGCAATACAGATGCAGATGAAGAAAGGCATGGGGTCAACGCCAAGCTTCTCTGCAACAGCCAATGCCAACGGGAAGGAGAGTGCTGCCGCTGCGTTGTTTGTGATAAGTTCGGTGAAGAGGTTCGTAATGAGGAACAGAATGGCCAGCATAGCATAGGAACCATGCTCGGTTTGTCCTATAGCATCGGCACAAGCAATGATGAGGTCGGCAATATAATCGGCAAAGCCTGAGTTCTGCATCCCCTTGGAAAGAGCAAAGGCACAGGCAATGGTCACAAGCACATCCCAGGAAATATATTTGCTGTACCGGCGTGGATTGAAAATCTTAGTCCAGGCCATGATGACAGTGGTGAGGCAGACGAAGAAAAACATGTCAAGCTTAAAGCCTGGTACAAGGTTCCGAACGTAAGGCAACTCACCTATGGTAGCACCTATTATCATGAAGACAAGCAGAATCAGGGCAAGATAACGCTTCTTGCCATCGAGTGGTTGATTGTCAGCATCATAACTTGAAATGAGGAATCCCGAGGAATCCTGGTATGCTCCGACGAACTTGTCGTCTGTATCAAGCAGAAGGGTGTCGTGGCGCTCAAGGGGCATATTCATCCAGTCACCGCTGAGCAGCTTACCACTCCTGCGAATGGAACGTACCGTAGCTCCGTAGTGGCGATAGAAGTCAAACTCCCTGAGGCTCTTACCAAGACCTGGGAAACGGCTTCTCAACACGATCTCGACGCGATGCACGCCCTCGGGCTTGTCTTCCTCTTCCGTCTCGGTCTCACGGCTTTCAGGCAACAGGTAGTGACTATAGAATATAAGGTATGCAAGGCCGGCTATACAGATGATGATACCCACTTTGCCCAATTCGAACATGCTCATGCCCTCCCTGCCGGATTCCTGAATCAGACCGTCAACGACGAGGTTGGTGCTTGTGCCAATCAGCGTACATATACCGCCAAGCACGGTTGCATAGCTCAAGGGAATGAGGAACTTTGTGTGCGATAGTCCCACCTTCCTGGCCCAGTTCTTGATGATAGGTGCAAAGATGACCACAACCGGAGTGTTGTTGAGGAAGGCAGACAGAGCGGCAATGGCAGGTAAAAGGCATGCGTTGGCACGAGTGGCTGTTGTTCGTTTGTAGGGCAGCAGGCTCAAGATAACCTGCTCCAAAAGGCCACTGCGACGCACTCCCTCGCTGACGAGGAAGAGTAGGGCAACGGTTATCATGCCTTTGTTGGAGAAGCCTTCCAGACACTCCTTAGGCTGCAGAATGCCGGCACACAGCATCATCACGACGCATGTAAACAGGATAAGTCCTGGCTTCAGTCGGTCTGCAAAAAGTGCCCATATCATGAACACCAGGCAAAAAGCAACAAAGACTACACTAAAGTTCATCATCCAAACAGTTCTCTTACTGCCTCCACTACTCGGCGTACAGGCACCAGTTCTATTTTATATTGCTTAGGGTTGAGTCCTTTTATATTGTGCGACGGGATGAGGATGCGCTTGAAACCGAGCTTCTGAGCTTCTGCAATGCGTCCCTCAATGCGCGACACAGGTCGAATCTCGCCGCTCAGTCCCACCTCTCCAGCCATGCATACATCGCCTTCGATGGGCATATCTCCGTTGCTCGAAAGGACGGCAGCCACTACGCTCAGGTCAATGGCTGGGTCAGTGACACGAAGACCTCCTGCTATGTTGAGGAAGACGTCCTTCTGTGCCAGCTTGAACCCGACACGCTTCTCCAGTACAGCGAGGAGCATGTTCAGACGCCTTCCGTCGAAGCCCGTCGTACTTCGTTGTGCCGTACCATAAGCGGCTGTGCTGACCAAAGCCTGTGTCTCGATAAGGAAGGGACGTACGCCTTCGATGGAACACGAGATGGCAACACCAGAAAGACCCTCGCGATTCTCTGTCAGGAGTAGTTCGCTGGGATTGCTCACCTGGCGAAGACCATCGTGACGCATCTCGTAGATACCCAATTCGCTGGTACTGCCAAAGCGATTCTTGATGCTGCGCAGGATGCGGTAGAGATAATGCTGGTCACCCTCGAACTGTAAGACGACATCCACGATGTGCTCCAAGACTTTAGGTCCTGCAAGCGTACCTTCCTTATTAATATGACCGATAAGCAGGATGGACACGCTTCCGCTTTTTGCATACCTGAGCAAAGCCGCAGCACACTCTCTTATCTGTGCTATCGAACCGGCTGAAGACTCCACTGTCTCTGTCTGTATGGTTTGTATGGAGTCTATGACAACCAGGTCGGGCTTCATCTCCTCAATGTGCTGGAATATCTGTTCAAGCGATGTCTCGCAGAGAACGAAGAGACCCTCATTCACAGGTCCCAGCCTGTCTGCCCTCAGCTTAATCTGCCTTGCGCTCTCTTCTCCACTGACGTAGAGGATGCGTCGCCCTTGCAGCTTGAGTACTGTTTGCAGGGTCAGGGTACTTTTCCCGATGCCAGGCTCACCGCCAAGAAGCACAAGGCTTCCAGGCACCATACCTCCGCCAAGCACTCTGTTCAGCTCACCATCGCCCATATCCATCCGAGGCTCGTCATCGGCTTTAATCTCGTGCAGAAGCCTTACTCCTGCTCTCTCTCCAGGGAGAGGAGAGGAAGAAAGCCTCCCTCCTCGGGGGGAGGTTGGTTGGGGACTGACCCTTATCTCCTTCATCGTACCCCAGCGGTTGCAGGAAGGGCATTTGCCCATCCATTTCACGCTTTCCTGTCCGCAGTAGTCACAGACATATACTGTCTTGTCTTTTGCCACCTCTCTTATTTACTATTTAATCATTTATCATTTGTCATTTATCATTTAGGCGAAGCCGCCCTCATGCTCAGTGAAATCCTTTGCCTTTGCAAATCCACTCCTATGACGCGAACCATCACCTGCTGCTGCACCTTCACCACAGTTGTGGGGTCTTTGACGAAGTGGTCGGCAAGCTGTGAGACATGAACTAATCCCTTCTCGTGAACACCGATATCGACAAAGGCACCGAAGTTTGTGATGTTTGTCACGATGCCTGGCAGCACCATTCCCTCGCGAAGGTCGCTGATGTCGTGAACCGTTTCGTCGAAGGCAAAAGCTTGTAGGGGTTTGCGAGGGTCGAGGCCCGGTTTGTCGAGTTCAGTCATGATGTCTTGAAGCGTAGGCAATCCCACCTCGTCGCTCACATAGTGCCGGATGTCTATCTTGTCTCTCAAAGACTTGTCGGCCATGAGTTCTGCGACGGAACAATGCTGGTCGTGAGCCATTTGCTCCACCAGCTCGTAGCGTTCAGGATGTACTGCGCTATTGTCGAGCGGCTCATTGCCTCCTTTGATGCGCAGGAAACCTGCTGACTGCTCGAAGGCTTTTGCTCCCAACCGAGGCACTTTCATCAGCTCCCGACGAGAGCGGAAAGGCCCGTTTTCACGACGATAGCGAACGATGTTCTGTGCCAGGGAAGGCCCCAAACCGCTGACGTAGGTTAACAACCACTGCGAGGCTGTGTTGAGATTCACGCCAACGCGGTTCACGCAATTGACCACAGTATCTTCGAGACTTTTGCGAAGTGCCGTCTGATTCACGTCCTTCTGATACTGCCCGACACCAATGCTCGACGGGTCTATCTTGACGAGTTCTGCGAGGGGGTCCATCAGGCGACGCCCGATGCTGACAGCTCCTCGAACGGTCACGTCTTCATTTGGGAACTCTTCGCGGGCAATATCGCTTGCGCTGTATATGCTTGCACCATCCTCGCTGACGCTATAAACCTCAATGCCATCAGGCAAGTCGAGGTGCCGCACAAAGTCCTCCGTCTCGCGACCTGCCGTTCCGTTGCCAATACTGATGGCCTGTACGCCATACTTCTCGACGAGTGCTTGCAGGGTCAACATCGCTTTGACCCGTTCGGCGCGAGGAGGGTGGGGGAAGATAACATCATGGTGAAGCAGGTTGCCTTCCGCGTCTAAGCAAACCACCTTGCAACCGGTTCGGAAGCCTGGGTCGATTGCCATAACGCGTTTCTGTCCTAAGGGCGAAGCCATGAGCAGTTGTTCTAGGTTGCGTACAAAGATACGGATGGCTTCCTCGTCGGCTTTTTGGCGCGACGATGCACCAAATTCGTTGCTGATACTCGGCTCGAGGAGACGTTTGTAACCATCCTCGACGGCTTCCCGCACAGCCTGACTGCACTCATTGTTGCCACGGACAAACTGACGGGCGATGCGCTCCATAGCCGGCTCGTCATCCACACAGATTGAAACGCGCAATATGCCCTCTGCCTCGCCTCGGCGCATAGCCAGCAGACGATGGCTGGAGCAGCGCTTCAGGGGTTCCTGCCAGTCGAAGTAGTCGCGATAGTTCTGGCCTTCAGCATCCTTGCCCTTGATGACCTTGCTTCGTATCACAGCATGAATCGAGAAAGTAGTTCGCAGCGTCTGCCTGGCACGTTCATCTTCACTCACACGTTCGGCAATGATGTCCTTCGCACCTTGAAGAGCCTCCTCCTCGCTGAGATTAACTATGGACTCATAACTATGGACTATGGACTTAAGCGGAGCGTTCCCCTGTTTCATGATGGCATCTGCCAATGGCTCCAAACCAGCTTCACGAGCCACCTGAGCTCGTGTACGGCGTTTCTGCTTGTAGGGCAGGTAGATGTCCTCCAGCGTCGTCGCATCCCAGCACTCTTCTATCCTTGTCCGCAGCTCTGGTGTCAGCTTTCCCTGCCCGTCAATGGTAGTGAGGATGAACTCTTTCCGATGCTCCATCTCCGTCACATCGTCCAGTTCCGAAGCCACCCGAGCCACTTCCACGTCCGTCATGCCGCCAGTCGCTTCCTTGCGGTAACGGCTGATGAAGGGCACGGTGGCACCCTCCTGCAGCAAGTCAATCACACCACGCACATACTTCTCCTTCAGTCCTGTGCGCTCAGCTATCAATTGGCTCCTTTGGGCAATATTATTATCGCTCATATTACCAATGTTTTACCTTTTTGTTTGCAAAGATACATATAAAAGTGAAAAGTGAAAAGTGAAAAGTGAAAAATTAGGAATTAATCGCCTTTAATTTCTCTTTAACTTCCCTTTTAACTTCCTTTTAACTTCATTTTAACTTCCTTTTAACTTCATTTCCATTCCTTTCCATTCATTCATTCTTTTCATATTTCATTAGCAGGCTGCTGCGGGGTTGGTCGAGGGTGAGTGTCAGTCCTTCCGTCAGCTGACGGCCTGTATGTTCCTCTGTCATGCCGTTGTCTTTATTGATAATACGATAAGTGGCAGATGGGTCGAGACCGCAGAGGCGTACCTCGTAGGTGTTGGCTTCGCACCCTGCACGACGGAAAGCCACAATGTAGCCCGTATCGTCCGATGGACGGTGGAGCTGGTAGGCCAACCAGATGTCATCACCGGTCAGGTCGCCTATACCCGACAGGGGATAGAAGTCCTCGTAGAAGTAAGGACGCACCTCTTGGAACTCCTGCATAGTGTGCTGCATATCGGTGAACGCTTCGCCCTGCTGGGTCAGCTTCCAGTTGAATACGACGGCGCTGCCAAGCGAGGAGCGGGAGTCGAACGGATTCACATGATAACTGCCTGTGGCATGCTGGGACAAATAGAACTCCAGACCGTACGTGTGGCACTGATAGCCCACAGGCTCACCGTAGTTGTAGTCCGTACGCCACATGGGAGCGCTGCGCAGCATGGTCTCGTAGTCGATACGTCGCCCGCCACTGGCGCAGTTGTCAATCAGGAGATGCGGGAAACGGTCAAGCAGGTAGTCCCAATAGTCATAAAGTCCCATGATGTATTTCACCTCCGTCATTCCGCGTCGGCCCTCTGTGTCATTCGCCAGCCAGATGCTTTCTGGAGCGATGTTGAAATCCTGCCGATAGTGGTCGATGCCGCTCTCCTCCATAAAGTCGCCGATGGTCTCGCAAATCCACTTGCAGGCTTCGGGGTTCCCCAGGTTGAAGAGCCGATTGTCGCCGCCTGCGTTTAGCATCCATTCGGGATGTTTGCGCTCCCATAGGCTACCTTTATAAACCCGCTCCGGCTCGAACCAAACCATGAACTTGGCGTCGGCCTTTTGGTGGATATAGTCAGATATGGGCTTGAATCCATTTGGGAAACGCTCGAGGTCGGGTGTCCAGTTGCCTACGGTGTTATACCAGTTCTTGCCTGTGGCGTGGTCGGCAGCCTCGGAATACCAGCCTGCATCGAGCCAGAATGCCTCGGGATTCAGACCGAACAGCTTAGTCCGCTGCACGAGAGCAATGGCATATTCGGTAGTCATGCACGTGTATTCGTTGCAGGGCGCTGGGTCGCCCCAGTTGAAGCCTCCGAACATGGGGTACCAGACGGGCTGGCCGTCAATATGACGCGAGTGGTGCGCCAACATGAAGCGGCGGAAACGGTTGTGCCCCACCATACGGTCAGCACCCTGCCAGAAGAGGAGGCAGACGCTGGCTGTCCGGATGCGTTCGCCAGCAAGCAGACCGGCATCAAGATGCTTCAGGCCTGCTTTCAGCCTGAGGCGACTGTTGTCGATATTGGTTATCATGCTTTGCCAAGTGCCAGTCCAGCCGATGGCTACCATGACCCCTTCGGTTGGTGATGTCTGGAGGTTGAAGAAGGGGAAGGCGCCGTCTGACGAGCGTCCGCCACGAGGCTCCATCCTTAGCGTGTCACCCTTTTGCAGAGTCCGTTCACGTGGGGCAAAGTCGGCGCGGCTGGCGTTGCTTCCTTCCGCATAATATAGGGTAGGAGTCCCATTGGGATGTCGGAAGGTGATGTCGGTGGTCTGCACTTGGCTGATGCGTGGCGTCACTTCGGTACCTGTGTTCTCGAAATGCAGGACCCATTCCACCGCTCCGAAATCCTTCCACCCTGTCACGTCGCACTCCACCTTCAGGCCTGTCTTACTGTCAGTGTAAGTGGCAATATAGTGCAACTGATTTTCCTCAGTGGCAGGCAGGCGGGTTAGGCTGTGTCTGCATCGGTGAAGTATCTCTGTCGAGGGTACTCCACCGTATTCGAACGAGAAGGGAGGTGTTTTCCCCTTGCCGAACTGCGCCTTTATCCAGCACTCCATCTGAGCAGGCTTGCCGTTTTGGACGGTCGTCCCCTGAGCCGATGCAAAGTTAAAGAATGAAAGAATGAAAATATAAAAGAATGAAAAGAGAAAAATGCGCATGATTCAAATGTCTGTTATATTTCGCTGCAAAGATACGACAATTAATTCATAATTCAAAATTCTTGGATGCTTTTGCACCAAGGCGCGATTCTTACACGCTTTAGAGGAAAGGCGCAATGTTAGTTGCGGAGGTTCAGTCCCATTCGCGCCAGTTCCTTGTGGTAGGGCTTGCACCAGTTGAACAGCGTCCGTACCGTCACGCCCGCACACTGGGCCAGTTGTTGTTTCGACATTGCTTTCATAAGTATATTGTTTTAATCGTCTATATAATATGTTTTCATTGGCTAAGTGCCATACTTCTGGTTGGTAAATATATATTTTCAGGAAGCAGTATGAGACAGTAGGACAGTAGATATTGGTATTTTTCAACTTTCTCTCGCGCGTACGCAGGAACTTTTGGTTTTGATTTTGGAGAGTTCCTGCGTACGCGCGAGGCGTTTCCAGAAACTACTGTCCAGTACTGTCCTACTGTCCTATGTCCTCCTCTTCAACGAGCCAAGATGATACAGCCGGTACCCCTCTGTCAGTTCCCGTGTACGCTGGTCAGAGAGGAGGGCTTCCACCATCGCCTCCAGTGTACTGCTGACAGGCACCTTGTCCCAGAAATTACGAAATATTGATACTTCCATAGTCATTGAAATAGAGTTT
>JAILRU010000131.1 GCA_024697945.1 Bacteroidaceae bacterium
TACGGCTGCTCTGACTGCACTTGGTACTACCTCGTGTCTTGGCCACGGACCAATCGCTCTTTGAGCGAAGGGAAAAGTGAAAGACCCACCCCCGACCCCTCCCGTAATGGAGGGGAGTAGAGGGGAACTGAAATGAGATGGTGGCAGTCGCTCGGAGACGGGCGGCTGTTGCTTTGTTTCATGATATCTGGGGGCTTTTGATGCAGAAAAACACAAAAAAGAAGAAAGTTTTGCACTTTTCGCTTGTGGAGTTTGGGAAAAAGGTGTATCTTTGGAGTCTGAATTTTACCTTATTAATATTATAGGCTCATGAAAAGGAAAGACCTGAAAAAACACATCAACTATCTGTGCGCTGAATTGCTGGCTGAGTGCATAGCTGCGGTACAGTACAGTACGAAAGACAACAAACAGGACGTCGAGAATGTCATGCTGGGCGTGCTGAAGATGCAGAACGACTGGATCTGCCGCCTCTCGCATGTGGAACCAGGCAGCAAAAAGCTCTTCTTCAAGAAACTGAAAGATGATATGCAGAAGCGTACCGACGAGATTGTGGACCAGATACAGAACCTGTGAACTATGTCATTTTTCAACAAGCTTCTCTTCGAATGGCTCCATTTCACGGAGACTGTGACGGTGCCTATCCCCGACAAGTGCATCATTGCGCTGGCTCCGCATACGAGCAACTGGGACTTCATCATCGGCAACCTCTATAGCCGCGCAAGGAACTTCCACTGCGACTTCCTGATGAAGAAGGAGTGGTTCTTCTGGCCAATGGGCATCCTGATGCGCAGGCTGGGAGGCATCCCCGTCTATCGCAGCAAGCAGATGCGCTCGACCGACATCATAGCGGAACAGGCCCGCAAGGCGAAGGTGTTCCGCCTCTGCATCACCCCAGAAGGCACCCGCAAGGCTCAGCCCGAATGGAAAAAGGGTTTCTACTACATCGCGCTGAAAGCCGAGATTCCCATCCTGCTCTACGGCCTGGACTATGTCGAGCGGAAAATCGTCTGCACCAAGGTCATCATCCCCAACGGCGACATCGATGCCCAGATGCAGGAGATTAAGGAATACTACGCTGGGTATAAGGGACTGCACCCGGAGAAATTTACGATATAAAATAATGAAGTTAAAGTGGAATTTAAAATGGAAGTTAATTCATCATTCAAAATGAAACGATTCATACTTCTTCTCATTTTTCAGTTTTTCACCCTTTCACCTTTTCACTTTGCCTTTGCCCAAAACACAGGCAATGGCATTGACAACCTGCGCGAATACTTTGCCAATTATACGAACCCAAGCATCCCTGGACTGCGCCCGATAAACGTAGAGGACATCCTGACGGACACTCAGGGAAAGCGCATAACCGTCGTGCTGAGCGACCACTTTATTGCGCAACCCTTCACACCTCAGCTTGTTAACACGCTCTATACTGACGTCAAGCGCCTGCTACCTGCATCCCTGGGTGGCTATCAGCTGTCCATCGTAGCACAGGGCACTCCTATCGAGCAACTCATACCGACGAGCATGGTGGCCAGACCTGCTCCTGACCGTGTCTATAAGCAGGAGCTCTACAAGGGCAATCCCTGGGTGACGCCGCTCAGCCGTCCCTACTCCTTCAAGCGAGGCTTGCAGGGCAGGCATCTGGGCATCTGTCAGAGTCATGGCAAATACTTCAGCTTCGACAAGCAGGAATGGATTTGGCAGAGGCCCAGGCTCTTCTGCACCACAGAGGACCTCTTCACGCAGACGATGGTCGTGCCCTACCTCATCCCGATGCTCGAGAATGCCGGAGCGGTGGTGTTCACTCCCCGCGAACGCGACTGGCAGAAGAGGGAAATCATTGTTGACAATGATGGTATCATGGATGGCAGCCGCTATGAGGAACGTGTCAGCAAATTCCACTGGCAGTTCGGCGGCACTGGTTTCAAGCATGACCGTGAGGGCTACGAGAACGGCGAGAACCCCTTCCGCATGGGTACCTACCAAATCACTGAAGCCACTCAGAACAAAAGAGCGACGAGCGATGTCGTCTGGATTCCGGAAGTGCTCGTGGAGGACGACTATGCTGTCTATGTCTCCTATCAGACCGTTCCTGGCAGCATCCCTGATGCCAACTATACCGTCATGCATGGCGGCATCGCCACTGACTTCCGCGTCAACCAGCAGATGGGCGGCGGAACTTGGGTATATCTCGGCACCTTCCATTTCACCAAGGGAAAGAGCGAAGACAACTGCGTGAAGCTCTCGAACCTGAGCAACTACAAGGGTGTCGTGACGGCTGATGCCGTACGCTTCGGAGGCGGAATGGGCAACATCGTCCGTGGCGACTCGACTATGGTCCTGCCTATCGGCAGCGACCTGCCGCGCTGCCTGGAGGCTGCCCGCTACTCGGCACAATGGTATGGCATGCCGGACAGCGTCTATTCCCGCAGAGGCAACGACGATGGCAATGACGACGTCAACACCCGACCCTTCGCGGAGAACTACGTGGCTAAGGGCAGCAACTATCTGCCAGGCGAAGACGGCCTGCGCGTGCCCATCGAGCTCTACATGGCTGTCCACAGCGATGCAGGCTTCAGGACGGACAACTCGCTGGTCGGCACGCTCGGCATCTACACGACAGGCTTCTATGACGGCAAGACGGCAACCGGCCTCTCCAGGCTGGTGAGCCGCGACCTTGTAGATTTGGTAATGACCGAAATCAGCAAAGACATGACACGCGAGCTGGGCATTTGGAACCGACGTGACATCTACGACCGCAACTACGGAGAGTCGCGCGACGCCCAGTTCCCCGCCGTCCTCCTGGAAATGCTCAGCCACCAGAACTGGGCTGACATGCGCATCGGACACGACCCCTGGTTCAAGTTCCTCATCTCGCGCTCCATCTACAAGGGCATCCTGCGCTTCATCGCCACCATCCACGGCGAGAAGAGCTGCGTGGTGCAACCCCTACCCGTAGCCGGACTGGCTGCTGAAGCGAACAGCGAGAAGAACGAGATTACCCTGACCTGGACACCGAGATGGGACTCCGCAGAACCGACGGCTACTCCAACAGGCTACATTGTCTATACCAAGCAGGCGGGAGGCGACTTCGACAACGGACACTACCTGAGCGGCAACGACTGCTTCTACCGGATGCAAGCCACGCCCGGAACACTCTACAGCTTCCGCATAGCTGCCGTCAACGATGGCGGTGCAAGTATGCTGAGCGACGAGGTATGTGCCGCAGTCTCCAGGATGCCGAACTCTCCCTCCATCCTCCTGGTCGATGCCTTCCAGAGACTGGCAGGTCCGTTGCCCTTCGACACAGAATCGACCGGCGGCTTCCTATTCGACGAAGACCCAGGCGTGATTGACGTGAAATCCCCAGGCTACTGCGGACGTCAGCTGAGCTTCGACAAGAGTCAGTACGGCAAGGAGGTTGGCGAAGGCTTTGGCGTTAGCGGCAACGAACTGGAGGGTATGATTCTGGCAGGCAACACGCACGACTACAGCGTACGCAATGCCTCGGACATCCTCGCCCATCATCCCGACTGCAACATCAGCAGCACCACACCGATACAGCTGTCCGGACTGGACCTGCGGAGATACCGCATCGCCAACTTCATCCTCGGAGCACAGAAGGACGACGGCTACTCCCTGACACGTCGCAAGGCCTTCACGCCCGAGATGTACACAGCCATCTCCCAGCTGTCGCTGCAAGGCACGTCCATCCTGGTGAGCGGCGCATTCATCGGAAGCGATGTGCTCTCTCCTGAAGCCAAAAACTTCGTAGCTGAGAAACTAAAGTACCGCTTGGCCGCCACAGCTCCGACGGACAGCATCTGCACCGTTCAGGGTCTGAACAACACAGCCACCATCTGGAGCAGGCCCAGCGAAGAGAACTACTGGGTACGGAGTACTGACGTCATCGAACCTGTTGGCGGTGCCTTCAGCGCAATGAAATATATCGCAGGAAACCACTCTGCCGCCATTGCCTACCCAGGTCCTGGCTATCGCGTCATGGCGTTTGGCTTCCCCCTGGAATGTATCACCGACACCGAAACCCGCCGCAACATCTTCAACATTTCCATCGACTTCCTGTTAGGGAAATAAAAGGCCATAAAATATGTACACGATTCTCTGCAACATGAAGGGCTCACGCAAACTCACGGTGACTGAAGCCCATCTGAATACCATCGACAAATATGCCCTCTTCCACGACCTGCTCGACAGCAATGGCATCGTAGAAGAGAGCGTCCTGGAGAAACTGCGCCTGAATGTCCGCTCCCTGCTTTCCTCGGGCCAAGCAGACCAACCAGACCCGCAGCTGATTGACCTCTGCGAACAGATCCTCTTCCATAGCGACATGAAGGCCTTCGGTCTGCATCAACTCATTCTGCTCTATATTGATTGGAAAAAGGAATAAGACCGATTGGCTGCCAACAACGCGCAAGGAAATGGAACTGCGCGGCTGGGACTGTGCTGATGTGATTCTCTTCAGCGCTGATGCCTACGTGGACCATCCCGCCTTTGGTGCAGCAGTCGTAGGACGGCTGTTAGAGGCTGAGGAACTGCGTGTCTGCATCGTTCCGCAACCCGACTGGCATGGGGACTTCCGCGACTTCCGCAAGTTGGGACGCCCACGGCTCTTCTTCGGCATATCACCAGGCTGCATGGATTCGATGGTCAACAAATACACAGCAGCCCGACGCCTCAGAAGCGAGGATGCCTACAGCCCAGATGGGCGCCACGACCTCAGACCTGAATACCCCACAATCGTCTATACAGACATCCTGCGGAAACTCTATCCCGATGTACCCATTGTGCTTGGTGGCATAGAGGCCAGCATGCGACGGGTGATGCACTATGACTACTGGCAGGAACGCTTCCGTCCAAGCATCCTCTGTGACTGCGATGCCGACCTCATCACCTATGGCATGGGAGAGAAAGTGAACCTGGAACTCGTCCGCCTCCTCATCGAAGCCATCAACGACGCACATCCCCTGCTCCATTACGACGAGAACGGCGAACCTTGCATCACTCGTGAACTGCTACGCGAAGTAGCAAAAGGGCTTCACCAAACAGTTTCTCTCTGGAAGAAGGATGAGATACCTGGAGGCATCAAGGACGACGACATCGTGCTGCACAGCTATGAGGAATGCCTCAGACAGCCGCGACTGCACGCAGAGAACTTCCGCCACATCGAGGAAGAGAGCAACAAGATGCATGCCCACCGGCTCCTGCAACAGACTGCTGGCCGCTGGGTAGTGGTCAATCCACCCTACCCTCCCCTGACCTCCGAAGAGCTGGACCAGAGTTTCGACCTGCCCTACACACGTCTGCCACACCCCAAATACGAAGGCAAGCGCATCCCTGCCTACGAGATGATTAAGTTCAGCGTGACTCTCCATCGTGGATGCTTCGGGGGCTGCGCCTTCTGCACCATTAGCGCGCACCAAGGGAAGTTCATCGTGAGCCGCTCAAAGGAAAGCATCCTCAGGGAAGTGAAAGCCATCACAGAGATGCCGGACTTCAAGGGCTACCTGAGCGACCTGGGCGGACCAAGCGCCAACATGTACCAGATGCGAGGCAAACGCCAGGAGCTCTGCGAGAAGTGCAAACGCCCTTCGTGCATCCACCCTGCCATCTGCCCGAACCTGAACGGCGACCATCGGCCCTTGCTCGACATCTACAGGAGCGTGGATAGTCTGCCTGGCATAAAGAAGAGCTTCATCGGCAGCGGCGTTCGCTATGACATGCTGCTGCACGATTGGAAGGACGAAGCCCTGAACCGAGCTGCCGCAGAATATACCAAAGAACTGATTACGAAGCACGTCAGCGGACGCTTGAAGGTAGCTCCCGAACATACCAGCGATGCCGTGCTGAACCTGATGCGCAAGCCCTCCTTCAGCCTCTTCCGGCAGTTCAAGAGCATCTTCGACACGACTTGCAGGAAGGCAGGATTGAAGCAGCAGCTCATTCCCTACTTCATCAGCAGTCACCCAGGCTGTACGGTTCGCGATATGGCTGATCTCGCAGCCATCACCAAGCAGATGAACTACAAACTGGAGCAGGTACAGGACTTCACGCCAACGCCTCTCACCGTCAGCACAACCTGCTGGGCTACAGGCTATCATCCCTACACGCTCGAACCCATCTACAGCGCCAAGACACCCGAAGAGAAGCACGAGCAAAACAAACTCTTCTTCTGGTACAAGGAAGCCTCACCCCCAACCCCTCTCCGAGGAGAAAGGAGAAAAATAGTGAAATCATCAAATCGTAAATAAATTGAAAATTGTAAATCGTCAAATAGTAAATTATCAAGATGCAAAGTGAATGGTTTGAATGCAAGGTCCGCTACGACAAGACCTTGGAAAACGGTCTAATCAAAAAGACCACAGAGAGTTATTTAGTTGACGCCCTAAGCTTCACCGAAGCCGAGAAACGTTTCATCGAGGAGATCACACCCTTTATCACGGGTGAATTCATCGTCACTGACATCAAACGTGCACGTCTCGCAGACCTATTCGACAGTGAAGACCTTAACGACGACCGATGGTTCAAAGCACGTATTGCTTACGTTACTCTCGACGAGAAGAGCGGCGCAGAGAAGCGAACTGTACAGTCAGCCATGATTCAGGCAAACGATTTCCACCGCGCCCTCGCAAGACTGGACGAAGGCATGAAAGGGACATTGGGCGAATGGGTCATCGTCTCTATCACTGAGACTGCGATAATCGATGTGTTTAAATTTAAGGCAGAAGATGATAAGCCCGTCAAAAAGAATAAATGAAATCAAGCAGACATTGCCTGATGGCGTCCGACTTGTAGCTGTCAGCAAGTACCACCCAGCCTCGATGATTCAGGAGGCCTACGATGGCGGTCAGCGCATCTTCGGAGAAAGTCATGTCCAAGAGCTAGTCGCAAAGTACGAGGTACTGCCCAAGGATATCGAGTGGCACTTCATCGGTCACCTGCAGACGAACAAGGTCAAGTACATCGCACCCTTCGTCAGCCTCATTCACGCCGTAGATTCCGAGCACCTCATCAAGGAGATTGACAAGCAGGCGAAACGGTGTGGGCGTACCATCCCAATTCTCTTGGAGGTACATGTTGCCAAGGAAGAGACAAAATATGGCTTCACTCCCGACGAACTGCTTGCCTTCATGGAGAGCGGCGCCTGGCAACAATACACGAACGTCAGCTTTAACGGCCTGATGTGTATGGCAACGAACACAGACCCCCTCCTGCCTCCCCCCTTTGGGGAGAGTCTGATAGCCAGCGAGTTCGAACAAGTCCGAGAACTCTTCTCCACCCTAAGCTCTAAACTCCCATCCTTTAGCATAAAGAGTTGGGGTATGAGCAACGACTACCCTATTGCCGTCGCTCATGGCAGCAATATGGTCCGAATCGGCAGTCTCATATTCGGGGAAAGAGTTTATTAGCGTATATCAAAAAACCTCTTCCGTTCGGGAAGAGGCTTTTTGGTTTATAAATCTATGTTCTGATAGAGATAACGCTTGATGCTCTTCTTCGGCGTCTTCTCGAATTCGTTCTCCATCACCTTGATGCTGGACAGCTGGGCATAGGCAGGAAGGTTCGGATTGATTTCCTTGCGGTTCTGCTCCATGATGCTCTCGACATCCGATGCAGAGAGACGCAGCTTCTTCACCTGTTCCTGGTCAGGATATACAAGACCTAC
Source organism: Bacteroidaceae bacterium (assembly GCA_024697945.1). Lineage (GTDB taxonomy): Bacteria > Bacteroidota > Bacteroidia > Bacteroidales > Bacteroidaceae > Physcousia. The sequence continues at coordinate 7,685 of JAILRU010000131.1, forward strand.
GAGCTTGTCACCCTTCTGAACCACCAGACATTCGCTGACGAGTGTCATGTTGCTGAGCTTATCCTCAATCTCCTCCGGATAGATGTTCTGTCCGTTGGCACCGAGCAGCATAGTCTTACTGCGGCCCTTGATGAAGAGGTTGCCGTTCTTGATTACGCCGAGGTCGCCAGTATGGTACCAGCCGTCTTCATCGATGGCTTCCTTGGTGGCCTCCTCGTTCTTGTAGTAGCCAAGCATCACGTTCAGGCCTCTTGTCAGTATCTCGCCTGCAACGTGCTCGGGATCAGGGCTGTCGATGCGCAGTTCCTGATGGATGACACACTTGCCGCAACTGCCCACCACCTGGTCCTTCCAGTCATTGTAGGCAATGATGGGAGCGCACTCCGTGGCGCCGTAGCCAACGGTATAGCGGAAACCTATATCATGCAGCAACTGCTCTATCTCCTGATTGAGAGCGGCACCGCCGATGATGACCTCGTAGAAATTGCCGCCGAGAGCCTCCGTCAGTCCGTCGCAGATTCTCTTGCGGATGCGGTCGCCGATAATCGGGACATTCATCAGCATCCTCACCTTCGGGTCTTGAATCCTGGGCAGCACAGCCTTGCGCACCACCTTCTCGATGATGAGAGGAACGACGATGAGCACGACGGGCTTCACCTCAGCCAAAGCCTTCATCAGGATAGTGGGAGATGCCATCTTCGTGAGGAAGTTGACATGTGCACCCACCAAGAATTCGTAGGTGAACTCGAAGGCCATACCGTACATGTGCGCCATAGGCAACATACTGAGCACCTCGCAGCCAGTCTTGACTGCATGACCCATCACGTGCTCTGCGAAGTCGCAGTTGCTCCAGAGTGCGCGATAGGGAATCATCACACCCTTCGAGTTGCTGGTCGTTCCGCTGGTATAGTTCAGCACAGCCAGCTCATCGGGCTTATCCTCATAGTATTTCAGGTATTTCGGCAGGAAACGGCTGGGGAACTTCTCGCCGAAGAGGCGGTTCAAGTTCTCGCGGGCATAACCCAATTTCTCACTACGACAAACCAGCAGGCTGTAATCGACTAATGAAATGACGCCCAGCAATTCGGGCATCTCGTCAGCATTGAGTCCCGGCCACACCTTGTCACCCACAAAGAGGAGCTTCGACTCGGAGTGATTCACGAGGTCGTGTACCTGCGAAGGATGGAACTCATGCAGGATGGGCACAGCCACAGCGCCGTAAGTCAGGATGCTCATGAAGGCAGCCCCCCATCGGCTCAGGTTACGTCCGCAGAGCGCAATCTTGTCTCCAGGCTGAATACCAGCATGTTCGAACAAGATGTGCATCTTCTCAATGATGCGCGCTACATCTTTATATTGTAAAGTAAAGACTCCGTAGTCCGACATCGAATCCAGGAACCAATGCTCCTGAATACTCTGCAGAATCATCTGATTATACGAAGGCACTTCCGTTGGTTTCATTTTGCACATTTTAGTAAAATTTGTGCAAAGTTACAATAAATATGGTATATTCCAAATAAATAAGGTATAAAATTAGCAAAAAAGGGAGAAAAACAAACAAAAACACGGATTTGAGGATTGTAATCACGTGCCTACACAAGCAATTTCTCCCTTTATCGCGAATTCTTTACCACTCATCATCCCAAATGCTACTGGATTCCTTTGTGCGGACTCCGCCACCACCGTCGACATAGTCTGCATCGGAGCCGCCAAGGGAGAGAACACCACCGCTAATACTTGTAACGCTGGCCTGCAGAATGCTTGTCTGGTGTTGTATCTTCACCACCATCATTGTGGGTTTCATGTATGTATTCATATTATTTCAGGATTTTTTTACCATTAACAATGTTGATACCTTTCTGCATCTTCTGAAGCCGCTGCCCTGCGAGGTTGAAGATGACCTCCCCTCCATCACGGGAGGGGTCTGGGGTGGGTCTATCGATGCCATCCGCATCATCTTCCTCTCCAAAGTTCAGCACAAACTCCTTGACGCTGCTACCACCAATGTCACCGACTGAAATGCCGTTCAACTCAAACCATGCTCTGCAAGCTCCGATGGTCCTATTGGCGCTGGGATAATAGAGAGTACTGAGGAGGTGGTCATCGCTCGTATCGCCAGGGGTGCCGTTGTCGTCGATGCTGGTTCCCAAGTAGAGATTCGTCTTGATGCCACCTCTGAGCGTCACGGGAGAATAGTTGCCCTTGAAAATGACCTTACCGTCTGCACTCTCGAAGTCAACGAAACCGCTTTTCAGTGTGACACCGTTGAAGACAGGGTTGACGATGTCATCATCGCTGCTCCACTTCACGATATAGGGTTTGCCTGCCTCAATAGCATTCAGGCCCTCGCTGAAGATGAGGGTAAGAACTCCCGTTTCGCGGTTGTAGTCCGACGAGGTAAGTGTCTTCACAGTAGCTCCTTCGAGAGGAGTACCACTGAAGTTGCTAACCGCAAACGGCAAGCACAGTGTGTTCCATGCACCATCCTTGTATAGGGTGCGGTCTGCCAGCTTAACACTCGTTGTTTTACCGTTATTTTTTTCTATATTAGCGGTGTTGGAAACGTTGTTGGCAATGACGAATGTATTTATGTTGAAAGTCGTTGCAGAACCAATTTGCGAGCCTCCCGTCCTACCATTATATAGGGCAATCTCGTTATCGCCAACTTCAGAGGGGATATAAGAGAAGGTCATGTTGACAGTTTCTCCAGCTGCAATATTGAGAACTTTGCCCATAATGGGGTTGTTGTTGACGCGCAAGAAAACATTACCGTTGTAGCTACCCTCACCGCCAATAATGGTGGCTGTCACCGTATGCTCTGAACCTGTAGAGCAATTGCCAGTCACCTCAAGGGTGGCAGTAGGAGTAACATTTGCCGGGATGGGCACGTTGATGGTCAACGTATTGCCGCTGATGACAGCCGTCAGCTTGTAGGCGTCGCCGTCGTGACATTCCTGCCAGGCCGTCTCACTGCTGGGCTTGCTCATCACCTTGATGTAATATGTACCGTTGGCCACAGTGGATGGGATGGAGAGGTTGCGGAATGTGCTGCTGATGCTTTGATTCCAAATCTTCGTTTGGTTCTCCACGGCGACAAGCGTCTGCACCACTACCCCACTACCGTTCACTAATTGCACGGCAACGTCGTAGGAATTGGTGCCATAGTCGTAGTCATAGGCAACGACGCTGAGGCTGATGCCGGTGAAGTCGCCCGATTCGCCATCGCGGGTGTAAGTCTTGCTCGTCTTGGTGGCATCGTCGTCCCCAAGACGCAGACCTTCGAGCGACAAACAATAGTCTTTAGTGCCGACAGCAGGCGGCTGGATGCCAATAACAGCATCCTGTCCGTAGCTGAAGCCGTCGAGCGTCGAACTGCCGCCAATGCCCTGCTCCCATGGCTGTAGCACGGAGAGCACGAAATATTCGTCGCAGGAACCGCCCCAGCCCCAATTAATATGGAAGTAGTCGGTCTCGCTCTCGTACTTATAGCCGTCGCAAATGAAAGAGTGTCCGCCGCCACAACTCTGACCACCAAGAGCCACAGGCCGACTGGCAGCCAACTCACCACAGATGAGGTCCACCCAATCGGCGTAGCTGTAGTTCTTGCGATAGCAGTGTTGCACACCTCCGTCGTAGCCGAAGTAGGTCTTCAATGCAAATGGAATGGCCTCGCCATAGGCTGCCGACCCGCCGTTGGAACTCAGGCCATACATCATCTGCAGCGCCGCGCCGCAATATTGCATCAGCTTGGCCACAGCATTTTTCTCAGTATCAGTAGAAGTATTGCCGTAGGTGGCCGTCATGTTTGCCCAATCGAAAGTATTAGCAGCGAGACCGCTCACATCTAAGCTTATGGATTCTTTGGCTTTGTTCTCCGTGCTGGTTGTATAACCCGGGATGGCAGAGCAAGCTCCAGTCGGATACTTGTGATAGTACATGAGTTGCGCCATGGTGGTGGCTACGCAGCCCGTCACCGTGCGTTCGCCATCAATCGTCGGGCAGAGGAGGTTATACGGTGCTCCCTGGTTCCAGTGCGTCGTGATGAGCGGTTTGACGTTGCCCTTGGGAGTAGCTGTACGCTGCCTTGCCTTGGTTAGTTTTGCGTCACTACCATTCTGCTTCAACCAGGCAATCTGGTCGGCGTAGCCCTGCAGCCATGCACGCATATTGTCGGGCAAGTCATTGATATCGATGTTACCGCTCTGGCCGAAGCCAAGGATAGGCGTAGTCTGGTCGTCGTTGCTCACGATGACGAAGCCACCGTTGTTGCTCAAGTTGAACACGTACAGACCGCTGACCCTTCCCTCTGCAGTGACAGTCGGAACCGATTTCCTTGTATTGTGACTCGACACAAACTGCTGTGCCAGTTCCTGTGCTGCTTTCTCCGTCAGCTCGTCGGCCCACATACATAAGGGCAAAACGAACGAAACGAGCATAATCAATGCTTTCCTATTCATACTGTTTTTAAATTTCGGGCGCAAAGGTACAAAGAAATTTAGTATTTAACAATATACCATTTACTATTTATTATTAAATAGGTAATTTCGTTAATACTATTAGTATTTCACGCAGCGGTAGGAGGGGTTGACGGAACTCGGAAGGCAGTCGGCAGCAGTACGGCGGAGGCCGAAAACTTCACGGCCTGTGGTATCGTGCTCCGTGACGAGTCGGGTATTGTTGCCCTCTTCGATGCTCCAACCCCAACCCACGGTGAAGCGCTGGCCGAACAGCTGAACGGCTCCACAGGCCTGAGAAAAGTAATCTCCGCCTGGATTGAGCATATTGCCACCGCCAGTAACCTCGCCAGTCTGAGCGTTGACGTCGAGACGGAGTACGCGGGTGACCTGTGGACTATGGCCATTGCCATTGTCGAAGAGTGTCAGTGTACCGTCGTCATGAAGGGTGGCGTAGTGCTGGCCGCAGAAGCATTGGTCTTCGGGTAGCGACTCGCCGTCGATGCGCCACAAGATGTCGCCTGTTTTGCCAACACGGTCAATCTTCACAATCGAGGAGAGGTGACGGAAAGAGCAAAGCCAATTGCCGTCGGACAGCACCTGAATGGAGTTGAAATGTACGTAGTCGTAGTTGGTATCGAAAGCAGGACTGGTCCAACCCTCCATCTCAGGATGGTCGCTGCTCCACCAGTCGAAAACCACCTCACCGTCCTGCACTTCCTGTAGGTAAGCCACGGACAGCGCCCGGTCCCCAACCTCGCGGTCGATATAGGCCGAGATGATGTAGTGCGAGGGCGAGAAGAAGTAGAAATCGTGGCCATCGATAGGCTCACCATCGAACAGGTAGCCGTCCAGACTTGGTAGCGCATGGATAGTATCGATGGGCATGAAGCGGTCGTCCAGCAAGATTCGCATACCAGGATTGTAGCCGGTGAAGGCACGGTTGGTGAAGGCATAATCGGGCGCATGATAGCTGTAGTAGGTACGGCCATCGAATGTGTGCTTCTTGAAGTCCCAGTAGCCCTGTTCGTTGAAGGTACCAGCCTTCGACGTGGGGTCGAATCGGTAGAAGAGGATACGTCCGTCGTTGTCGTACTTCATGACAAGACGCTGGAAGATAAACGAGAGGTAGAAATCGCCCGGTATGACGCCCTTGCCCGTAGCCTCGATGACGGGGATGCCAGTGTGCAGGGTATTCAGGTGCACGGTACCGCTCTGGTCGCCAGTGGTATAGGCAATCTCTATCTGCCGGTCTTTGGCAATCTCGCCAACTGTGATGGCACATTTTCCGCTGCGGGCATCAGTGCCGCCTATGGTAAGTTTCTGAAAATCGGCAGCATTCTCCACATGGATGTCGGCAGTTGTCTCAGTGCTGAGCGTCGCAAGGTTAACGGTCTCCGTGGCAGGCAAGGTAATGTCGTAATACTCACCGTTAATAGTGAGGCGAAGCTCTGTAGCTGGCTTAGGAACATCGGTATTTTTGTCATCCCTACAGGATGTCAAGCCCGTCAGCCCTGCCAGCAGAAGCGCAGCGAGCACTTGGTTGAACTTTCTCTTATACATATTTTGTTATCTGTTTCTTTTTTGCTTTGCAAAGATAGTACAAAAAAACAAAAGAGTGTCAGAAAAACAAGATTTAATTTTGTATTTCTCTCACTTATTTGTATCTTTGCAGCATAATTACGATGGGTGAGACACAAATAAACGGCCCCTAAACAAATAAATCGATTATTCGCATGTTTTCCGGAATTATTGAAAGTATGGCACGTGTGGTTGCCATAGAACACGACCAGGACAATGTCCACTTGACGCTGACCTGTCCCTTCGTCGATGAACTGAGCATCGACCAAAGCATCGCCCACAACGGCGTCTGCCTGACGGTCGTACGCATTTCTCCCTCTAAAGGAGAACGGGAGGTCTCGACCTACACCGTGACCGCAATGCGCGAGACTTTAGAGCGCAGCAACCTCGGACTGCTTAAGGTGGGCGACGAGGTAAACGTGGAGCGCTCCGTGCTGATGAACGGACGCCTGGACGGACACATTGTGCAGGGACACGTGGACCAAACAGCAACTTGCATTGCCGTCGAAGACCAACAGGGCAGCCACCAATATACCTTCAAATACGAAAGCGACAAGGAGATGGTCAGGCACGGCTACTTCACCGTCGATAAGGGTAGCGTCACCGTCAATGGTGTCAGCCTCACCGTCTGCCGACCCACAGCCGACACGTTCCAGGTCTGCATCATCCCCTACACCTACGACAACACGAACTTCCACGCCATCCAGCCCGGTACTGTCGTCAACATCGAGTTCGACATCATTGGGAAGTACATCGCACGGTTGCACGAAATTCAAAATTGATTAATTCAAAATGATAATGAAAAAGTTTTCTTATTTTCTTATTCTCTTGTTTTCTGCACTTCTGAATGTGCAGGCAGGTAAGCACATTGCGCTTTGGCCTAAAGGCAAGATGCCCGACACACAGCCTCAGCAGATTGCGGCAATGACGGCAGAAGTCAATGCCGAAGGATTCAACCCTGACAAGAGCCGGATGCCTTTCCTGGAGTGGATGGAAAAGCCCGACACACCCAACGGCGGCTGCATGATTCTCATCTCCGGCGGCGGCTACAACAACACATGCGACAACAGCCTTATCACACTTTGGACAAAGCGCTTTACAGAACTCGGTTTCCAGTGCGTCAACTTCGTCTATCGTACGCCACGACCAGAGGGACTGCCCATATACAAGACCGCATGGGAGGATGGGCAGCGAGCCGTCCGCATGGTGCGCAGCGAAGCAGAGAAGCGCGGCTTCGACCCCGAGAAGATTGGCACCATCAGTATGTCGGCAGGCTCACATTTGGCACTCTTGCTTGCCACCAGTTCCCAGACACCTGCATACGCTCCTGTCGATAAGCTTGACGATATACCTTGCCACGTGAACTTCGCCATCGTCAATGCTCCGGCCTACGTCCTCAGCGACAGTGAGGGTGGCACACCCAACGTGCGCCTCGGCTATGGTCCCGATGTCAAGCTGGACACCATATTCCACTTCGACGAGAAAACCTGTCCCATGAGTCTGCATCATGGCGGCAACGACCCCTATAGTCCCAATGCCTCGACGATGGTGTTCCGCCAACTTCGCAAACGGAAGATACCTGCCGAACTGCACCTCTACCCAGGAAAGGGTCACGGTGCATTTGGTCTAGAGCGCGGCATAGAATTCTTACAGCAACTTGGTTTGCTGATGCCCCTCGCTCCAGAAGTGGAGATAATGAAGCGCTTCGACAACGACAACGACCGTGCAAAGTACGTCAAGGAGAACATCTGGCCCGACGGAAAGATGCCATACGTACAGGAGAACCAAGGTACGCCCTACATCGAGTGGCACATTCCCGCTAACCTCAAGACGAAAGCCATCCAGATCATCTATTCCGGCGGCAGCTATAACGGCAACGGTCCCGACGGATTTGAAGTAGCCCCTGCACGCCGCTACCTCAACAGCTTAGGTATGGCGGTCGTAACGATGCGCTACCGCACGCCGCGCCCGGCACCTGAGACAGGTCTGAAGAAGCACATCTCCGCCTGGCAGGATCTTCAGCGCGCTATCCGTGTGGTCAAGAGCAAGGCAGCAGACTACGGACTCGACCCGAACAACATCGGCATCATGGGCAGCAGCGCCGGTGGCCACCTCACACTCATGGGCGTGACCTCGTCCGTACAGCAAGCCTACCTGCCCATCGACGACCTCGACAAGCAGCCCTGCAACGTGCAGTGGGGCATCGGCATCTATCCCGCCTACGCTCTCACCGACGGATCTGAAGAACACAATACAACAAGCGGTGTGGACGACAGTGCCGTCCTGGTACCCGAGCTGAACTTCGACCTCAAGACCGTGCCGATGCTCTTCGTGCACGGCGACCAGGATGTCTGGGCAGCTATGAACTCCGTCAAGACATGGGAGAAGATGCGTGCTATGGGCATCCAGAGCGAACTGCACATCCTGGCCAAGCGTAACCACTGCTTCCAGCGGACAGCTTCCCCTGGCACCGGCAGTTACACCTATCTGGAACGCATTAGCGAGTTTCTGAAGGAGATGAAGAAACTATAGACCTTGAAAAGGGGAAAATGAAAAGTTAAATGGTAAATATAAACATCATTGCTGCCGTTGCTGAGAACGGTGCCATCGGACTGAATGGAAAACTGCTCTACTGGCTGCCTGCCGACCTGCGACGGTTCAAGGCTCTCACCACAGGCCACACCATCATCATGGGACGCAAGACCTTCGAAAGTCTGCCCAAGGGTGCCCTACCCAACCGTCGGAACATCGTCCTGTCCCGAAGCAAGAAGAACTTCCCCGGTGCAGAGCGTTTTTCCTCTCTGACCGAAGCCATTGCCGCATGCAACCTCCCCCAGAAGGGGGCTGGGGAGGCTGAGGACATCTATATCATTGGCGGTGCAAGCGTCTATGCCGAAGCCTTGCCTCTTGCCAATCGCCTATGCTTGACAGAAGTACACGACACTCCCCAAAAAGCAGACGCTTTCTTCCCCGACTTTAATCGTGATGAATGGGAAGTTGTCTTCCGAGAGGAGCACGAACCCGATGAGGAGCACGCCCAAAGGTTTGACTTTGTGGATTACAAGAGAGTTAAGAGTTAAGAATTAAGAGTTAAGAATGAAACAATATCTCGATCTTTTACAGAGAATCCTTGACGAAGGAGTCAAGAAGGAAGACCGAACCGGCACTGGTACCATCAGTATCTTCGGCCATCAGATGCGCTTCGACCTGAGCGAGGGCTTTCCCCTGCTCACCACCAAGAAGGTTCACCTGAAAAGCATCATCTACGAACTGCTTTGGTTCCTGCAGGGAAACACAAACGCCCGCTGGCTGCAGGAGCGCGGCGTGCGTATCTGGAACGAATGGGCAGACCCAGAGACGGGCGACCTCGGGCACATCTACGGCTATCAGTGGCGCTCGTGGCCTGACTACAATGGCGGTTTTATCGACCAGATACAGGAGGCTGTCGATACGATAAAACGCGACCCAGACTGCCGCCGCATCATCGTTTCGGCATGGAATGTAGCAGACCTGAAGAACATGAACCTGCCGCCCTGCCACGCTTTCTTCCAGTTCTACGTCGCTAATGGAAAACTCTCGCTGCAACTCTATCAGAGAAGTGCCGACTGCTTCCTTGGTGTACCTTTCAACATTGCCTCATACGCCCTGCTCTGCATGATGATGGCACAGGTCTGCGGTCTGGAGCCAGGCGACTTCATCCACACGACCGGCGATACGCACATCTACCTGAATCACCTCGACCAAGTGCATCTTCAACTGTCCCGAGAACCCCGCAAGCTGCCTCAGATGCGAATCAATCCCGAGGTGAAGGATATCTTCAAGTTTGGGTACGAGGACTTCACCCTGGAAGGTTACGACCCCTACCCTGCCATCAAAGGCGTCGTAAGCGTCTAAAACAAAGCTCCCCGAAGTCAAGTTCGGGGAGCTTTCTGTTTAAGGTTGCTTGAAAATAACGGGAAGAAGAAATCGCGAACGTATCACTTTCCCATTCCATCTCGCAGGCTTCCACTTCGGCATCTCGCTCACGACACGTATTGCTTCCTTTGAAAGCAAAGGATCGGGAGATCTCTTTACACTTATGCTATCAATCGTTCCGTCCTTTTCGACGATGAAACTGACGATGATTCGCCCTTGAGGTATGTTGACACAACAGCTTTTGGGGTACTTGATGTGCTCCTGAATCCACTTGAAGCACGCTTCGTCGCCGCCTGGGAACTGGGCATTCTCTTCATAATCGATGAAGATATGAGAGGAGTCCGTCTCGGCAGTAGAGATCTTAACCTCTTGTGCAAAAGCGAACGAAGCCAACGTCCAAAGTGCGGCCCCAAAGATAATCCGTCTCATCTTTTCACTTTTCACTTAATGAACTTTACTTTCGAAGCGTCGCGAGGCTTGGCGTCGGGCTTCTCGTCGGGATAGCCTACGGCAATCACACAGAGCAACTTGTAGCCCTCGGGGATGTCGAGACGGTCCAGGAAGAACTTTGCCTTCTCGTTCGAGACGAGGAAGCGCACAGGGCCCGTCTGGATACAAGTGCCCAGTCCCAGCGACTGCGCCGCCAGCATCATGTTCTCGCAGAGCAACCCAGCATCGAGGTCGTTGCCACCATTCGCAGGGCTGCAGACGCAGATGAGGTTCGGTGCATTGCGGAACATGTTCTTGAAGTTCGGGTCGCGCTCCACCATTTGCGGGTTTGCCTGCTTATAGACCTCCGTCACATCAGCAATCAACTTGTAGTCCTCAATTATCCGGACAGCCCAATTCTGGCGGTTCATTGCGCTGGGTGCATTGATGCCAGCATTGGCAATGGCTTCGAGCTTCGCATGCTCGACAGGCTTATCCAAGTACTTGCGGACGGAGCGTCGCGCCATGATGTTATTAATCACTTCGTTTTCATAGACATCCTGGGCAGTTACCGACAGCATGCCAATCATTGCCATGAGGCATAAGAGTATTTTTTTCATAGAAAGTAGTGTATTATTGAATTTGTAAAGTTTTTGGTTTAGAGGAAAAACATAGGGGAAAAGACTGTTATAAACTTTGGTACCATTCTTAGATGCAGAATGGTACCATTCTCTATCATACTATGGTACCCTTGTTTTTTCGTGTAAAAATATTTCAATGACCATCCAAAGTCCTACCGTCATGATAGAAGAGGTAGCTTCGGCCTTTTTCCACCTTAATATAAATGCCCTTTGACATTTGACAATTTGACAATTTACGTCCTGCAAGGTCATAGACGGCATCCTCATTGTGAGATTGTGAGATTGCACTGATAGCAGACAAGTCATCGATGGCGTGGTATTTGAGCACGAAGTCCGTAGCGCACCACCAGCCCTCGCGGTTGTCGCTGCTGCCGCTGGCATTGCCGAAGGAGTGCCACTTGCCGTTTTCCGCGCCCTGTTTTGAGCCGACAAACCCGACGATGAGTGACCCGCCCTGCTCCACATAGATGGGGGTACTGGTCAGGGTGTCCCAATGATTGGAAACAGGCAAATCGAAATAGTCCTTGCTGATGGTAGGCGTCACCGCCTCTGCCTCTCCGCTACGGAGATAGCCGTGCTGGTCCGAGATGCAGAAATGCTCCGTCATAGCTTTGCATTCCAACTGGTAATAGCCCTCGGTAAGATTGGTGAGAGTCTGGCGTATCTCCATCGTGGCATCCTGACGGGTGGTACTCCACCAAGCGTTCCAGCAGGTCTTGCCGAACTTGGTGGCTGTCCGCTGGTCGCCGTCCTTGTAGGTTCCTACCTTCACCTGCCACCCGTCGGACTTCTCGCCAGCGAACGAGGGATTCTTAGGCTGTCTGCTGGAACGGGTGAAGGCAAGGTTCTGCTGCATCAGTTCCTGCAACTGACCTGCTGATGCCAACAAATCCTGTGCCGTTACGGCCTCCTTGGCACCAGTCAAGCAGTTCATCATCATATCATAGTCGGGACAAGGCTTCTGTGCCACTGCCTTCAATGTCGCCTCCATCACCTGGAGTTCTGCCTCCTGCCGGATAGCAGTCAGATGGTCTGCCAATGCCACTTCTATCTCTTTCAACGCAGTCTCGTCGGTCCCGTTGATGTTCGCCATGCGAGCAGACAGGTCGTCATTGAGGAAGGGGTATGCCGTATTGTAGGCTTTCTGGGCCTCAGCTCTAAGGCTGGCCTTCTCCACGCCATCGGCCACAGCCGCCTCGTGGGTAGTGAAAAGCTGGCGCAACTGCACGTCGTCTATCTGCGCCTTTGCTTGCAGAGCATAGCATGAAAGGATGCCCTGGGCATAAGTGTCAGTGTTGATGACAAAGGTGTTCACGCCCCACTCGGAAGAGTTGGCTACTTTGGCGACTTCCTTCGACAGGGTTGAGCCATCCTCAGAGAGGTAGAACCTCAAGTAGTTTCCTCCATTGCAGGCTGTGATACGGAGCACATACTGCTGCCCAGGTTCCAGGGCAACAGTTTTCTTAATGGAAGCGGCAGCACTAACGCCTCCACTAAGATGAGACTGCAAATAAGAGCCTCCCCCGTAGCCTCCATCACCAACAATCTGGAACTGAGGTTCCTTTATGGGTGCGCCGGTTCCGCTGGTCCAATCTGTGAAACCAAGGTCGAACTCTCCATTGGGAAACAGGTTGCCACCGGCATAGTAGAGCTGACCGTCTATCTCAAAAGCATCGCCAAGACACAGCTCGTCGGACGTATAATACTCCTTGCCATTCAAGTTAATCAGGTGCAGACGGTAGAGGATGCTCTCGTCGGCATTGTCGATGGTGTAAGTATAGTCTGAAGCCGCCTCCTTCTGGGGAATGGTATCGAGCACTACCCAGCGGCCCGAGGCATCCTTCATCTGGATTTCCATCAAGCGGTTGAACTCGCCGTTAGAATCGTGCCACGTCAGACGGGTCTTGCCATCGAGGACCTCTTGTTTGAACTTGGACGGTCCGTACTGGGGAGGCGTGGTAGGCACAAAGTCGTACTTGCCGTTATAGCCCAAGCCGGCATTGATACTGGCATAGTACTTGCCCGCCTCTGTCAGGCTGCCATTTTTGTAAAGCTTGGACGGGTCGCGCTCTCCATTCCAGTAGTAATAGCGCTCGATGCAATCGTTGTCGTTCAACACAGGGCAGATGCGCCTCAGTGCCTCGGCATTCTGGCTTTCTGTAACGCCGCTGGCAAAGGCACCATTATTGTTCCATGAAGCACCCCATACCCATTCTGAAATCCAGACGGGCCGGCCTGTGGAGTTGGTCCAGTTCCTGATTGTACCGAAGTTGCCTTCCGGCCAGTAGCAGTGCAGGTCTATGATGTCGCAGCGCCAGCCACGAGCATCGATGCTGTCGATGAAACGCTTGATATAGCCTGTTCCGTTGGTGTAGTCGCTGCCATCCCACGAGGAGGGCGAGCAGAGACGCATACCAGTGGCCATGAGAGCTTCCCAATTGGCAAGTACAGCATCAACATCCTCGGTCTCTCCCTTCGGATCGTCGGCTGTATTCATGGGCTCGTTGTTGGTCTTCATGTGGGGCGAAGTAGTGCAGGCTCCCAATGATGAGGGTGAGGGGTAGTTCTCGTAGATGTGATGGGGCACGTTCTCCACATCGGGCGACATATCTTCATCTTTGGTAGTGCCCCAAGTGTATGTACTGGTGACGTTCAGGGCAGAGCAGGCACTGCTGTTGCCACCAGCTGCAGCCAACTGAGGCTTGCCTGTATCATACCACTTGAAGATACGATAAGAGGAAATCTTCTGGTCCAGGACAGCGGGCAAAGTTGCAACTTCCAGATCCTTGTCTGCCGCAATGAAGCAACGACTATAGCCACGGCCCGAAGCCCGCGTGGAGAACGTGACCATATATCCGCGCTTCAATTTGAAGGAACGGATGCGGTTGTTCAGTTTGGCAGCAGTCAATGTGTTCATAAAACCATTGGAGTTCTCCAAGCCGAAGCTGCTGCACGACTCGCCCTCATATTTCTGTTCAGAAAAGACGGTCAAAGGCTTGATATTTTTCGCATAAGGCATAATAATACAGCCTCGGCCATAGAGCTTCACCTGGCAATTGCGGTCATTAACAGCCCTTTGGCCGTTAATCTGCACCTTAGTGAGCCATTTGCTAATAACCACGGAAGGCTTCACTTGAGTGAATATGAGAACCGCATGGTCGGTATTGACAATGTTCACCAGTCCGTCATCCACAAAAGGAGTGGTGCTCGTAATTTGGTAATCCACATTGTCGGTAAGTGTAACTTCAGTAGAAACGCGGGTAACTGTGGTCTTCTTGTTAGCCGCCATTACGTTCAGCGGCAGGCAGAGCACAAAGAGAATCAATAGTTTGTGTAATTTATCCATGGAATTAGTATTTTATGGAATTAATATCTTTTTCCCGTTCACGATGTTCACACCTTTTTGCATCTTATCGAGGCGCTGACCGGCCACATTGAAGATTTGACTATTTGATGATTTCACAACTTCACAATTGTCAATTTCCTTTATGCCTGTCGGATTCGGCTCTACAACGATAGAACAGACTTTATTGTCATAATTTGTGGAAAGCATCTTTGCCGAACTCTTACGGATAACTCTCGAGCCCGTACAATCTGTGGTTAAATATAGCCTGACCTGATAGAAGTCGTCAACTATCTCAAGGGATGAAAGGTCTTTTGCTGTTAAGCCATAGAGAGCGAGGTCTGCTTGTGTGAAAGTTCCTTCCGGAAGTGACACACAATAGCCTTTATAGTTCTTCTCACTATAGCAGCGCACCACAACTTGTTCCTCTGGTACGGTAATAGCTCCGAAAACGCGGTTCATCCCAGAAGCCCAAGCGTTGAGGTCCCAACTCTCATCGTTATAGACCCAGACGAAACCGCCTGTGGCTACACCTTCGTCATACCATTTCTGAAATTGAGCGAGGTTCTTCTCTACACTCCAATCGTTCGAATAATTCAGAAGACCAGCATGACGATCGCTGACGCCTGTGAAGTTCCAGGTGCCAACGCTGTTTACGTTGCCAGCCCCGCCGTCGTAGCATTGCACCATCACGCGGTCAACAGCTCTTGGCCTAGAGGCACGTATCTTATCACTCAGCTGCGTCCAATAATTCTTATAGGTATAAGGTGCCAACGTGGTCTTGTAGCCCAAGTTGTACATCATGATGTGGAACTTGGCTCCTGTCTCAACATCGTAGCAATGCTCGTCATCGTTGTTCACGGCATCGATTTCGGGCACCGCCTCTTTCAACGCCTTGAAGTTCTTGTAGAGCATGGTGTTGCTGCCTGTTCCGTGTGCATTTATAAGGTCGCGGATGTGGTCGTATGAGTCGTTTCCCCAGCCGCCAATTACAATTTCTATGCGCTGGATGCTGGTGGGAGGCGTTTTGAGATTCTTTACGTCCTGTTGATAGTTGGGCTGTGTATTCTGGAACACATATACGCCGTCCTTGCAGATGGTCTCGCCGTCGGTCTTCAGTGTTCCATCGGCATCTACATGTACATTAAAGAGCAAAGCATAAGTAAATCCTGAATTACGAAGCTTGGTGATAGTACCGGGTCGTTCGCGACGGATATGGCCACCGACATAAACGCCAGATACTATCTTCTGAGCAAAAGCATCGGCAAAAGAAAGGAAAATGCCGAGAAGAAGAAAAACAAGTCGTTTCATTGTTTGTTTATTGTCTAAATATTTATTGTCTGTCTGCAAAATTAGTATTATTTCTTCATGTCACCAAAGAAGATAGATGTTTTTTGTCCAATTGTTTTGTGTTTCGTGAAATAATGCGTAATTTTGCACCGCTAATAATAACAAAATATGAAATGTATATGAAAATCAAACGACTTTATCTCTTGATTCCTATTCTCTGTTCCCTCATTCAACTCTCTTGTACGGCGGGTGACTACGAAAGCGTAGATGGTGACCCTATGCAGACACGAATCTACACCCTTGACAACGGCCTGAAGGTCTATCTGAGTGTCAACCATGACGAGCCACGCATCCAGACTTTCATTGCCGTTCGCACTGGTTCCAAGAACGACCCTGCCGAGACAACGGGCTTAGCACACTATCTGGAGCACCTGATGTTTAAAGGTACAACCCAGTTCGGTACCACTGACCCAGAGGCTGAGGCTCCATTGTTGGACGAGATAGAACAACGCTACGAAGAATATCGTACGATAACCGATGAGGCCATAAGAAAGCAAAAGTACCACGAGATTGACAGCGTCTCGCAGCTGGCAGCCCAATATTTCATTCCTAACGAGTACGACAAACTGATGGCAGCCATTGGTTCTGAGGGCTCGAATGCATTCACCTCGAACGATGTGACGTGCTACGTCGAGGATATTCCTGCCAATGAGATTGACAACTGGGCCAAGATTCAGGCAGACCGCTTCCAGAATATGGTCATACGCGGATTCCACACTGAGCTCGAAGCCGTTTACGAGGAGTACAACATAGGTCTTTCGCACGACAGCAACAAACTGTACGAAGCACTGATGGCTAAGCTCTTCCCAACGCATCCATACGGCACACAAACGACCATTGGCACACAGCAGCACCTGAAGAATCCCTCCATTACGAACATCAAGAACTATTTCTCCAAGTGGTACGTGCCCAACAATGTGGCTATCTGTATGGCGGGCGACTTTGACCCTGACAAAACATTGGCGATACTAAAGAAATACTTCGGTGAATGGCAACCCGGAAAGGATGTCAGCCAACCTGTCTTCCCTGAGTTGGAGCCGTTGACAGCCCCCGTAGATACAACCGTTATGGGACAAGAGGCCGAGAGTCTCTATATGGGGTGGCGCAGCGAACGTGCCTCATCATTACAGAATGATACATTGGAACTTATAGATGCCATTCTCTCCAACGGCAAGGCTGGCCTCATGGACCTCGACCTGAACCAGAAAATGAAAGTGATGTCCGCCGAGTCTGCCGTAGAAAGCCTGATGGACCATGGTTTCTTCCTGCTGGCAGGTATGCCCAAAGAAGGGCAATCTCTGGAGGAAGTAAAGGACCTGATGCTGGGTGAAGTAGAGAAGTTGAAACGCGGCGAGTTCGACGACGACCTGCTTGTTGCCGCTCTAAACAACAAGAAGCTCGATGAACTGCGCAGCCTCGACCAAAACCAGACGCGTGTGTTCAAGATGATGGAATCCTTCATTACTGGCACCGACTGGCAGCAGTTAGTGGGCCGGATGGATCGTCTCAGCAAAATAACAAAGCAGGAAGTCGTGGACTTTGCCAATCGCTTCTTCACCGACGGCTATGTCACCGTCTATAAGCGTCAGGGCGAGGATACTACGCAAAAGAAAATAGACAAACCCGCCATCACGCCCATACCAACGAATCGCGACCTGGTGAGCCAGTTCGTCACAGACATACAGCAGACCGAGGTAGAACCAATCGAACCCCAGTTCCTCGACTTCAAGCACGACCTTTCCTTCTTCAATACCGAGAAGGGACTGCCCGTCATATACAAGCAGAACACCGAGAACGGACTATTCGAGCTACAGTTCCGCTATGAGTTCGGACAGGAGGATGACAACCGCTATGATGTAGCGGCCAGTTACATTGACTACCTTGGCACAGATAAGCTATCTGCCGCACAAGTCAAGCAACAGTTCTACAAACTGGCCTGCAACTATGCCATTAGCGTGAACGGTGATGCCATCACTATCGGCTTGAGCGGACTCAGTGAGAACATGCCCGAGGCACTCGCCTTGCTCGAAAACCTGCTCCGTAACGCTAAGGCCGACCAGAATGCCTACGACATGATGGTGGGACTCATCCTAAAGGAGCGTCAGGACCAGAAGGCCAGCCAGCAAAGCTGCTTCAGTATGTTCAACTACTACGTCAATTATGGTGAACACAATGCTATGCGCGACAATATGACGGCCCAGCAGCTGCAAGAGACAGATCCCCAAACGCTGCTCGATCTGTTGAAAAACATCGCCGGATACAAGCACACGGTGCTCTATTATGGTCCCATGTCGCAGGAGGAGCTGAACAAATGTGTAACCGAATCACACCCCACGGAAGAGTCTCTGAAACCCGTTCCAGAGGGCGAGCCTTACAAGTTGCAGGCAGTAACGAAGCCCGAAGTGCTCATTGCCCCCTACGATGCCAAGAACATCTTTATGCGTATGTACCTGAACGACGAACGGCAGACCAATCTCAGCGAACGTGCCGCCATCAATCTCTTCAACGAGTACTTCGGAGGTGGCATGAACGGCATCGTCTTCCAGGAAATGCGCGAGGCACGCGGTTTAGCCTACAATGCCTGGGCCTATTACATGACTCCCTCGAAACAGGGCGAACCCGAATGCTTCATGACCCACATCATCACACAAAACGACAAGATGATGGACTGCATCAGTCAGTTCCGCGAGATATTGGACAAGATGCCGCAAAGCGAAGCTGCCTTCCAGATTTCAAAGGATGCCTTGATAAAGCAGATGGCCAGTCAGCGCACCACCAAGTTCAGAGTTATTTTGGCCTACATCAATGCCAAACGGCAGGGCTACGACTTCGACATCAACAAAAAGGTTTACGAAAATCTGCAGGAGCTGACTCTTCAGGACATCGCCAGTTTCGAGCAAGCCAACATTGCCGGCAAGACAGGTTGCTACTACATCCTTGGCAACGAGAAGGAACTTGACATGCCTGCCCTTGGCCAGATAGCTCCTATCCGCCGTATATCGTTGGAAGACATTTTTGGGTATTAACAGTCTCTATGCACGTCGCGACAGCATCGATGTACAAATTCCTGAAGAGTTCAAATCGTAATATTATTCTGATGAAACATCTTATTGCTCCCCTCAAGGGGTATTGGAGGGTCTTTCCTCTCTTTTTGGCTTGCCTATTCGCAGCAAGTTCTTTGAGTGCCCGCACCGAGCGGGTGATTATTCAGGGCGACCACGGTAAGTTGGTGGCCGATTTACAAACTCCTGACGTGATGCCCAAGGGATGTCCTATTGTCATCCTGTGTCACGGCTTTACAGGCAACAGGAATGGAGGCCTAGAACGTGGCATTGCCCATGAGCTTGAGGCGCGTGGCATTGCCAGTATCCGCTTCGACTTCAATGGACACGGCGAAAGCGAGGGAGATTTCCAGCAGATGACTGTTCCTAACGAGATTGAGGATGCCCATCACGTGTATGACTGGGTGAAGGCTGACGGTCGGTTTGGAAGCATCGGTATTGCGGGCCATTCTCAGGGCGGCGTTGTCACAGCCATGCTGGTAGGTCGATTGGGCAAGAAGGCGCTGAAGGGCGGTGTCGTGCTGCTGGCTCCCGCTGGTGTGCTGCGCGACGATGCAATCAGAGGAAACGTGCCTGGTCAATCCAGCGCAACTGGTGACCCCCTTGACCCTCCTGAATATGTTGAGGTATGGGGGCATCATCTGGGGCGTGACTATATCAAGACGGCTTTCTGGCTTCCCATCTACGAAACGGCGGCAGACTATAAAGGGCGTGCTTGCATCATCCACGGCACCTCAGACCGCACCGTGCCTTATACCTATGGCTTGCGTTTTCATCAGCTATGGAAGAAGAGCGAATGGCACCTGCTTGATCGCTATGACCACGGTTTCGGACCGCATCCAGAGGAGGCAATCAAACTCGCCGTCGCATTCTTCACTAAGACTTTAGGTTAAGGGTTCTGCCACACCTTAACGGGACACGACTGTCTTTCTACCTTTATATATATATACCCCTTTGACTGAAGGCTTGGCGATGAGACGACGTCCATCGAGCGTGTACCAAGCATCATTGTCAATTGAGAATTGTGGATTGTCAATTAAATCGATGACTGTGGTAGGTCCCTCGCATATCCAGTTGAAGTACTTGGAATAGCTCTTTAGGGTGAAAAGTTCCACCAGGAAATCGATACCAGCATCCACGTGGTCACTTTTGTTGAAGGTGTCATTTACGCGAAAGAGGTCTCCCTCGCCATAGGAGTGGGCATCGCGGAAGGAGAGGTAGTTGCCATCATAAGGCACGACCGTATCGTCTTTCGTGTGAAAGAACTGGATGCGATGCTGCGGCTCCCAGCCGGTAATGAGCGAATTGTCGGCCAAGGCACGATGAATAGCCTTCGGAGCACTGGTAATCTCCTCTGGCACAGCATCGAAATTGTTGGGGTCACTCAAATACTCACAGACTTCAGGTGTGAACATATTCCGAATATAAGCCCACACCTTGTCCTTTTTAGGACTTTCAAACAATTCGGCCATCTGCTCTGGTGTGTAATTGTGGCCAAGACTGTCGAGACCCTGCTGCAGCTGCTGATACCACATGAGGGCTATTTCGTCGGAACTGTATTCCTTGCTGTCTATCCAGTCAAGCACTCCCGTATCAAGGAGTTGCTGCGACAGAAAATCCTCCAGTTTATAACGCGCCACGTCAGGATGGCTGTAGAACATACCTTTCACGATGAGGGGCATCACGACGGGCATGGTGGTCACGCCTTTCTCGAAATAATAACGTATGGTCTGCACGAGGTCGTAGGGACCGTTGCCGCAGAGACTGCCCTGGAAATGCAACTCGTCGGCAAGTCCCGCTTCTTCTATGTAACGATGGGTGGCAAGGCTGACGGCACCTCCCTGAGAGTACCCCATAGAAAACGAGCGCCAGTTGCTCTTCATGGGTAGTAGAGTCGAACTCTCCTGAGATTCCTTCTGATAGAGGGCGAGGCCGTAGGTAACGGCATCAGTCACTTGGCGAGCTGTCAGACGCTGAGACAAGTAGGGATGCGGCATGTCCTTCGTCACGCCATAGCCCTCATAGTCAGGGGCGATGACTATGCAACGGCCCACGTAGTTGGCAGATTCGCCAAATAAACTCTTATACTCCCGATTTGGAAATAGCGAAAGCAGGACCTGCTCTTTGGAGAATCCAGGAGTGGAAGGACGCTCTGCATCGGAAGTAATGGTGAAATGACAGTAAATATGAAGGCTCTCGATACTGTCGGTCTCCCGTCTCTTTTCTGGGGTCCAAGCGAAGATGGCCGAAGAGAGCACCGTGGCTTCGCCTGCCGCATTAATAGACGGATAGTTGAAAGTATATACCGTACAATTATCTTTTTTATAGAGCTCCGTCAGGGTTTCAGATGATTGAACTGTCTGAGCAAGGGACAACGGACAACAGACAAAAGTAAAAAGGTGAAAAAGTGAAAAGGTGAAAAAGACAAGCAACGCTTGACGGCTGAAGGGGGAGTCAACAGACAATAAACGCCAAATCATTCTTTCCATAGTTCTCTCTTGTTAAAATCCGAGGGATTTGCTCACTTTTTTCCGCTAACGGGGGAAGGAAGCATAATATCTGCTACAGTATATCTGTCGAGGAAGACACTACGGTCAACATGACCATTAATACCATCCACCTGACCTTTACTGGTATATTGCCAAAGGACGATGGGCACATCCTCGCTCAAACCAGGAAATTCATCGGCATAACGGGCCACCATAAAGCGGTACTGGGTAAACTTGCCTTCAAGATAAGCAGCATAGAAATTAACGCCGGTATAGATGATGGGCTTAACACCATATATGCGCTCCACGCCATCGAGGAAAGCCTTCAGCCTTCCCTGAAACTGTGAGAGGGAGCCTTTGCCGCGCTTCTCAACATCGACGATGGGAATGAGGTCATGCTGCCAGGGCTCAACGATGGCGCTGAAGTTTCGAAGCTGCCACTGGACGTTTACATTTGGACGATAGAAATGATAGACACCAACAGGGATGCCTACACGCTTGGCTCCATAGAGGTTGCGCAGATAGCAGTCATCGACAAGGTCCGAACCCTCTGTAGCTTTGAGATAGACGAACTGGACATTTTTGTCGCGCGACACCTCGTCCCAGTCGATACGCCCCTGATAATGCGACACGTCAATGCCTTGCTGCTGGTTTACAGTATGACGGATGAGCGGACGCAGTTCCTGGACTTGAGGCAACGGACGGTCAGGCTCTGGAGCAGGCATCAAGACATCAGGTTCCGGCAATGCAAACATCTGCTCTATCTGCTTGCCTTTCTTGTTATCAGCAAGAGATACAACAGCCACAACTGTCGAAAACAGAAGAAGAAGCAAGCTGGCCCGACACATTTTCTGGTGCCCAATGTTCAATGGTTATTCCCCAAGATAGTCCCACTCGAAGTTCCCGCTTTTTATGCTGGGGAACTGGCTACGGACATCAACCTCCTGCCGGTCGCGCAGATGCCCGAGAACTTTGTCATAGCAATCATGGGGGCTTTCTGCCTTAACCTTGCAGACAAAGGTCGTATCCACATAGTGGCACTTCTGTGTCTCTGGCAGAGTAACAACACGCTTGAAAACAATCTTTGCAGCATACCATCCCGGCTGGGGTTCATCATAACTGGCCAAAGCCTCTTTCTGGGCTGCTTTTTCCAATTTCAGCTGACCTGCTCCCTTTGCCTTGAACTCTTCCATTGATTCTGCCGTTGTCTTAATGACAATGAAGAAAGAACGTGCGCGCACCTTGATGTGCTTGGGGTACATTGCACTACTATTCATGAACTTTTCCAGTTCACTGACTATCTCATCGGTAATCTCCATGTCATCCAAAGATGAAAGAAAGTGGAGAGCCTCTTCTACGCTGTGGACGAGCGTCTCGTCATCGAAGTATCTAATGTAAAGATTCACAATTCTACAATATCACAATTTAACAATCTTACAAATCTACAATCTCACAATTAACGTTTTCACGAATTGCGGCGCAAAATTAAAAAAAAGACTGCACATAGAGAAATTTTCGTGGCACAAAAACCTGCTAAACAAGAGATTTTATTTATTTTTGCACAGCAAAAGCGAAACTGGGACGATGAATATCAAAAGATTTGTCAAAAACTGGTCATTGCCATTAAGCATGGCAATAGGCGCGTCGAGCTACTTCATCTGTCGCAGCATTCCATTTGCCCCAAGTGTCAGGGAGGCAATGATAGAAGGAGTGGCTTATCTGCAGCCTGCACTCATCTTCTGTATGCTGACGCTTACATTCTGCCGCATACGTCCCAGCGATATGCAACTGCGAGGCTGGCAATGGTGGCTACTGACGCTTCAGGCTGGCATCGCGATTGCACTATGCTGGGTGTATCTCTCCATCGATGATGCCACAAGCCGGCTTTTCTTGCAGAGTGCCATGCTTTGCTTCATCTGTCCGACAGCCACAGCAGCTGCGGTAGTCACAGCAAAGCTGGGCGGCAATGCAGGTACACTCACGGCCTATACGCTTCTCATTAACCTCTGTGCTGCCCTGCTCATCCCTGCACTTGTTCCTTTGGTCAATCCTACTGGCGGAATGGATTTCTGGCTATCCTTCTGGCTCATCATCCGCAAAGTATTTCCTCTCCTCATTTGTCCGCTGCTTGTTGCCTTCCTCCTCCGTCGCACCTTACCGTCTTTGGTGCACTTCCTCGTCAGTTACCCTGACCTGCCTTTCCATCTCTGGATTGTGTCCTTGTCGCTTGCTATTGCTGTTACCACACGCATCCTTGTACACGTCGAAGTGACACCAGAGGCCTGCCTTGCCATTGCGATAGCCTCAGTTCTGGCATGTATTGTCCAATTCGCAGCAGGTCGCATGATAGGCCGATGCTATGCCGATACCATTAGTGCCGGACAGGCTTGCGGACAGAAGAACACCATCTTAGCCATTTGGGTCGGTTATACCTTCCTCGACCCGCTTACGGCACTGGCTGGCGGATTCTATAGTGTATGGCACAATGTCTATAACGCATGGCAACTTTACAGGCTTAACCAAGCAAAATCATAGGCTATGGGGACTAAAAATATGCGGACCTAAGGGAAAACTTATTATCCAACCTTGATAATATATTTTCAAGGCTTTAAAACATATTTTCAAGACTCGAAAAAGTATTTTCAAACCTGGAAAATAACTTTCAACAAGGTAGAAAACTTTTTTACTCCCCGTAGTAAATCTTATTCTTTCGTATTCCAGATATTTTTCAATAAGGAAGAATAGATTTGTTTGTCCATAGATCTAATCACTATTACATGTTCAAAGATACTTTTTCTACTGAAAAGGAAAAATAATCATGCATTTGTTTTGCAGAATGAAAGAAAAGATGTACTTTTGCAGCGAAAAACTAAGAAAGATGACTCAGAACAGCAATAGCTTTTACGGCTTTTACTATTACTTTTACTTTAGCAAATGAAGTGAAGCGGGTCGTCGTATATACAAATAAGGTATAGATAACTAAACAGAAACATCCCGCTCAGCAATGCAGCGGGATTTTTTTTAGGATGGGAACTCAAACAACTTGGCGTTAACGAAAATGGAAGACAAAGTATTTAGTATAAAGCCGGCTGAGCGGCTTGCCGACGTCAGCGAGTACTACTTCAGCCGCAAGCTTAAGGAGGTTGCCGCCATGAATGCCCAGGGAATGGACATCATCAGCCTGGCCATCGGGAGTCCAGACATGCCGCCTTCGCCAGAGACAATCGAAACCCTCTGCCTTGAAGCACAGAAACCCACATCACACGGCTATCAGCCAACTGTCGGAATCCCTGAACTGCGCTCGGCAATGGCTCGTTTCTACAAGAGATGGTACGGCGTCGAGCTCGACCCGAAGACTGAGATACAGCCCCTTATCGGCAGCAAAGAGGGCATCCTTCACGTCACATTGGCCTTCGTCAATCCTGGCGACGAGGTACTCGTTCCGAATCCAGGCTACCCTACTTACACAAGCCTGAGCAAGCTGCTCGGAGCCAAGATAGTGAACTACGACCTGCTTCCAGAAAACGGCTGGCAGCCAGACTTCGACGCCCTGGAACAGATGGACCTGAGCCGCGTGAAACTCCTATGGACGAACTACCCCAACATGCCGACAGGCGCAAAGGCTCGCAAGGAAACCTACGAAAAGCTCGTCAACTTTGCCCTTCGCCACAATATCATCGTGGTTAACGACAATCCCTACAGCTTCATCCTCAACGAAGGCGAACGCCTGTCCATCCTCCAAATCCCACGGGCAAAGGAATGCTGCATCGAATTCAACTCGATGTCGAAGAGCCACAACATGCCAGGCTGGCGTGTAGGCTTGCTTGCCACCAACGCAAAGTTCGTAGAGTGGATTCTGAAAGTGAAGAGCAACATCGACAGCGGAACTTTCCGCGCCGTACAGCTCGCCGCAGCAAAGGCCTATGACAATTCGGACGCTTGGCACAGACAGGCAAACGTCCAGACCTACGCCAACCGTCGTCGGATGGCGGAGGAAATCATGCAGGTGCTTGGCTGTCAATACGATCCGGAACAGACGGGCATGTTCCTTTGGGGACGAATCCCAGATAGCTACGACAATGTCGAGGAACTTACAGAGCGCGTTCTGCACGAGGCCCGCGTCTTCATCACGCCAGGCTTCATCTTCGGCTCGAACGGCAGTCGCTATATCCGCATCAGCCTCTGCGCGAAAGATGACAAGTTCGCCGAAGCACTCCAAAGGATAAAATCCCTATAATCCCTATTAAGCCTATTAAGCCTATTAACCCCATTAGACCCATAAAATCAAGCAATATGGAACTCCAGTTACAACCCCTGAACCTGCCAAGTGACCAGGAACGAGCATTCATCATCGCTGGTCCTTGCAGCGCTGAGACCGAAGAACAAGTTATAACTACCGCCAAGCAACTGGCGGGCAAAGGCTGCCATATCTTCCGCGCCGGCGTTTGGAAACCACGCACAAAGCCAGGCGGCTTCGAGGGACACGGCGAACCGGCCCTCCCTTGGATGGCAAGAGTTAAAAAGGAAACAGGCATGCTCGTTGCCACAGAAGTAGCTACGCCAAAGCATGTGGAACTTGCCCTGAAGTATGGCATCGACATTCTCTGGATTGGTGCCCGCACTACGGCCAATCCCTTTGCTGTTCAAGAACTTGCCGATGCGCTGAAAGGCACAAATGCTACGGTGTTGGTCAAGAATCCCCTCAACCCTGACCTGGAACTTTGGATTGGTGCCCTTCTGCGCATAAACGGAGCAGGCATCCAGAAACTTGGTGCCATTCATCGCGGCTTCAGTAGCTATGAGAAGAAATTGTACCGAAACGAACCGATGTGGCAGATTCCCATCGAGCTGAAGCGTCGCATGCCGGAGTTGCCTGTTGTGTGTGACCCAAGCCACATCAGCGGTCGCCGCGACCTGATAGCTCCGCTCTGCCAACAGGCAATGGACCTGGGTTTCGACGGTCTCATCGTAGAGAGCCATTGCGACCCAGACAAGGCTTGGAGCGATGCTTCGCAGCAGGTAACGCCCGAAGTGCTCGACTTCATCGTCTCGCGCCTCATCTTCCGAGACACTTCAGAACATACCGACAGGCTCAAGGACCTCCGTAAGGAGATTGACGAGATAGACAACGACCTCATTGACCTGCTTGCCAAACGGATGAAAATCTGTCGCAGTATAGGCGAGTACAAGAAGGAGAACGGAATGACTATCGTCCAGACCCGTCGCTATAGCGAGATTCTGGACAAGCGTGGCGCACAGGGTTCGCTGCTCGGCATCGATACGCTTTGCATCAAGAACATCTTCGAACACATTCACGAAGAGAGCGTCCGCCAGCAAATGGAGATAATAAATAAGTAAAAGATTATGAGGATACTTATTTTAGGCGCAGGCAAGATGGGCTCGTTCTTTACGGACGTCCTTTCTTTCGACCATGAATGTGCCGTCTATGAGATTGATGCGCGCAGGATGCGCTTCCTATATAATACGCAGCGCTTCACGACCCTCGATGAGATAAAGGCTTTCAAGCCGGAACTCGTCATCAACGCGGTTACCTTGAAATACACCATCGACGTCTTCCAGCAAGTCATCCCTTGCTTGCCCAAAGATTGTATTATCTCGGACATTTCCTCGGTCAAGACCGGCCTAAAGGATTTCTATGAGGGGACAGGCATGCGCTACGTCTCGACACACCCGATGTTCGGCCCCACGTTTGCCAACCTCGGAGCACTCTCCACAGAGAATGCCATCGTCATCAACGAGGGAGACTACATGGGTCGCATTTTCTTCCTTGACCTTTACCGCCGTCTGGGACTGAATGTTCACGAGTACAGTTTCGACGAACACGATGAAGCGATGGCCTACAGCCTGTCTGTGCCCTTCGTCAGCACATTCGTCTTCTCGGCTGTCATGAAGCATCAGGACGCGCCTGGCACGACCTTCAAGCGACACCTGAAGATAGCCAGAGGCGTTCTGGGAGAGGATGACACGCTACTTCGCGAAATACTCTTCAATCCGCGCACAAAGGCACACGTCGAGGGCATTCGCTCTGAACTGAAAGAATTGATACAGATTATAGACAACCGCGACGAGGACGCGCTCAATGCCTACCTCGCAAAGATTCGCGGCAACATTCGTTAGGCTTCACCTCCAATCGGGCATTTCAGTCCCGCTTTTGTGCACTCGCTCTATCCGAATACGATAGAGCAGAGTGCTGTAGGCAGGAATAACGTCGGAGGAAGTCTCCTTGTATGCCAGCTCTTGTGGAATATAGACCAACCAATCGTCGCCCTTGACCATATACTGGACAGCTGTCTGGAAGCCTTCTACTGTGCTGCTGACTGACATTGCGAGAGGTGCTGCCGTAGCGACATCAAATTCGCCATAGTATGTCTGGCTGAAGACGGTCATATTCGTCTTGCTGAGCGGATAGTTCTCGTCCATAATCCAACCGCGATAGTAAAGACGTACACTATCGGTATAGGCAGGACTCCACTCACCATCGCCACGCTCGTTTATCTTGCAAACGATATAGTCGGTGGAAGGGCCTTGTATCTCCTGACTCTTAAGAAGTGTTCGATAGATTCTCCAGTCACAATGGTCCTCCCAATCGTTGCCGTTGGGATACAACGCCTTGGCCTCAGCAATTGCAGCCTGGGCAGCGTCATACACTTCAGCAAACCATTGGGCATTGCGAGCCTGCCAATCGTGATGTGCATCGTAACTCTCGTCGCTACTTTTACAGGAAGCGAAGAGCAACAAAGGCAATAGGAGAAATAAAGTCAGTCTATAATTGACTATCGTCGAACATTGCTTCATCTTTTTCAGAGAAGTTTCTTAAGAAGTGATGTGATGCTTACTTTGTCCTCGATGATGCTACGCAGGTCGCTGATGGCAACACGGTGCTGTTCCATCGTATCGCGGTCACGCAGGGTGACAGTGTTGTCCTCGAGTGTCTGCTGGTCAACGGTTACACAGTAGGGACAGCCAATAGCGTCCATGCGGCGATAGCGCTTGCCTATCTGGTCTTTCTCTTCGTACTTACAGTTAAAGTGGAAGCGCAGGTCATTGATAATCTCCTGAGCCTTCTCAGGCATGCCGTCCTTCTTGGTAAGGGGGAAGACTGCCAGCTTGACGGGAGCCAGAGCTGCAGGCAAGTGAAGCACAGTACGGGTTTGTCCGTCAGGCAGAAGCTGCTCTTCGTAGCTGTGACACATGATAGAGAGGAACATACGGTCAACGCCGATTGAGGTCTCAATGACGTACGGCGTATAGCTTTCGTTTGTCTCAGGGTCGAAGTACTCAATCTTCTTTCCGCTGTACTTGGCGTGCTGCGAAAGGTCGAAATTAGTACGCGAGTGAATACCCTCTACCTCCTTGAAGCCAAAAGGCATGTGGAACTCGATGTCTGTTGCTGCATTCGCATAGTGAGCCAGCTTATCGTGGTCGTGGAAACGATAGTTCTCAGCGCCAAAACCGAGATTCTGATGCCACTTCATACGTGTCTCTTTCCACTTGGCAAACCAATCGAGCTCAGTGCCGGGTTGGATGAAGAACTGCATTTCCATCTGCTCGAACTCGCGCATGCGGAAAATGAACTGACGAGCTACGATTTCATTACGGAAAGCCTTTCCTATCTGGGCTATTCCGAACGGGAGCTTCATACGGCCAGTCTTCTGAACATTCAGATAGTTGACGAATATGCCCTGCGCCGTTTCAGGACGCAAATAGATAGTTGAAGCGCCATCGGCTGTGCTTCCCATCTCTGTCTTAAACATCAGGTTGAACTGACGTACATCGGTCCAATTACGTGTTCCGCTGATTGGACAAACGATTTCCTCGTCCAGGATAATCTGCTTCAGTCCCTCAAGGTCAATGCCGCCTTCTGCGTTCATAACCTCCTGGAAACGGCGATGCAAATCATCATACTTCCTTTGATTCTCAAGAACACGGGGATTGGTAGAGCGGAACTGCGGTTCGTCGAAGTTATCTCCATACTTCTTCTGTGCCTTCTCTATCTCTTTCTGAATCTTATCCTCGTACTTTGCCATCTGTTCCTCGATGAGGACATCGGCACGGTAGCGCTTCTTAGAGTCGCGGTTGTCAATAAGGGGATCGTTGAAGGCATCTACATGTCCGCTGGCCTTCCATGTGGTCGGGTGCATGAAGATGGCTGCATCTATACCCACGATATTCTCGTGCAGCAGCACCATACTCTGCCACCAGTATTGCTTTATGTTGTTTTTGAGCTCAACGCCGTTCTGACCATAGTCATAAACGGCTCCAAGTCCGTCATAGATATCACTTGAAGGAAAGACGAAGCCGTACTCTTTGCAGTGCGACACAATCTTTTTGAAAACATCTTCTTGCTGTGCCATTTCTTATTCTTTTATGTATTTACAAAATTTTCGGCTGCAAAGATAGCCAAAAAAGGCGAAATATGATGCAAAACCGATACATTTTCTTATTTAATAGGGCGATGAAGCAAAAAAATCATTGTATTCTTTGGTTAAAAACAAAAGATGTTGTAATTTTGCCTGTCGATAATGTGAAAACGCAACAAAAACATTCATGAAAAAGTTTTTTTCATACATACTACTGGCATCAGCAACATTGTTCATGGTTGGCTGTGACTCTTCGCAGACAAATGAGGACGAGAAAAACGAAAACGACAGTATAGCCAACCTAATGAAAGAAGAGGGTTGGGAATATACGGAACTCTCAAAAGTGCCCTTACCCTGTTCCAAGGAATTGCTCTACACAGTATGGAAGCAGATAGGTGTCATCGAGATATCAAGACGGAAATCGCTTGATTACAAGCAGCACACTCCTATTCTTTTCATTTCGACTGATTTGGACAAGGACGGTTCGCCTGAGATTCTGCTGCGCGGCGAAGAACCGTATGCTGCCATCTACTCTTATGTCAAGGACTCACTACAACTCATCACCTTCGTGAACAACCCTCATATAGGGCTTAGTATTACACAGGAAGGCGTTATTCTGCGAAACGGTACAGATCATGACGGTGCCTCAGTCTCACATTTCATCAAGTTGAAGAATAGCAAGATTGATGTTTCTGGAGAAACCCGTGAGACGTTTGTCATCAAAAAGAACGAAATGGTTTCTGGAGGAGTTCAATATATTTTGAAAAACAACGACACACCGGTCAAGGTCAGTGCAGAGGAATACAAGCAGGTTGCACCAGACCAGAGCGGAACCTTCCTAGAAGATATCGATGGTTGGGAAGACTTCCGGAAACCATAGGAAAATCATTAACAAGGCTCTTGCTCGGGAAGAGACAACACCTCGCCCGATGTATCGCCTTGTTAATTTTTATTCTCAAATTTAATCTCGAAGACATCATTGAGAGACGGGCAATACATTGTGCTTTTTGAACGGAACATATTTGTCAAAAAGGAAAAAATCATGCCATTGCACGAAATTATGTGTCAACAGACACAATAAACTAACAATTCACATCGTTATTAATCATAGGATGAAAAAACTGCTCTGGATAGGTATGCTCATCGTGTCCCTTGGAGCAAGGGCACAGTTCGACGCAGCGTTTACCAACACCTGGGCGCTGCAGTCCTACTACAATCCCGCAGCGGCGGGACTGGACAGCAAATTGAATGTATTGGGAGCCTATAGCCTTCAAATGGTTGGATACGAGGGAGCGCCAAAGACAATGGTTATCAATGCCGACATGCCGCTCTTCTTCGTCGGACCAAAGCATGGCGTAGGCGCGGCTTTCCTCAACGATGCCATCGGAGCCTTCAGCAACAAGAAGATTCAGCTCCAATACGCCTACCACAAAAACCTATTGGGAGGTCGAATGAGCATCGGTGTGCGTCCGGCACTTCTCATGGTCGGATTCAATGGTTCCGAACTTGAACTAAATGATCCGAGCGACCCTGCTTTCGCCACAAACGACATCAAGGGTAACGCCTTCGATCTCGACGTTGGCCTACGCTACACCTACAAGAAGCTTTGGTACGCTGGCGTCAGTGCCGTACACCTGCTTGGGCCTACCGTCAAACTGGGTGACGACAAGTTGCATGAAGTAACAGTCGAACCGACGTTCTTAGTGCAGGGCGGCTATAACCTCGCGTTACGCCATCCGCGCTACAAAGTGGCAATGGATGCCATGCTGCGGTCGGATCTCCTGAACTGGCGAGGCGACATCAATGCACGCCTCCTCTATGACGGCGAGAAGCACAAGATCTACGGAGGCCTGATGTATAGTCCGACAATCAGTGCCGGCATACTTTTGGGTTTCGACTTCCACGGCATCAACATCGGCTACTCGTACGAGGTCTATACCGGCGGAGTGGGAGTGCTCAATGGTACGCACGAAATACTCATCGGATACCAACACGACCTGGATGTCTTCAAGAAAGGAAAGAACCTTCACAAGTCTGTCCGATTACTATAAGAAACAAACCTGGGAAAGCCTAGGATAACCTAGGAACTCCTATATAATAATATAATAATGAAGAAAAGAAATCTGCTTTTAGCAGGTGCGGCCATCAGCTGCATAACACTGGCCTCCTGCTTTGGTGGTAATTCCTCGGCAAATGCCATAGGAGGCGAGCTGACCGGTGTCAAAGGCTCCTCCTTCTCGGAACCCACTCCCTTCGGCATGGTTCCCATACACAAGGGTTCCCTCAAGATTGGTCTTGAGAAAAACGATACGCTTTGGGGTACTGAATTCCCACTGCGCGACATCAGCGTTGATGGATTCTGGATGGACCAGCACGAAATAAGCAATGCCAAGTACCGCCAGTTCGTCAATTGGGTGCGCGACAGTATCATTCGCGAACGTCTCGCAGACCCCGCATACGGAGGAGATGAAACGTACAAAATCGAAGAGGACAAAGAAGGTAATCCCATCACGCCTCATCTCGACTGGAGCAAGGCTATTCCCTGGCGCAAAGCCAACGAGGACGAGGACCGTGCCATTCAGAGCGTCTATACCATTCATCCCATCGACGGCACAAAGATGCTCGATGCAAGCCAGATGAACTATCGCTACGAAATCTACGACTACGTAGCTGCTGCACAGCGCAAGTACCGTCTCAATCCCGAAGAACGTGACCTTAACACAGACCACGCCGTCAGCAACGAGCAGGTTATCATCAGTAAGGATACCGCATGGATTGACGACGACGGAAATATCATTCGACAGACCATCACACGTCCGCTCTCTGGAGCATGGGACTTCCTCAACACCTACATTGTCAATATCTATCCCGATACGACTTGCTGGGTCAATGACTTCCGCAATGCCGACAACGAGCGATACATGAAGCTCTACTTCTCCAATCCCGCCTTTGATGACTATCCTGTAGTGGGCGTTACATGGGAACAGGCCAATGCCTTCTGCGCATGGCGTACTAATTTCCTAATGAAGGGCTTGGGTGGCTATGCCAAGCAGATTCAGCGCTATCGTTTGCCGAGCGAAGTGGAATGGGAATATGCAGCTCGTGGCAAAGAAGGCAATCCTTTCCCGTGGGAAAGCAAAGAAGTCAAGAGCGACAAGGGATGCTTCTATGCCAACTTCAAACCCGACCGTGGCAACTACACCCAGGACGGTTCGCTTATCACAAGTAAGTGCGGCATTTTCAGTGCCAACAGCAATGGTCTCTATGATATGGCAGGCAATGTGGCCGAGTGGACAAGTACCGTCTATACTGAAGCCGGTGTAGAGAGCATGGCCGACATGAATCCGGAGCTCTCCTACAACGCTGCGAAGGAAGACCCATACCGTTTGAAGAAGAAGTCTGTCAGAGGCGGCTCCTGGAAAGACCCTGAGAGTATGATACGTAGTGCTTGGCGCTCATATGAATACCAGAACCAGCCCCGATGCTTCGTCGGCTTCCGCTGCGTTCGCACAATGGTGAACGACAAGGCCGGCACCAACAAGGCAAATGGCAACAATTCCTCTGCCAAGGGCGGCAACAAGAAGGGCGGTTCAAAAGCTTCCTCCACAGGACAGACACTCAGCACCCGCAAGACACGCCGCTAATACATTTTTCCACCAGCATAACAAACCTTGAAAAGATACAAAAGAAATGAATCCTATAGCTAAATTGCAGAAATGGATGGATTCCCCATCCGGCCAAGTATTTATGAATTACGCCTACAGCTGGGGTGCTGCAGTCGTGGTTTTAGGTGCATTGTTCAAACTGACGCACATTCCTGGAGCCAACGAGATACTGTTCATCAGTATGATTACCGAGGTATTTGTCTTCTTCATCTCCGGTTTCGAAAAGACGTACGAGAAGACGCCTCATGCTGAAGGTGAAGGTGCATCCATCGTAGTGGCAGGCGGTGCTGCACTCCCCGAGGGTGCAGAGATACCGGAAGGTCCTATCGTCATCGGTGGCGGAGGCCCAGCCGTGATTGGCGGTACTGTCAGCGGTGGAGCCATTGATCCCGATGCCCTAGCAGCAGGCACAGGCCTGAGTGCAGCAGCAGCCAATCTCGCTGCAGCAGGCCAGGCAGCAGCACAGGCACAGCTCGCCCTCGAGCAGATACAGAACGGCGGTCCGGCCATCGATGCCAACCAAATCAAGGCAACCGACCCTGCTACTGTCGAAGAGGCCATCACAAACTATGCCGAGGTACTCCAGGAACTCACCGAGGTATTTGGTCGCGTCAAGAAACAGGCAGAGCGCATGTCCACAGACAGCGAGGAAATGGAGAACCTCAACCGCTCTATCACAGGCATTGCCACCGTCTATGAGCTGCAGCTGCGCAACATCAGCAAGCAGGTCAGCACCATCGAGCAGATTGACGAGCAGACACGCCGCATGGCACAGCAGATAGAGGAACTCAACAATGTCTATGCACGCATGATTAATGCCCTCACCGTCAACATGGGCGTTGCAGGCGGCGCAGCAGCAAGCGAGAAATAAAGGACTCTGGCCATCCAGAGCATTCAGAATAATCCGATTATTCAGACAACAATGCCTATAAAGAAGAAAAGGATATCCCCACGTCAGAAGATGATCAACCTGATGTACCTGGTCCTCCTGGCCATGTTGGCACTCAACGTGTCGAACGACGTACTTGAAGGTTTCGACCGTGTATCTGACGGACTGAAGAAGAGTACCCAGAATGCCACTAAATCCAACATGGGCATCTACGACACCTTCGACCAGCAGATGAAGAACAACCCTGCGAAGGTGAAGCAGTGGTACGAGAAGGCACAGTATGTACGCGGCATGAGCGACTCTCTCTACAACCTTGCAGAGGAGCTCAAGGAGGCCATCGTCCGTAAGAGCGACGGCAAGGATGCCGACGTCAACAACATAAAGAACCGTGAGGACTTGGAGGCCAGCACTCAAGTGATGCTTGCTCCCGGCACAGGACGTGGCAAAGAACTCCTCAACGCCATCAACAGCTACCGCGAGCGCATCGTGAAGATGGTGACGGACAAGGACAAAAGGGAAATCATCGCCAGCAATCTCACCACCGAGGTGCCCCAGAAGGCAAAGGTCCTCGGCAAGAACTGGCAGGAATATGCCTTCGAGAACCAGCCTACGGCAGCTGCTGTCACGCTGCTCACCAAGATTCAGAGCGACGTGCGCCATGCAGAGGGTGAGGTGCTCCACAACCTAGTGAGCAACATCGACGTCAAGGACATCCGCGTCAACCAGCTCAATGCCTACGTCATTCCCGTTTCCCAGACAGTCGTTCAGGGCGGACGCTTCAGCGCACAAATCATCATGGCAGCTGTCGATACCACACGCCGCCCGACCATCTACATCGGTGGCAAACCCATACAGAGCGACAAAGGCTACTATGAGACCGTCTGCAGCAAGACTGGCGACTTCACCCTGAATGGTTTCATTGAGATGCTGAACGGCGACGGCGAGAAAATAACGCGCGACTTCTCTCAGAAATACACCGTCGTGGCTCCCAGCGCTACGGTCAGCGCCGACATCATGAACGTGCTCTATGCAGGCTACGACAACCCGATAAGCGTTTCCGTGCCCGGCATTCCCAGCAACAAGCTCCGCGTCAGCATGACTGGCGGCAGCTTCGAGCAGAAAGGCGACGGCAAGTACAACGCACGTCCCACCACGCCTGGCACGGAAGCCGTCATCACCGTAGCAGCCGAGAATGAAGGCCGCATGCAGGAGATGGGTAAGTTCACCTTCCGCGTGCGCAAACTCCCCGACCCCACCGCCTATATCGCATACGCTGCTGAGGGCGGCGAGGAGCACTTCACAGGCGGCAGCCTCTCCAAGCAAATCCTCATGGGCACAGACGGCATCGGTGCAGCCATCGACGACGGACTGCTTAACATTCAGTTCCGCGTGAACAGCTTCGAGATGCTTCTCTTCGACGCAATGGGTAATGCCGTGCCATTCCAGAGCAACGGCGCGAAGTTCTCCGACCAGCAGAAGGCACAAATGCGCGGCTTGGCTCGTAACAAACGACTCTTCATCCGCGACATACATGCCACAGGTCCTGACGGCATAGAGCGCACGCTCAACAATCCCATGGAGGTCATCATCAAATGATAATTGAAAATTGAAAGATATTATGAAACGCATAACCTTGTTCTTTATACTGATGTTTGGCATGGGTGCCTTATCCATTGTCAATTATCCATTATCAATTGGCTCTGCCCAAGCACAACCTGCCAAGCGTCGTGTCACTCCGCCCGCTGGAAACGAGCAGGCACCTAAAGCCGCAACAGGTACCGACCGCGCATCGCTCATGTTCCCAACGACAGACGCTATGCCCGAAGACGTGATATGGAAACGCGACATCTATCGCCAACTTGACCTCACGAAGGACAAGAATGCCCCAATGTATTATCCCGTAGAGCCTATAGGAAGACAGGTGAACCTCTTCACATACCTGTTCCGCCTCATCCTCACCGGCCGTGTCACAGCCTATACCTACAAGCTGGACGGCAACGAGTCGTTCGACGAGAAGGACAAGCTCGAAGTGAAGGATATGCTGGAGCGTTACGGCATCTATTATGAAGAGAGCGGAGGCAAGCTGACCGTTGCCGACAGCGATGTGCCAAGTGCCGAGGCTAAGCGCTACTACATCAAGGAGAGCATCTATCTGGACCAGCGTACTGGCACTTTCACCACAAAGGTGACAGCCCTCTGCCCCATCCTCATGCGCGGCGCAGACGAGTTCACCACCGAAGCTACACCCTACCCTCTCTTCTGGGTTAACTACGATGACATTGCCCCTTGGCTTGCCAAGCTCCCAATGATGCCGAGCGACCTGAACAATGTCACCAATATGACAGCCGACGACTACTTCACCATGAATCGCTACGATGGCAAGATCTACAAGACCAACAACATGCAGGGCAAAGTGCTTCAGAACTACTGCGAGACAGATAGCGACATGGTAGCTGAGCAGACACGTATCGAGAAACAGATAGACGACTTCAAGAACAATGTCTGGGGCGATGGATTCCTGGCAGACACGACAAAGAAGGACAGCCTCGATGCTGAAATGGCTGCTAAGGAAGAGAAGCCTTCAAAGGGTTTGCTATTCCGCAGCAAGAAGGATAAGAGCAGTGCTTCCGTGAGCGCCAAGAGTAACGACACTGCAGCCAAGAAGGAGAAGAGCGGAGCAGCTGCCAACACTACATCCCGCGTCAGTGCCCGCCGCCAGAGAAGATAGCTCTCACAAACACAGAAAACAAGTTCGCAGCACCCACTGCGATTGATTCCTACCAGCGCCCGTTGCAAACACCAGCAGCGGGCGCTTTTATATACATTTTACTTAAGTATTTTCTTCCATTTTACTTAAGTATTTTGACCCTAAAATCTATACCTTTCTTACCCTAAAACCTTAACCTTTTCCACCATGAAACCTTAACGTTAACGGATAGGAAAGGTCGCTTCGTCGTTAGCGTCCTATCCCTACCGTCGAAGGATTACTATTCCTTCCCGCGAAGGATTACTATTCCTTCCCGCATAGGATTACTATCCCTTCCGCCATAGGATTACTATCCCTCCGGCTGAAGCGACAGCTCGCTATTGACAAAAGGAAAGGTCGCTGTCTGGCTGTTTCTCGTTCGTTTCACCAGCCGCTATATATACTAAAAATGAAAAGGGATTAAAGATTAGCCTGACAAAAAAAGCCGCTCGGGAGGAGCGGCTGTTGTCTTATTTCTTCTTTTTCTTGTGGTGGAAGAGCTTCTTCCAGAAACTCTTTTTCTTCTTATCACTGCCGTAGCCATAGCCGTAGCCGTATCCATAGCCGTAACCATATCCATAGCCGTAACCATAGCCCTTACGCTTGCCACGGCTGTCATTGATGACTATGCAGAGGTGGTTGAACTTCTTTTCCTGATGCAGGCGTTCCAGCTCTGGGAGATAACGACGGTCAACCTTGGTCTCACGAAGCACATAGATGGTGAGGTCAGCTACTCGATTGACAATACCTGCATCTGCCACCATCTGGGCAGGTACATTATCTATAATAACATAATCGTAGTACTTCTCAAGCTCTTCAATACACTGCTCCAGACGCTTGCTCATCAGCAACTCAGTGGGGTTGGGTGCTACTACACCTGCTGGCAGGATGTCCAGGTTGCACTTCTTGCTCTTGGGTACTATCAGGCTGAGCACATCATCGCAATTACCTGAGAGATAGGATGTAAGACCCTGCTTGGCTTCTGTACCAGACAACCTGCTTCGTGTACGTTTTCTGATATCAGCATCCATGAGGACTACCTTCTTGCCAGTCAGACCCAATGTGGCTGCTATGTTACCACTGATAAAGGTCTTACCCTCGCCTGGCATGGTACTGGTGAGCATGATGACTCGTGCATCCTTGTTGAGGAACTGCATGTTGAAACGTATGAGTCTGAATGCCTCGGAGAGGATTTCATCTGCCTGTTCCTCTACAACTATCTGTGAGTCATGGAGGCTGGACCTGCTGTGAGGCACCTCGCCCAGGATGGGTATAGTGGTATATTTCTCAATGTCCTTACGTCCATGCACAGAAGTGTCGAACAGCTTCCTCAGCTGGAAGTAGAGGAACGGCACTATGATGCCAATGATGAGGGCA
This sequence comes from Bacteroidaceae bacterium, assembly GCA_024697945.1. Classification (GTDB taxonomy): domain Bacteria; phylum Bacteroidota; class Bacteroidia; order Bacteroidales; family Bacteroidaceae; genus Physcousia. The sequence goes on from JAILRU010000131.1 coordinate 46,007, forward strand.
ATGAATGCTATCACCATCTTGCGGGGAGCAATGGGGGTGCGATTGCCAAAGGGATGCTCCACAACGCGGATGTTTGCCTCTGTGATGGCAAGCTGCAAAGCTGTCTCCTCACGCTTGTTGAGCAGATAGGTATAGAGGGTTTCCTTGATGGTCTGCTGACGTGCTATGTCAACTACCTTCTTCTCCTTCTGAGGCACGGATTGCAGGCTGCCCATGAGTCCGGCTTCCTCCTTCTTTGCCTTATCCACCTGAAGCTTGAGGGAGGCGCTGTAACCCTTGAGCGAGGAAAGTATGGCAGCCCTCATCTGTTCGAGGTTCTTGTCATAGTCCACAATGGTGGGGCTGTTCTCTGAGGTGTTCTCAGCCAGGCGATTGCGTTGGAGCATCAGCTGGTTGTAGTTGCCAATCTGTGTAGAGATGCCGGTATCACTGATGCCACCCATAGTGGGAATGAGGTTACCTGCTGTCACATTCTGGGTGAGGTAGTCCACAAGATACTGAACCATAGAGTACTGAGTCTCAGCCTGAATGGTACGCTGACGTGCTGTGTTGCTCTGTGCAATGAAGGCTTCACTGCTGGCCTTGATGTCCACCAGACCACTGCTCTGCTTGAACTCAGCCATCTGTCCCTCCACATCACTCAACTCGGAGTGAATGAGACCGATTCTGTCCTCAATGAACTCGGATGTACTCTTAGCTATCTGGTTCTTGTCCTCAATAATACTGCGCTTGTAAGCCTCCAGGAGACCATCGAGGATGTCATCAGCACGCTGGATGTTGGTATCATTACAGGTGATGCGAACCAGGGTGCTCTCCTTGTCTATCTCACTGCTGGTCACCTTGTTGAACAGGATAATGGCAGCATCCTCCAGACTGATGCGCTGGACATGGATTGTCAAGCCTACAAAAGGCTCCAGCTTATTATCATTGGGAGATGCAACAAAGTCGCCAAAGGGAGTCTTGACAGTCTTGCCCCACTCCACCTTTGTTGTGAAGTCAGACTCCTTCATCGGGAGACCATACTTCACCTCAGAGATGGTACCACCCCTGCTGCTGTCTATTGTGAGCTTGAAGCTTGCAGGTACAGTGAACTCCGTGAGGAAATTGACTGTGAAGGGACGGTTGTCATAGAGTGAGACAATGCGAAGCCCAGAACGGATGCTGTACATCACATCGAGCTGAAGGTTCTTGGCTACCTCCTGTGCAAGCTGGAAGGAGTGCAGGATATACACCTCGTTCTTCACACTTGCCCCTGCCAGTACACCATTGAGCTGCATCAGAGCATCTGTACTGATATTGGAACGCCTGCCACTGTTGGAACCATTGTCGTCCTTGACAAGCATCACAGCCTGACGCTGATAAACATTGGGCTTGGTGGCCAAGTAAAGACGTGCCAAAGCCAGGCAGATGATGACAGATATGACAAACCAAATCCAATTGTCCAGGAAAGTATCAAGAATGTCGCGCAGGGTAAGGGTTTCCTCAAAGCCTGTAGTCTTGCGACGAGGGGTGCGGCCTGTATTGTTGCTGTTCGCTTCCATATATGATACTATTATTTTTTGAGTGCTACGATAAGAGATACAATGCTGACAACCATGCCAACAACTGTACTACCAACTGACAGCCAAGTATAGCTGGTGCTACCCTTCACACGCTGGCTCTTGTTGGGCTGCACATAGATGACATCGTTTTGCTGAAGATAATAGACAGGAGAATTGAATACTGCCTGATTGTCAAGGAGATTGACCTCATAGGCTGTACGCTTACCATTCTCCTCACGGATGACAAGCACATTGTCACGATAGGCACTGTTAGTGAGGTCTCCAGCCTTGCCAAGAGCTTCCAGGATGGTGAGGCGCTCTCCCTGATAGGTCTGTGTGCCAGGAGTCTTGACATCACCCATCACAGTCACCTTGAAACTCATTATCTTGGTGTTGACCACAGCATCGTTTATGTAGCCCTCATCTACCATGCGCTTCTGTATCATCGAAGAAATCTGGCATGTTGTCAAGCCACCTACATGAAGTGTACCAAAGATGGGGAACTCGATGTTACCCTCCTTGTTCACCTGAAAATATGACACTCCGGAAGAAACATTGACAGTGTTTGTACCAGTCTGCGAATTGTTTCCACCACCTATCAGGGTGTTATTGTTGAAGGGGATAATCAGCTCGACATTCTTGCTTGCAACAGAAATGGCAAGCTGGTCGTCAGGCTGAACCCGCAACTCAAAATGGTCTTCTATGTCCTGAGGTAAAGCAAATGACTGAGTAGCTCCCTGCAAATATATCATCTTCTTGTTCGAAATACATGAGGTGGTCAGCCCCAAGCACAAAACAGAGGCAAAAATCAGTAATGGTGTCTTTTTCATTCGTTTTATTTGTATTTTGGTCTGCAAAATTACTAAAAAAAATGCAATACGGACACTTTAACAAGAAAAAAAAGCTCTTATTACCTTATTTATAGCACAGAAATAGATAACTTGCGGCGAAATAATGCCATAAAGGACATTCATCGACTATGAAAGGAACAGTATTACTCATGTTTTTTGCCTTATCGGGGAGCCTGATAAGTGCTCAAACACAGGTGGAAAAACCCGCTCCTTCCACGAAAGAACAGGTGCTAATCAAAGGCAATGCATCCTACTACTCTGACAAACTGCATGGACGCCGCATGGCAAATGGTGAAATCTATCATAGGGACAGCATGACATGTGCTCACCTGAAGTTCCCATTCGGCACTATGCTGAAAGTTAGAAACCCTCTGAATGACCGTACTGTCATAGTTCGTGTGACAGACAGAGGTCCCTACTCCAAACGCTTCATCATAGACCTGAGCCGTGCAGCAGCACGTGAACTTGGCATCCTCAGGGCTGGGTTCTGTATGGTGGAGATTTCACCCTATCACGTCAATGAGGTTCCCTATCGGGCAGAAGAAGACAGCCTGTTGGAGATTCCTGAACTCGACCTTCAATACACTCCCGCTGCCACTTATCCTGACCCCATCTGGCAACGAGATTCTACAAATACAAATACTGGTGATTCTCAAGTAGTTAAGAAGTGAGTAGTTCAACTAATTGTTGAGCCACCACAGAGGGGGAAGCCATCTGCTTTACTTTCTCTGAAAATTCTTGGGAAGGCGATATGTGCATCACCTCCTGTATCTTCTCTGCCAGCATCCTGGCATCTCCTACTGGTACAAAAAGACAGGCCTTGGGAATACGGAGTGATGAAGGAACACAATCGGTGCTAACAGCAGGAATACCTGTGGCAAGTGCTTCCAAGATGACCAAAGGCTGAGCCTCACTGCGACTTGGCAAGATAAGGGCATCACACTCCCATAGCAAATCACGCACACCAGCCTTGTCCAACAGTCCATGCAGACAGACATTGGGCCTATTGGCAAAAAGCTTCTGCATAGGAGGGGAATCGGTTTTCTGTCCCGCAATATGCAGTTCAATGTTCTCTGGCAGATATTGCAAAGCGTCAGCAAGCAGGTCAAAACCTTTGCCGTAGATATCAGCAATGGCAAGACAACAGAAACGGAATGGACGATTGGCAAGTGGTGCCCTTTCATGATAGGTAAAGAACTCTGTATCAACAATATTAGAGATAGGCTGATAGCGATAGGCTTTGCCAAAATAGGGTGCCAAATCATCCACCAACTCTCGACTAACAGGGATGACACAGGAGGCAGCTTCGTAGGTCTTCTGCATCCTCTCTTTCAGCCACTTGTGTCTCTGCCACCCCTCACCAAAATCACGTTCAAACAGCCCAGAAGAGAGGTGTTCGCTGATGAAAAAGGGAATGTCCAGCCATTGGGAAATCTCCTTGGCTGCCATACCTGCACTCTTGCAACAATGGGCATGAAGGACATCTGGCTTGCCAAAACGTTGGACATAACGGTCCACAGCCTTCTCCATGAGGTACATCCAGTGATTGATGTTATAGCGGACTGCTTTAGGAACAGCCCTCATATAGGTGCAAAACACCTCAACGCCCTCCATCTCCCTCCTTTCCTCACGCCAAGGAGCTGTGAAATAGAACTTGCGGTCCAAGGAAATGCCAAGCTCTATGACACTCTCTATCCGCACTTCATGCCCAAGTGCCTTTAATGCCTTAGCCTGCTCCAGACAGAACATGCCACCATGAGGCGGGAAGAAAGAAGGGAGCTCGAGGATGTGCATCAGAGGTTAGTATTCATTCCAGCTCTTTATGCTGAGGTCTTGGATGGACAGCGTACAGAATGCCTCGATGAAAGCACTTGCCAAACGGGCATTGGTGATGAGAGGAATGTTATGGTCAATAGCTCCACGACGAATCCTGTAGCCATTGGTCAACTCACGACTGGTACGATTCTTGGGAATGTTCACCACAAGGTCAAAGCGATGGTCTGCAATCATCTTCATCACATTTTCCATGCCAGGTTTGTCCTCATCAGGCCAGCTGACAGCAATGGCTTTTGCTCCATTCTCGTTCAGGAACTTGGCTGTTCCCTCACTGGCATAGATGGTATAGCCTGCATTTGTCAGCATACGGGCTCCATCAAGCATTGCAACCTTTTCCTTTGTACCACCACTGCTTATCATGATACCCTTTTCCTTGCTGGGCACCTTGTAACCTGTGGCAATCATGCTGTTCAACAAGGCCTCTTCAAAGCTATCACCCAAGCAGCCTACCTCACCAGTTGAGCTCATATCAACACCCAAAATGGGGTCTGCATTCTGCAAACGAGCAAATGAGAACTGGCTGGCTTTCACACCGATATGGTCAATGTCGAAGGCACTCTTATCAGGCTTTGTGTAGGGAGCATCGAGCATTATGCGTGTGGCTGTCTCAATGAAGTTGCGCTTGAGAACCTTGCTGACAAATGGGAAGGAACGGCTGGCTCTCAGGTTGCACTCAATGACCTTCACATCCCTACCCCTTGCAAGATACTGGATATTGAAGGGACCACTGATGTTCAGCTCCTTGGCAATGGCTCGGCTCATCTTCTTGATTTGTCGGGCAGTAGCAAAGCTCAGTTGCTGGGCAGGGAATACCATTGTGGCATCTCCTGAGTGGACACCTGCATACTCAACATGCTCAGAGATAGCATACTCCACAATCTCACCATTCTGAGCCACAGCATCAAATTCCACTTCGTTGGTCTCTGTCATGAACTTGCTGACAACGACAGGATATTCCTTGCTCACCTCACTTGCCATCTGTAGGAAGCGTTCCAACTCCTCATCAGTATAGCAAACATTCATGGCTGCACCAGAAAGGACATAGGAAGGACGAACCAGAACAGGATAACCCACCTCGTCGATGAACTTCTTCACATCCTCCATGCTTGTCAATGCACTCCAACGAGGTTGGTCAATGCCAAGTTTATCAAGCATGGCAGAGAACTTTCCACGGTTCTCAGCACGGTCAATGCTCACAGGAGATGTACCCAGGATGGGCACACTCTGGCGGTAGAGCTTCATGGCAAGGTTATTGGGAATCTGACCGCCTGTGGAGACTATCACACCACGTGGAGATTCCAAATCTATGACATCCAGGACACGCTCAAAAGACAACTCATCAAAATACAAGCGGTCACACATGTCATAGTCTGTGGAAACAGTCTCAGGATTGTAGTTTATCATGATGCTCTTGTACCCAAGCTTGCGGGCAGTCTGTATGGCATTGACAGAACACCAGTCAAACTCCACACTTGAGCCAATACGATAGGCACCACTACCAAGCACAATGACAGACTTCTCGTGCTTGTAGAAGTTGATGTCGTGTCCCTCCACTGCATAGGTCATGTAGAGGTAATTCGTCAGGTCAGGATGCTCACTGGCAACTGTTGGGATGCGCTTCACAGCAGGCAGGATGCCAAGTTTCTTCCTGTATGCACGGACAGCAAGATTCTCTTTTTCCATATTGCCAGTGTGTACTTTCAAGACACAGCGTGCTATCTGGAAGTCACTGAAACCTAAAACCTTTGCCTTACTAAGAACTTCAGCAGGCACCTCTTCGATAGCATTGTATGTCTGTAGCTTATGCTCAAAGTCAACAATGTTCTTCATGCGCTCGATGAACCAGGGGTCTATCTTTGTCAACTCCTCAAGACGCTCTACAGTGTAGCCCTCTTCAAGAGCTTGTGCAAGGGCAAAGATGCGAAGGTCTGTGGGGTTGGAAAGCTCCTCATCAAGATTCTCAAACTTCACATGGTCGTTGCACACAAAGCCATGCATTCCCTGACCTATCATGCGCAAACCTTTCTGCAACATCTCCTCAAAAGAGCGACCAATGCTCATAATCTCACCGACAGACTTCATGCTGGAACCAATTTTCCTACTTACGCCTGTAAATTTCGTCAAATCCCAACGAGGAATCTTACAGATGAGGTAGTCAAGGGAAGGAGCAACATAGGCACTATTCGTCGTACCCATATCACCAATCTGGTCAAGGGTATAGCCAAGGGCAATCTTAGCAGCCACAAAAGCAAGAGGATAGCCTGTTGCCTTGCTGGCAAGAGCAGAGGAACGTGACAGGCGGGCATTTATCTCAATGATACGATAGTCATTCGTCTCAGCATTGAAGGCAAACTGTATGTTGCACTCTCCAACAATGTTCAGATGACGCACGCACTTGATGGTGAGTTCTTGCAGCAGCTTCACCTGCTCCTCCTTCAACGAACAGGTAGGAGCCACAACGATACTCTCGCCAGTATGAATACCCAGAGGGTCAAAGTTCTCCATTGAGGCAACCGTGAAGCAATGGTCGTTAGCATCCCGAATACACTCGAACTCAATCTCCTTCCAACCCTTCAAGCTCTCTTCAACAAGTACTTGAGGTGCGAAGGTAAAGGCACTCTCTGCTATCTCCTTGAAAATCTTTTCGTCAGGACATACGCCACTACCAAGACCACCCAAAGCATAGGCAGAGCGAATCATAATGGGATAACCAATGCGACGTGCTGTAGCAATTGCATCCCCCAATGTCTCACAGGCCTGACTCGTAGGAACCTTCAGATTCACCTTGCTAAGTTCCTTCACGAAGAGGTCGCGGTCTTCAGTGTTCATAATGGCTTCAACACTGGTACCAAGCACACGGACACCATACTTCTCCAACACACCGTTTTGGTAGAGGGCAGTACCTACATTCAGGCCTGTCTGTCCTCCCCAAGCTAACATAATACCATCCGGACGCTCCTTCTTTATAATCTCTTCTATAAAATAAGGTGTGATGGGCAGAAAATAAACCTTGTCGGCAATACCCTCACTGGTTTGGATTGTGGCGACATTGGGATTAACAAGTACCGAATAGATTCCTTCCTCGCGGAGAGCCTTAAGAGCCTGACTACCAGAATAGTCAAACTCGCCAGCCTGACCTATCTTAAGGGCACCACTACCTAATACGAGAACTTTCTTGAGATTCATAATGCAATTATCTTTTTAACTTTTCAACATTTTAACTCTTTGACAAAAAAAAGCCACTTCCGCTAAAATGGCAGCGAGAGTGGCTTCTTATCTGAGACAGACAAACACGAGAGCTTGGCAGCATCCGTCTTGCTCACGGCATCTTGCATCTTGCACAATGCTCCCTGCCCCATGTGTCTGTTCATTTGCATCATTTTTTTATTTTCGGGTGCAAAGGTACAAATAAAAATGAAGAAATGAAGAATGAGGAATGAAGAATTTAAAGAAAAATGTTGTTTTGTTATATTTTCACCCAAAATGATAGTTTGGATGTAAACAAAAAGCCCTCCGAGATTTCTCTCGAAAGGCTTCATTTGATAAAAAACGGCGGCTACCTACTCTCCCACGGGTGTGCAGTACCATCGGCGCGGGCGGGCTTAACTTCTCTGTTCGGAATGGGAAGAGGTGGAACCCCGCCA